>DATBDM010000038.1:0-8593 GCA_036269915.1 Solirubrobacteraceae bacterium | reverse complement strand
GATCGTCTTGTCGAGCACGGCGCGCGTGAGGCCGTGCAGGTGCCGCGCGCCCGCGAGCGCGAGCCGCTCGTGCCGGAGCGCCTCGCGATGCTCGGCGACCTCGGTCCAACCCGGCTCGAGCGCCGCGATGGTCGTCGCGCTGGTCATGCACGAGACCACGGTCGGCCAGCGCGGGTCGCGCGCGGCGAAGATCCCGGCCGCGCCCCACAGCGGCACGGACACGACGTCGAGCCCGTCGATGCGCTCGAGCTCGGCGTGCGCGGCCGCCGCCCACGCCAGCGGGCGCCCGCCGGTCACGTCGTGGACCGCGATCGTGTCGGGCAGCGCGAGCCCGGCGGGCTGCTCGGCGATCACGTGGATGTCGTGGTCGAGCGCCGCGAGCCCGGCCGCCAGCTCCGCGCTCGCCCGGCTCAGTCCGGAGTGCGGCACGGTGGCCATCTGGCGGGAGACGAGCGCGATCCGCATCGCGCGGATGTTCGCATCCTCAGTCGCGCAACAGACCCGCGAACGGGCTCTTGAACGGCTCGACAGGCCGCGGGAACTTCGCCTCCGCGCGTGCGACGTTGCGCTTGGTCACGACCTGGACGGGGGCGTCGACATGCGCGGGCAACGACTCACCCCTCGCGGCGGCGAGACAGGCCTCCACCCCGAGCATGCCGATCGTGTAGGGGTACTGCGAGACCGTCGCCGAGAGCTCGCCGCGCCGGACCGCGGCGAGCGCCTCCTCGATGCCGTCGACGCCCACGATCGCCACCGTGCCCCTGCGCCGCGCATGGCTCACGGCGCGGGCGACCCCGAGCGCCATCTCGTCGTTGGCGGCGAAGAACCCCTCGATGCCGGGAGCGAGCCGCAGCAGCGCGCCGGCGGCGAGCATCGCCTTGTGCTCGTCCCAATCCGCGGTGACCGTATCGAGCGCGACGAAGCGTCCGCGGGCGCCGGCGCGGAAGCCGTCGATCCGCGCTGCGCTCGTCGCATCGCCCGAGATGCCGCCGATGATCCCGATTCGTCCGTCCCTGCCGACGAGCCCGGCCATCGTGTCGGCGGCCCGCCTCCCCGCCGCCCGGTTGTCCGTGCCGATGTAGGTCGAGATCTTGATCCCCAGCGCGCGCGCGTCGTCCGCGCCGATCGGCGAGTCGATGTTCACGATCGGGGTGCCGTGAGGCACGTGCGAGAGCGCCTGGACCAGGTTCGACTGGCTGATCGGGTTGACCACGTAGCAATCGAGCCGCTGGGCGACGAGCGCCTCGAGCTTCGACGCCTGACCGGCGGTGTCGTCCAGTCCGGTCGCCGCGCTCACGCGCACGTCCGCCTGCCGATCGCGCGCGGACGCCGTGACGCCCTGCTTCATGGCCGCGAAGAACGGGTTGTCGAGACCCTTGATCACGACCCCGACACGGGCGCCGCCGCCGTCGTGGGCGCTCGAGCTCCCGCCGCAGCCGGCGGCGAGCACGGCCACGACGGCGGCGACGAGGGCGAGGCGACTCATCGCGCAAACGGGTCGTGGAACTGCTCGACCGGTTCGGGGAAGTTGGCCCGCGCACGCGCGACGTTGTCGCTGCTGACGACCTGCAGCGGAGCGTCCACCGTGGCGGGCACGGGGTGTCCGCGGAGCGCGGCCAGGCAGGCCTCGATCGCGAGCTGCCCCATCGTGTAGGGGTACTGGGCGACGGTTGCCGACAGCGAGCCCCGCGTGACGGCGGCCAGCGCCTGGGGGATGCCGTCGAAGCCGACGACCTTCACCTCACCCTGCCGCCCTGCGGCTCGGACGGCATCCGCCACGCCGAGCGCCATCAGGTCGTTCACCGCGAAGAAGCCGTCGACACGCGGGTCGGCCCGCAGCAGCGCGGCGGCGGCTCGTCTGGCCTTCGCGCGCTCGAAGTCGGCCGCGATCGTGGCGACCACGTCGAAGCGTCCGCGGTTGCCCTGCTTGAAGCCGCCGGCGCGGAGGCCGCTTCCGACATCGCCGGGGATGCCGGCGATCACGGCGACCCTCGCGCCGCGGTCGACGAGCGCCGCCATCGCATCCGCGCCCAGCCTCCCGCCGGCACGGTTGTCGGTCCCGATGTAGGACGTGATCTCGACGCCCACCGCCTTCGCAGCGTCCTTGCCGATCACCGAGTCGACGTTGACGATCGGCGCGTCCTGCGCGATGCGAGCGAGCGCCCCCACGAGGTTGGTCTGGTTGATCGGGTTGACGACGTAGCAGCGTGGGTGATCGCGGGCGAGCGACTGGAGCGCGGACGCCTGACCCGCCGTGTCCTGCAGACCCGTCGGCGCGGCGGCGACCTGCAGCCGGGAGTTCTCGCGCCGAGCCGTCGCGACCAGACCATCGTGCATGGTCACGAAGAAGGGATTGTCCAGGCCCTTGATGACGGCGCCCAATCGGACGCCTCGGAGGTCGACGTCGGAGCGATCGCGCGAGCTGCCGCAACCCAGCACGACCGCCGCGAGCAAGCCCGCGAGCAGGGCCGGCCGTCCAGCACGGTGGGTCATCGGAATTTCGGGCTTCGCCGCGTCGCAGGGAGTACGGTAACTCACGATGGACGGGGTGTCGCGGCATTCCTGGTTGCGCTCCGCCCGATCGCCGAGCATCGCGCTGCTCGCACTGATCGTGATCCTGGGTGTGGGCGGCTTCCTCCTGACGAGCACGACGATCCGCCGCGATCGCGACGCGGAGGCGCAGCGCCGCGCGCGGGTCGAGGCCGTGCACGCCCAGGAGGTGCTCGGCCGTGCGCGGGCGTATGTGGCCGGCCTGGCCGACGTGCTGGCACACGAGCGGGAACCGGGGCAGGCGCGATTCGCCCGCTGGGCGGGCGCCACATCCGCCAGCGTGGGACTCAACGACGTGCTGTGGGTCGAGCCCGTCCCCGCTTCGGAGCGCAGGCGCTACGAGCGCCTGCGCGGCGTTCCGATCACCCGATTGACGCCGTCCGGGCGCCTCGTCCGTGCCCCGGCGGCGCGCTCGTACCTGCCCGCCACCTTCACCAGCCGGACGCGCCCGGAGCTGCGCCCGGGAGTCGACGCGGCCGGCTTCCCCGCCCTCGCGAGCGCGATCCGCGACCCGGCGAGGATCTTCGCGGTCGGCGCCAGCGGGCCGGGCGCGCTCGGACAGGAGTCCGGGTTCTACCTGCTCCAGGCCGCGACCTTCGCGCACGGTCGCGGCAGCCGCGGCTACCTGGCCGCGTTCGTTCCCCAGGGATGGTTCAGCACCACGCTCGGCGGCGACCCGCGGCGCGTGGCGATCAGCGAGGACGGCCGGCGGATCGAGGGGCAGCTCGACTCGGTCCAGGCCGGCGCGGCGTTCGAGATGCTCGGCCGCCGGTGGCGCATCGACGTCGATCGCGAGCCTCGCTCGGGCCTGCAGTCGATGCTCCCGTGGCTGGCGCTCGGGTGGCCGTTCGCGGTGGCGGCGATCGCGCTTGCGATCGGGCGCGCGATGGCGCTGCGCCGGCGAGCGCAGCGCGAGGTGGAGGGCATCTTCGAGCTGTCGCTCGACATGATCACCGTGTTCGGCTCCGACGGGCGCTTCAGGGCCGTCAATCCCGCGTTCGAGCGGACGCTCGGCTATTCGCGGCAGGAGATGCTCGGCCGGCCGTACGCGGACTTCGTCCACCCGGACGACCTGGACGCCTCGCGCGCGGCGTTCGCCTCCGTCCTCGGCGGAGGCGAGGTGACGCAGTTCGAGAATCGCTACGTCCGCGCCGACGGATCCGAGCGATGGCTCCAGTGGAGCGCCAGAGCCCTGCCGAAGGAAGACGTCGTGTACTGCATCGCGAGGGACGTGACCGAGCGCCGGCGCATCGACACCGAGCTGCGCGAGGCCAAGCGGACCGCCGAGGCCCGCGGGGCCGAGCTCCAGGTGCGTGCCGGAGAGCAGGCGGCGCTCCGGCGCGTGGCGACGCTCGTCGCGCGCGAGGCGCCCCGAGCGGAGGTCTTCAGGGCGATCGCGGAGGAGATCGGGCGGCTGCTGGGCACCGAGGAGACCCGGATGCTGCGCTATGAGGTCGACGGCTGCGCGGTCGTGATGGCGCGCTGGGGGCAGGTCGAGGACCTGTTGCCCATCGGTCATCCCATTCGGCTGGAAGACGAGAGCGCCACCGCGCGCGTGTTCCGGACCGAGCAACCCGCGCGGATCGACTACGGGGCCGCGAGCGCCGAGTGGGCGCGCTCGGTCGGTATGCGCTGCGTCGTGGCCACCCCCATCCAGGTGGAGGGCCGGCTCTGGGGCGCCATGATCACGGCGACGACCCAGGACGCGCCGCTCCCGCCGGAGACCGAGTCCCGTCTCGCCCAGTTCACCGAGCTGATGGGCACCGCGATCGCCAACGCCGAGTCGCATGCCAGAGCCGACCGGCTCGCGGAGGAGCAGGCCGCTCTCCGGCGAGTGGCCACGCTCGTCGCCAAGGAGTCCCCGCCGGCGGAGGTGTTCGCGCAGGTCGCCGAAGAGGTGGCGAACGTGATCGGAGATGTCGACTGCGTGCTCGGGCGCGACGAGGGCGACGGGGCCGCGCGCGTCGTCGCCGCCTGGGGCGCCGGCACGACGGCCACCGTGCGCGTAGGCGACCGGTTCCCGTTCGCCACGGCGCCCGAGCACGGTCGCAGGAACGGGATCCGCTCGGTGGCCGGCTGTCCGATCGTGGTCGCCGGGCGCGTATGGGGCGTGGTGGCCGTGGCGAGGTACACGGACGAGCCGTTGCCGCCGGACACCGAGGCGCGGATCACGCAGTTCACGGACCTGGTGGCCACAGCCATCGCCAACGCCCAGGCGCGCGCCGAGGTCGAGCGGCTCGCAGAGGAGCAGGCCGCGCTGCGGCGGGTGGCGACGCTGGTCGCGGAAGGGGCGGCCCCGACGGTCGTCTTCGACGCCGTGGCCGCCGAGATGGAGGCCCTGCTCGAGGCCGATCAGGTCTCACTGAGCCGGTACGAGCCCGGTGCCGAGGTCACCGTCGTCGCGTATCGCGGGGTGGGCGCGCAGCGTGTGCCGCACGGTCTGCGGATCAGCCTCGAGGGCGGCGAGAGCGTGACGTCGATCGTGCGGCGCACCGAGGGGCCCGCCCGGATGGACTATTCGGAGGACGTCAGCGGCGCCATTGCCGAGCTTGCCCGCACCCTCGGCGTGCGAGTGGCCCTCGGAGCGCCGGTCGTGGTGGAGGGTCGGCTCTGGGGCGTGATCCAGGCGAGCTGGAGCGGCGAGGAGCCGCCGCCGCCCGACGCCGAGCAGCGGATGGCCCGCTTCGCCCAGCTGCTCGACACCGCCATCGCCAACGCCGACAGCCGCGACCAGCTCAACGCCTCGCGGGCGCGGCTCGTCACCGAGGCCGACGAGGCCCGCCGCCGGGTGGTGCGCGACCTGCACGACGGCGCGCAACAGCGGCTGGTGCACACGATCGTGACGCTGAAGCTCGCCGGGCGCGCCCTCGGAGACCACGATCCGGAGGCGGGGTCGCTCATCGGCGAGGCGCTCGAGCACGCACAGCAGGGCAACGACGAGCTCCGCGAGCTCGCGCATGGCCTGCTTCCGGCAGCGCTCACGCACGGCGGCATGAGGGCCGGCGTCGACGCGGTCGCGGCGCGACTCGACCTCCCCGTCGACGTCGACATCCCGGCGCAGCGCTTCCCCGCGGAGATCGAGAGGAGCGCCTACTTCATCGTGGCCGAGTCGCTCACGAACATCGTCAAGCATGCGGACGCTCGCCACGCCCAGATCAGCGCGGTCGTCGACGACGGGACGCTTCACGTCGAGGTTCGCGACGACGGGATCGGGGGCGCCGACCCCGACGGTCACGGGCTGATCGGGCTGCGCGACCGGGCGACCGCGCTGGGCGGACGGCTGGACATCCGCAGCCCGCCCGGCGGTGGCACCGTCGTGGATGCGACGCTGCCGCTCTCTCACTGAGCGACCTCCAGCGGGAGGTCGCTGGGCGGCGGGGTCACGTGGCGCCGAGTCGGCGTGCGCGGCTCAGGCCGCGTGCTTCGTCCTCTCGTCGGCCCGTAGACCACGATGCCGTGCACGACGTAGACGCACAGGGTGAAGACGCCCCGCGACCACCACGGATAGTTGCCGCCGATCGACGGGATCGCCGCGATCGCGCCGAGGGTGCCGCCGATGATCCCGATGACGCGCCCGAACGTGTTGCTCAGCTGCACGGCCGGCGTCGGCAGCAGCGCCGCTGTGCACGGCCTTCCGGGAGGGACGGTCGAGCGGTCTGCTCGCGTGCACGTGGGGCGTCAATGCACCCGAAGCCGGTACCCGACGCCGCGCACGGTCTCCAGTCGCTGGGCTTCCGAGCCGAGCTTGCGCCGCAGCGATCCCACGGCAGCCTCGATGACGTTGCTGCCCTCGTGGTCGGTGTGCCAGACGGTGCGGAGGATCTCCGCGCGGCTCGTCACCGCGCCGCCGTGCGCGACCAGCAGCTCCATCAGCGCCAGCTCGATCGGCGTGAGCGAGATCCGGCGGCCCTCGATGACCAGCTCGCGCGCCCGAGCGTCCAGCAGTTGGTCGTCGTCGACTCCCAGCTCGCGTGCGGCCAGGCCCGCCCACCAGCCGTCGACCGAGCCGGGGCCGAAGTCCAGGCAGGCCGGGTGGAAGCTGCTGCCGCCGACGTCGACCGGCTCGAGTGGCTGAAAACCGAGCTCCAGCATGACCGGGAGATAAGGGCCGGGATCGCGAACGACCATGTAGAGGCGTCTCAGCGCCGGGCGCAGCTCCATGTACGTGCGCTTGACGTCCAGCCACAGCGCCGCCTGTGTCGGTGACGGGTCGTCGCCGGTTTCACGGTCCAGCCAGCGGCGCTTGACGAGGATCGTCTCGCCGGGCGCCACCGGGTGCGCCCGCAGATGCGCGCGCCAGGCGCCCACCACCGGGTCGGTATGACGGAGCGTCGCCGGGATCGCGGTGATCGGCGCCACGATCGAGAACCCGGAGACCCCGGCCCCGGACCGCGCGACGTGCACGTCATCGAACGCGAGGTCGATCCAGGACGCAAGCAGCTCCGCTTCGAGCGGCGGCTTCTGTGCCCGCGCGAGCGCGAGCAGCTCGGCCTTGTCGGCGCTTTTGGCCGGCGCCACGGTGACCTGCTGCGAGCTCGCGGGGAAGAAGGCCTCGCGGATGGTCGGATTCTCGATCAGGTACAGCATGTCGGCGGTGTAGCGCCAGAGCTCGTGACGGGTGACTGCTCGCACCTCCCGGCGCAGCTGCCGCCACGCGAGCGTGCGATAGCGGCGATGGCGCTCGGGGTCGGTCGCGCGCAGGCGGCGGGCGAGGGCCTCCTGCAGCGCCTCGTGCAGGACCAGTCCGTCGCGGGCGTTCGCCACGAACGCCAGCGCCGAGAGCGACTCGAACGCTCCGTCGGCAGCGTCCCCACCGAGCATCGCGGCCAGCAGCGGCAGCGTGACCCGGCGCACGATCGCCGCGGCATCGAGCGCGTGCCGCGTTGCCGAGGGGAGATCTGTGACGTAGAGGCGTGTCAGGGCGTCGAAGACGGCAGTCGCCGCCTGCTCCTCGATGTCGAGAGCCGGCCGGCCGGCTGCCGCCGCGACCGCGAGGCGCAACGTCAGCGGATGACCGCGCGCGAGCCTGCCGAGCCGTGTGGCCGCGTCGTCGTCGAGGCCCGCCCCACGCAGGAAGGCCACCGCGTCAGCATCGGCGAGGCGCCCGAGTGGCAGCTGCGCGAAGAACGCCGGCGAGGCCGCTGCCAGCGGCCAGGCGGGCGACGGTGCATCCCTACCGGCGAGCACGAGCTTCACGCCCTCTCCCAGCCCGGGCGCGAACTCCTCACGCAGCCAGGCGTCGATCAGGCGGAAGCGCTCATAGGTGTCCAGCATGATCAGGAGCGGTCGACGGCCGGCGGCTGGGAGCGCCGACAGCCGCCCGAGCTCGTCGAGGAACGCGCTCGGTGTCGGCTCGACGTCACGGCACTCGATGCTGGCGACGTGAGCGCCGGCAGCCGCGGCGTGCGCGGCGAGCGCGGCGAGCAGCGCCGACTTGCCGACGCCCGGGGCGCCATGCACGAACATCACCGCCGGTCCGTCTTCGCCGAGACCCGAGACGAGGCGCTCGAACTCGCTCGCGCGCCCGACGAGCCCGCACGCGGGCCCTGAAGCGGCCTCAGGTGGGATTGTCGCTGTCACGTGCGCCCTCGCCGACACCGTACGCCCCGCAGCATCGGTCATGCAATCTTCAGGAGATCTTCAGGGTCGAGGCCCCGGTCGCGCTTACGGTCGGGCTCCATCCACCAGCCAGGAGCAGACCATGAAGATCCAGATCGTCAACTTCCAGCTCGACGGCATCGACGAGGACACGTACCGCGGCACCTGCGACGAGTTGGCGCCGGCGTTCGCCGCGGTGCCGGGCCTCGCGGCCAAGCTGTGGCTCGCCGATCGCTCGGCGAACACCTACGGCGGCGTCTACGTCTTCTCCGACGCCGACGCGCAGGCGGCCTACGCGAACTCCGAGCTGTTCGCGGCCGTCGCCGGCAACCCGAACCTGACCGGACTCACCAGCCGCGCGTTCGACGTCCTCGCCGGGCCGACCGCGGTGACCCGTGGCGGCCGACTGGACGCCGACCGCACGCCCGCCTGACGTACGGCATCG
>DATBDM010000037.1:0-5206 GCA_036269915.1 Solirubrobacteraceae bacterium | reverse complement strand
CCCTAGTCCTCGTCCGGGTCCGGGTACTTCTCCCCGGGCCAGGTGCCCGTGAGGTAGCGCCACCCCATCGCGCCATAGCGGTCGACGACCACGCGGGTGGTCTTGAAGATCACGCCCTGGACGGCCGCGGCGCCGAGCACCTTCGCCCAGCTCGTCTCCTCCGTCGTCCCCTTCGGCGGGTCCTCGTCGTCGAGCTTCGTCCACGCGTAGTCGAAGACGCGCCGCCCGAGCAGGCCCGCGACGATCCCGAGCAGCATGCCGAACGGCTTGTAGATCAGACCCATGGCGCGCAGCGTACCCCTCGAAGGGCTTTGCCAGCGACTTCCCTTCTGCCGCCCGGCGAGTCAACATCCAGGGATGCAGGACGAGCATCCCGAGGAGCTGCTGCGACGAGCGCTGATCGACCGGGACGCCTCCGCTGCCGTGGCCCTGCGCGTCAGCGGGCTGCCGGTCTGCGAGCAGCTGACCGTGGTCTTCCACGGCCGCCGCGACCTCGGCACGATCCAGACCTACGTCACCCACGGCGGCCAGACCGCGGGCACCTCGGTCAGCGCCGACGCCCTCCTGCGCGTCCCGTGCGACCTCGACCTCGGCGACGCCGAGGACCGCGAGGCGGCCGAGCAGCTCTACGCCGAGCAGGCCGCCGCGATGCGCGACGCGCTGGTCGGCGCCGACGTCGTGCTCGACCTCTGGCGCGAGCCGCTGGAGGACCTCGCGGGCTCGAGCGTGGTCGTCGACCGCCGGCTCCAGCTCGAGGTGCGCCTGCCCGCGCCGCGGCTGCTGCCCGCCGCCCTGCGCGCGCCCGAGCGCCAGATCGTCGTCACCGCCGTGTGCGCGCCGCGCGCGCTGACCGAGGGCCGGCCGCCGATGGGCATCGCCTGCGCCCAGCAGGACGTGGCGCGCGTCTACCCGCTGCCCGACGACCCGGAGCGCTGCCTCGCGGACTTCCTCGACGTCGCCGCGGAGCACGCCCACCACATGGCCGAGCAGCTCGGACGCCAGGAGACGAGCGTCCGCCGCTTCCTCGAGATCTCGGGAGACGACCTCGCCGGCGACTGAGTCCGTACCGCAGCCCCGTCGCCGCCGGGCGCGCCTCTGGCTCGTCGCCGGTCTCGGGGTGTTCGTCTTCGCCGTCGTCTGCGTGCTGCTCGCGATCGCGCTCAGCGGCGCGGGCAACGAGCGCGCGAGCGTGCTCGAGGTCCTCGAGGCCCAGGCGCGTGGAGACGCGAACGGCGTGCTCGCCGAACTGCCGGCCTGCCGCGCCGAGCCCGGATGCGCCGCGGCCGTCCGCGCCCGCGCCGCGCGTCTGCAGGCGCCGGGGAAGGTCGAGATCCTGCTCTACGAGCCGTCCGTGCATCTCGCGCTCACCCGGCGCGTGGGGACCGGGCGGGTGGCGTGGCGGATCGGCAACCGGCTTCCGACGGTCCAGTGCGTGCGCGCGCGGCGGGAGGGTCCGCTGACGGGCGGCGGCGTCGAGCTGCTCTCGATCTCGGCCCCGATCGGCCGCCAGGCACCCTGTCCGTAGGCGGGTACTAGGCCCCGACGCGCCGCCGGACCGGCGAGCGCTGCGGCTCGCGGGCGGGCCGTCGCAACGGTCGCGGACGGAGGTCCGCCAGCCGCTCATGGCCGCGCAGGCGCACGGGGGAGGGCTCGGCGTCGGGCAGCGGGATGCCGCCGGAGGGGTTCGTCTTGGGCTTGTCGGAGATGCGGTCGTTGCCGCCTCCGCCGCCCTCGTTCTCGTCGTCGTCGGTCCCCTCGCGGCGCGTCTGCGAGTCCGAGCGCAGGAACATGGCGAAGAGGGCGCCGCCCAGCATCAGGGCGACAAGGTGCAGGATCGCGAAAATGACCACGAGCTCCTCGTCGGGGGTCATATTGGCGATGCTACCCCCGACGTCCAGCCGTCAGACCCGGTTCCGCTACCATGGCTCGCCGCTCGGTGCGCCCCCACGAGCTTCCCGGCGCGCTCGCGTTCACCCATGGCTTCTGACACCTCTTCTCCGCTGTCCCTCTCCAAGCGCGACCCCGAGGGTTCGCGCTCCGCGCGCCGCATGCGCCGCGGGGGCCTCGTCCCCGGCGTCGTCTACGGCGGCGACGACGAGCCGCTCCATTTCGCGGTCGACGGCCGCATCCTGCGTAACACCCTGGCGCGCTCCGGGGCGATCCTCGAGGTCACCGTCGACGGCGGCGCGAAGACGCCGGTGCTCGTCAAGGACGTCCAGCGTCACCCGGTTCGCGGCGAGGCGGTCCACGTCGACCTCCTGCGCGTGAACATGAACGAGGCGATCCACACGACCGTGGTGGTCCATCTCGTCGGCGGCGACGAGGCGCCGGGCGTGGTCCAGGGCGGCGTGCTCTCCCAGGAGACGCGCGAGATCAACATCGAGGCGCTCCCGGGCGACATCCCCGAGACGATCGAGCACGACGTGTCCGGCATGGAGATCAACGACACGCTGACGCTCGGCTCGATCGCCGCGCCGGAGGGCGTGACGGTGCTCGACGACGCCGAGACGGTCATCGCCTCGGTCACACCGCCGACGCTCGAGCCGGTCGAGGACGAGATCGAGACCGAGACCGAGCTCGTGGGCGAGGACGGCGAGCCGCTCGCCGAGGCGCCCGCCGAGGGCGAGTCCTCCGAGGGCGACGAGTCCTCGGACGACTCCTGAACGCCGCACCGGTCGGCTGGCTGGTCGTCGGGCTCGGCAACCCCGGGCCCGGCTACCGCAACTCCCCGCACAACGTCGGCTTCCGCGTCGCGCAGGCGCTGATCGACCGCTGGGATCTACCCAAGCCGAAGAAGAAGTTCGCGGGTGAGCTGACCGAGGGTCGGACCGGCCCCGGCGGCCCGCGCGTCGCGGTGCTGCAGCCGCAGACGTTCATGAACGAGTCGGGCCGCTCGGTCGGGCCGGCGCGTGGCGCCTACCGGGTCGACCTCGACCACATCCTCGTCATCCACGACGAGATCGACCTGCCGTTCGGCGACGTCCGCTCGCGGCTCGGCGGCGGGCTCGCCGGCCACAATGGCCTGAAGTCGCTGCGGCGCGACCTCGGCGGCCCCGACTTCCAGCGCGTGCGCGTCGGCGTCGGACGCCCGGACTCGACCGATCCGGACATCGTCGCCGCCTACGTGCTCGGCACCTGGCGCCAGAACGCCTCCGAGGTCGCCGACCTCGTCGACCGCGCGGCCGAGGAGGCCGAGCGGATCGTGCTGGCTGAGGCCTAGACTGTGTAGAGCACCCCGCCGCGCGTCCTGCGCGGTTTTTCGGCGTGCCCGCTCCCCATGTCACTGCGTTCCTTCCTTCCCCATCTCGAGCACGATCCCGGCGCCGTCAAGCTCGCCGACGAAGGCGGCGACGCGTTCGTCTCGCAGTCGCTGCGCCCCTTCGTCATCGCCGCGCTCGCCGACCGCGATCCGCGCCGTCCCGCGCTGGTCGTCGCCGGCGACGACCGTGCCGCCCGCGACCTTGCGGCCGACCTCCGCGCCTGGCTGCAGCCCCGGCCGGTCCGCTACTACCCGAGCCGCGGTGTCGCGTACGAATCGCACCTGACGCCGCCGCCGCACCTCGTCGGCCTCCGCGTCGCCGCGCTCGACGCGCTGCGCGAGACCCCCGCCGGCTCCGAGCAGCCCGTCGTGATCGTGAGCGCCACCGCGCTCTCCGAGAAGGTTCCCGACCCCGCGCTGCGCCCGCACGGCTTCGCGCTGCAGGTCGGCGATCTGCTCGACCTCGAGGAGGCCGCGACCGACCTCGTCGCCGCCGGCTACCAGCGCGTCGACCAGGTCGAGGAGCGCGGCCAGTTCGCGATCCGCGGCGGCCTGCTCGACGTCTACCCGGCGACGGAGGAGCGCGCGGTACGCGTCGACCTGTTCGACGTCGAGATCGAGGCGCTGCGCTGGTTCTCCACCTTCACGCAGCGTTCGCTCGGTGAGGCCGACCGCGTCGAGATCGCGCCGGCCGCCGAGCTGGCCGCCGAGCACCGCGAGCTCGCCGAGATCGCCGCGGCCGACGAGGAGCGCCGCGACATCGCCGAGCTGCTGCCCGTCGACCGCTTCCGCGAGTTGCTCGACCTCGTGCCCGAGCACGCGGCAGTGGTCGTCGCCGGCGACGAGGACCTCGAGCCCGCGCTGCGCGACCACTGGGACGACGTCTGCGCGGCGTTCCACGACACCGAGGCGCGCTCGCTCTACGTCGCCCCCGACGCGATCCTCGCCGGGCTGCAGCAGCGCGCCGCCGTCCGCCTCAGCTCGATCTCCGGCGACCAGGCGATCCAGATCCGCGGCCAGGCCGCCGACTTCGCAGCGCGCTCGCTGCGCGAAGCCGAGGCCGAGCTCGAGAAGCTCACCCGCTCGGGCTACACGACCGTCGTCGCGTGGCCCCAGCGCGGCGCCGCCGAGCGCGCCGCCTACAACCTGGCGCGGCTGAAGGCCGAGCTCAACGGCGGCACCTCGGGCCTGGTCTTCACGGAGGCGAACCTGCGCGACGGCTTCGTCGCCCCGGGTCTGAAGCTCGCCGCCTTCCCCGAGCACCGGCTGATCCACCGCCGCAAGGCGTCGACGCGCCGGACCCGATCCCGCCCAGCCCGCGGCCTCCTGCGCACCTTTGCGGATTTGCGCACGGGCGACTTCGTCGTCCACGAGGACCACGGCATCGCCCGCTTCGCCGGCTTCGACACGAAGACGGTGATGGGCGTCACGCGCGACTACCTCGAGCTCGAGTTCGCCAACGGCAAGGTGTCGATGCCCACCGACATGCTCGCCAAGATCTCGCGCTACGTCGGCGCGGACGGCGCGCACCCGACGCTCAGCCGCATGGGCGGCTCGCGCTGGGAGACCATGAAGGCGCGCGCCCGGCGCGCCGCCCAGGAGCTCGCGGGCGAGCTGCTCAACCTCTACGCCGAGCGCCGCCGCCGCCGCGGCCACGCGTTCCCGGAGGACTCCGAGGAGCTGCGCGAGCTCGAGTCGGCCTTCCCCTACCGCGAGACCCCCGACCAGCGCGACGCGATCGACGCCGTGATGGTCGACATGGAGGGCGAGCGCCCGATGGATCGGCTGATCTGCGGCGACGTCGGCTACGGCAAGACCGAGGTCGCGCTGCGCGCCGCGGTCAAGGCGGTCTCCGGCGGCAAGCAGGTGATGATGCTCGTGCCGACGACGATCCTCGCGCAGCAGCACTTCGGCACCTTCGCCGAGCGCCTGCGCGACCTGCCGTTC
>DATBDM010000036.1:0-4202 GCA_036269915.1 Solirubrobacteraceae bacterium | reverse complement strand
GCGGCCGCGACCCGCTCCCGGGCCGCCGGGGGCGCCTGCAGGACGAACTCCGGCGGCGCGATCGTCAGGTAGTGGCCGAAGCTCCAGCGCGCGAGGGCGGGGCGGGCAAAGAGGCGGACGAGGGCGTCCATCGGGCGGCCGTGGAGCCGGTGCACCGCCTGCTGGGCGTAGAACATCGAGCGGAACTTCCAGCTGTGCGACGCGGAGAAGCGCGCGTACGCGGCGAGCGCGTCGGCCTCGGCGGCCTGGCCGGCCAGCACCGCGGCCAGCTCGCGCCCCGCCGCCACGCCGAAGTACAGCGCGGTCCGGATGCCCTCCGCCGACAGCGGCAGGCAGTGGCCGGCGGAGTCGCCGACGAACCAGACCCCGTCCTCGACGGCCGGGCGCAGCGCGTGCGGGATCCAGTTGCCCTGGAACCCGTCCGGCGAGGTGCGCACGTCCTCGACGAGCTTGAGCGTGGGCTCCTTGACGTGCAGGCGCGGGTCGAACGAGCCGACGCCGACGCGGACCTCGTCGCCCGCGGGGAACGACCAGCCGTAGCCAGGGGAGACGTAGCGCGGGGTGATCCACAGCTCGAGCTCGTCGCCGGTGCCCGACGGGTGTACCTCGAGGCCGCGGGAGAGCCGCGCGTCGGGCGGCTGGACGTTCTCGCCGGGGCCGAGCACGCGGCGCCAGCCGAGCGCGTCGACGATGTGCGTCGCGCGCACGTCGCCCCGATCCGTATGGACGACCCGGCCGCTGCGCCCGTCGACCTTGGCGATGTCGAACTCCGCGTCCCCGCACTGCTCCCACAGCAACGCGCACAGGCGCTTGTAGTCGAAGGTGGAGAACGTGAACGGCAATGGCCAGCGCGCCGAGACCCGCGCGGTGTGCACGACGAGCGAGTCAAAGGTCTGCAGAACGGCGTCCCCGAGCCCCATCGCGACGAGCAGCTCGGTCGGCGCGGCGCACGCCGAGGTCTGCCGCTCACCGATCTCGTAGCGGTCCAGGACGAGCACGCGGGAGCGGCTGCGACGCAGCTCCCGGGCGACCGCGAGGCCCGCGAAGGAGGCACCGCAGATCAGGACGTCGGTGGAGGTGTCCGAAGCGAACGGAGTCCGCTCGGCACCGCGCTTCGTGGCACGCACTGGCATGGGCTGACTCGCTACAGTAACTGGCCGCTCATGGAAGCCACGCTCACACTGCCAACCCCAACTGACGCCAAGGTCGTCGAGGGCTCCGACGGGATGCTCCTCGAGATCGACGGCCGTATCGTCCCCAACTACGACGCCACCATCGTTCCCTTCGACGAGGGTGACGTCGTCACCGGCAAGGTCGTCCGGATCGACAAGGACGAGGTCCTGATCGATATCGGATACAAGAGCGAGGGGGTCATCCCCCAGCATGAGCTCTCGATCCGCAAGTCCGTCGATCCCTCCGAGGAGGTCGAGCTCGGCGAGGAGGTCGACGCCCTCGTCCTCACCAAGGAGGACCAGGACGGACGCCTGATCCTGTCCAAGAAGCGCGCTCGCTTCGAGCGCGCATGGCGTAAGATCGAGGCGGCCGCCGAGTCCGGCGAGCCCGTCATCGGCGCGGTCATCGAGGTCGTCAAGGGCGGCCTGATCATCGACCTCGGGGTCCGCGGCTTCCTGCCCGCCTCGCTCGTCGACATCCGCCGCGTGCCCAACCTGGACGAGTACCTCGGCCAGAACATCCAGTGCAAGGTGATCGAGCTCAACCGCTCGCGCAACAACGTTGTGCTCAGCCGCCGCGCCGTGCTGGAGGAGGAGCGCAAGGAGCAGCGGACCGCGATCCTCGAGCGCCTGCAGCCGGGCCTGATCATCGAGGGCCAGATCTCGAACATCGTCGACTTCGGCGCGTTCGTCGACCTCGACGGCATCGACGGCCTGATCCACATCTCCGAGCTCTCGTGGTCGCACGTCAATCACCCGAGCGAGATCCTCTCGATCGGCGACACCGTGCAGGTCAAGGTGCTCGACATCGACCGCGACCGCCAGCGCATCTCCCTGGGCCTCAAGCAGACCCAGGAGGACCCGTGGCAGCGCGTCGTCGACACCTACCACGTCGGTGACGAGCTCGAGGGCGCGGTGACCAAGGTCGTCGCCTTCGGCGCCTTCGTCGAGATCATGGACGGCGTCGAGGGCCTCGTGCACATCTCCGAGCTCGCGCAGCAGCACGTCGAGAACCCGCGCGAGATCGTCGCGCCGGGCGACGAGATCCGCGTCCGGATCCTCGAGATCGACTCCGAGCGGCGCCGCCTCTCGCTCTCGATCAAGCGCGTCGAGGATCAGGTCCTGCCGCTCAAGAACCTCGGCAGCGACGCCGGCGACCTCGACGACATGCCGGAACTCGGCCTGTCCGAGGACGTCTTCACCTCGGCGCCCGCCGAGGAGGAGGCCACCGAGGCAGAGGCGACCGAGGCCGCCGAGCCCGAGGCCGAAGCGACGACCGAGGCCGCCGAGCCCGAGGCCGAAGCGACCGAGGTCGCCGAGCCCGAGCCCGCCGAGCCCGAGGCCGCGGCAACGACGGACGACGCCCCCGCGGCCGAGGCTCCGGCCGAGGACGCGGACGGCGAGGCCGCCGAAGAGGCCTGACACGGCGTGCCGGCGCCCCCGTTCGTCGGTCTGACCGGCGGAATCGGCGCCGGCAAGTCCGAGGCACTGGCCGCGCTCGCCCGTCTGGGCGCGGTCACCATCTCCACCGACGGCGTGGTGCACGAGCTCTACGCCGACCCGCAGATCCGCTCGGCCGTCGTCGCCCGCTGGGGCGAGGAGGTCGCTCCTGACGGCACGGTCGACCGCGCCGTGATCGCTGGCCGCGCGTTCGCCGACGCCGACGAGCGCGCCTGGCTGGAGGGCATCATGTGGCCCAAGGTCGGCGAGCGGATCGCGGAGTGGCGCGCGGCCGAGTCCCAGCGCCGGCCGGCGCCGCCGGCGCTCGTCGTCGAGACCCCGCTGCTCTTCGAGGCCGGGCTGGAGTCCGCCTACGACGTCACGATCGCCGTCGTCGCCGACGAGGAGGTGCGCGCGCGGCGGGCCGCCGAGCGCGGCCACGAAGCCGTCGACGAGCGCACCGCGCGCCAGCTCACCCAGGAGCAGAAGGCGCAACGTGCGACGTTCGCGATCGAGAACTCGGGCAGCATCGAGGAGCTCGAGTCGAAGCTGTCGGCCGTTCTTGACAAGCTGAAGGCATGAGCGCTCGGTCGGCCACTGCGCGCACGTCGAGCGCCCGCGAGGCGGCCCGCCGCGATCGCGCGGGGCGCGGCAGCCGCGGGTCGCGCACCGCGATCCTGCGCCGGCGGCTGTTCCTGCTGGGCTTCGTGGCGGTGCTGGCGGCGATCGTCGCCATGGTGATCTCGCCGTGGGCGGACAAGGCGGTGCAGGAGCTGTCGCTTCCGCTGCGCCACGAGGACATCATCCGCCAGCAGGCCGCCGACAAGGGGCTCGACCCGGCGCTGATCGCCGGCGTCATCTACGTCGAGTCGCACTTCGTCGACCAGACCTCGCACGCCGGGGCCAAGGGCCTCATGCAGCTGATGCCGCAGACCGCCGACTACATCGCGCGCAAGTCCGGCGGCACCCGCTTCGTCCAGGGCGACCTCGCGACTCCCCAGGTGAACATCGCCTACGGCTCGTGGTACCTGCGCTACCTGATGCACAAGTACAACGGCAACGAGCCGGTCGCGCTCGCGGCCTACAACGCGGGGGAGGGCAAGGTCGACGAGTGGTGGCGGGCGGCCGCCGCGCGCGGCGAGGCGTTCGACGTCGCCCGGCACATCCCGTTCCCCGAGACGCGCAACTACGTCAAGCGCGTGCTCAAGGCGCAGATCGCCTACCGCAAGCAGTACCCCTCCGAGCTCGGCCTCAAGTGAGCGCAGGCCCGCTCGCCGGGCGGGGCGCGCTGGTCACGGGCGTCAGCCGCCGGATCGGCATCGGCTGGGCGATCGCGCATCGGCTGGCGGAGCTCGGCGCCGCGCTGTACGTCTCGGGCTGGCGCGCGCACGACCAAGGGCAGCCATGGGGCGCCGATCCGGGCGACCCCCTCGCCGAGCTGCGTGCCGCGCTCCCCGGCACCGAGATCCACGCGGGCGAGCACGACTTCGCTGATCCCGCCGCACCCGAGCGCTGCCTCGCCGAGGCGGCGGAGGCGCTCGGCCACGTCGACGTGCTGGTCGCCAACCACGCGCACTCGAGCAGCCGCGC
>DATBDM010000035.1:0-5058 GCA_036269915.1 Solirubrobacteraceae bacterium | reverse complement strand
GTGCCGTAGGAGTAGCCGAAGTACGTGATCCGCCGCTCTCCGAGCGCGCGCCGCAGCAGGTCGATGTCGCGCGCGACGTTCGCCGTCGAGACGTGCCGGAGCACGTCGCCGTCGAGCTGCACGCAGCGGTCGACGTACGCCCGCGCCCTGGCGAGGAGCGCGTCGACGTCGGCGCTCGCTGGCCGGGTGAACGGCTCCGCGTAGATGCCCCGCGTCTCCTGGTCGACCTTGCAGTCGATCGCCGGCCGGCTCTGCCCGACCCCGCGCGGGTCCATCGCGACGATGTCGAAGCGGCGGTTGAGGCGGGGGAAGAGCTTCGCCCCCTCCGCCTCGAACTCGTCGGCGGTCGTGCCCCCGGGGCCGCCGAAGTTGATGAACAGGGACCCGATCCGCCTCGCCCTCTCGGTCGCGGGCGAGCGGGCGACGAACAGCGAGTATCGCGCGCCGCCCGCGGCGTCGTAGTCGGCCGGCACGGCGACGCGCGTGCAGACCACATGGGCCGCCCGCCCGCAGCGGCTCCAGTGGAGCCGGGGCGCGGCGAGGGCGGCCGGGGCGGCGGCTGCGCTGAGGGCGCAGGCGGCCAGGGCGGCCAGCGCGGGTCGGCGGAAGGACATCGTGCGCCGCATCTCACCGGAGCGGGGCGGGCGGCGCAAGCGGGGCCAGACCCCCGAGTCGCATCGACTCGTGGGGTCTGACCCGTGCGCGGGGCTCAGTAGGGCCGCACGTGCAGCTGCATCCGGCGCACCGCCGCGGGTGTCGCCGCCCGTCGGCTCGCGGCGCTCGCGGCCGGCGCGGGCGCGGCGAACGGCACGGCCTGCTTGCACTGCGTGCCCGCCGGGGGCAGCGTCCCCTGCTCGAGGTAGCCCTCGACCGCCGCGTTGATGCAGGCCGAGTTGCTCCCATAGGCGGTGTGCCCGTCGCCGCGCATGGTGATCATGCGGGCGTTGCCCAGCTCGCGCACGAGGTTGCGCGCGCCGTGGTACGGCGTCGCGGGGTCGTACGTCGTCGCGACGACGAGCGGCGTCACTGCCGAGCCGGCCAGCCGCCACGGACCGTCGAACGCGTCCCGGTCATGTGCCGGCGAGAGCCCGTAGTTGAGCTCGTTGTAGCCGTTGTTGAACGAGAAGTGCTCGTGCTGGTCCCACGACTGCGCGCCCGCGCGCAGGTAGGAGCGCAGCTGCCTCGGGTAGCGCTGCTCGGTCGCCCCGATCGTGAAGTAGCGGTCGCCGGCGGGGTCGTAGGTCCCGTCGTCGTTGCGGCCGTAGAACGCGTCCGCGAGGGCGCGCATCAGGTCCGGGCTGCCCGTGTCCGCGTTCTGCAGCGCCTGTGCGAGCGTCGGCCAGTTGCGCTTGTTGTAGAGCGCGACCGCGGTGCCGGCCCGGGCATCGTCGCCGTCGAGCGTGCGCCCGTCCGACGTCGCCGCCGGGTGGGCGTCCAGGCGATCGACCAGCTGGTCGAACTCGTCCCAGGGGTCGCCGCTCGTCGCGCCGAAGCCGCGGCAGGCCGCCGTGTCGTGCGCGCAGGCGGCGAGGAAGCGGCCGAGCGCCCGCTCGAAGCCCGAGGTCTGCGCCGCGAGGTCGCGCTGCGGGTCGTTGATGTACGCGTCGGCGTCGACCGGCCCGTCGAGCACCATCGCCCGGTAGTGGCTCGGGAACAGGTTCGCGTAGGTCGAGCCCAGGAACGTGCCGTAGGAGAAGCCGAAGTAGGTGATCTTCGACTCGCCGAGCGACTGGCGCAGCAGGTCGATGTCCCGCGCGACGTTGGCGGTCGAGACGTGCTCGAGCAGGTCGCCGTTGAGCCGCACGCACTGGCGGATGTACGCGCGGTCCTTGCCCAGCAGCGCGTCGACGTCCAGGTTCTCCGGCGTGGTGAACGGCTGGCTGTAGATGCCCAGCGTCTCCTGGTTGGCCTTGCAGTCGATCGACGGCGTGCTCTGGCCGACCCCCCGCGGGTCCATCCCGATGATGTCGAAGCGCTTGTTGAGCCCGGGGAAGTAGCTCTGGCCGCGCGCCTCGAAGCGGTCGGCGGTCGTGCCCCCGGGGCCGCCGAAGTTGATGAACAGCGAGCCGATCCGGTGCGCCGGATCGGTCGCGGGCGACTTCGCGACGAAGAGCGAGTACGTCCTGCCCTTCGGCTTGTCGTAGTCGGCCGGGACGGCGGCCGTCGTGCACGTCACGTTCGGCGCCGTGCCGCACGGCTTCCAGTTCAGCTCGGGCGCGCTCGGCCCGGACTTGGCGACGGCCGCCGGAGCGCCGATCGCGGTGACCGCGCACGCCAAGATGGCGGCCAGCGCGGGACGTCGTGTGAGCATCTTCCCCTCCCGTGGAGATGTGAGACGAGGATGGCTATCACCCGGCGGCGGACCGCGCAAGCGCGCCGGCGCGCCGCCTGACGCCGGGCTCAGCGCGCGTCGGCCAGCCGCGCCTGCAGCGCGGTGGCCTGACGCCGGTGCGCCTCGGCCTGCTCGCGCAGGACCTCGATCGACCGGTCCGCGAGCTGGAGCTCGCCGAGCGCGTCGACCAGCGCGCCGCGCAGGGGCGGCTCGGTCGCGGCGGTCGCGCGCGGCGCGCGGGCGTGCTCGACGGCCATCGCCTCCAGCGCCTCCGCGAGCGCGGACGCCTCGCCGGCGCGGCGGACGCGCGCGGCGGCCAGCAACACGAGGTAGGCGCCGCGGGCGGCGGCGGAGATGCCGTCGTCCTCGGCGGTGGCGACGAGCGAGCCGGTGTGGTGGCGCAGGCCGGGCTCGATCGCGGCGGCGCTCGCGGCCCGATCGCGCGGGAGGCCCGCGAAGTCGGCGAGGCGCGCGGCCTCTTCGGCGTCCTCGCGCAGCAGGTCGTCGTAGGCGACGAGCAGGCGCGGCGCCCCGCGCGTCGCGGCGAGCGCCGCGCCGATGTGCGCGAGCCACTGCTCGCCCCACTCGGCGGCGGCGAGCGGCGGGTCGTAGGGGCGGCGCAGAAGCGAGGCGGCGGTCTCGACGGGGCTGCGCAGGCAGAGCACGTAGCGGACGTCGTCGGTGTGCTCGGCGAGCAGCTCCTGCCAGAAGGGCAGGGTGAGGCACAGCCGGGGATCCTTCAGCGCCCAGACCGGCGCCTCGCCGAACGTGCTCGCCAGCCACGCGGCGGCCTCGCGCCGGAGCATGTCCAGCGACGGGTCGCGCTGCCACCCGGCGTCGAGCCGCGGCGGGTCGATGGCACTGCCGCCCAGCGCCGCGAGCAGCTGGTCGTTGAGCTCGATCAGCCGGCGGGGCTCCCAGTAGCCGCGCGGGTTGTCGAGCGCGTCGGCGGCGAGCAGGCCGTCGAGCGGGCCGACGTGTGCGCCGAGCCGGTGCAGCAGCTCGGTGGTCATCGACGTGCCGGACCGGTGGAAACCGAGCACCACCACGACGCACGGCCGGGAGGATGCCCTTCGCGGGCTCCGCAACTCCTGGGCGCGCACGAGGCGTCCGCCGCCCGGGAGCGCCAGCGCGACGGCGTCGCGGGCGAGGACCAGCTCGCCGACGGCCGGATGGCGGGCGTCGAAGCCGGCGGGGAGGACGTCGCCGGCGTCGAGCGACGCGACGAGCATCGCCTCCCCGGCGGCGGGCGGCAGCGGATCGCCGGCGCGGTGGACGCGGACGACGGGTCGGTCGAACCCGGCGGTCAGCCCGGCGGCCGCGGCGATCGCCTCGGGCGACAGCCCGGCCGTCTCCGGGCGCCGGGTGATGATCACGTCCGCCCAGCCGCCATCGTCGGTCAGCAGCACCTCGATCGTGGCCAGCGGCGCGAGCCGCCCGCTGACGTCGACGACGCCGTCGGGATGCCAGATCAGGAACGCTCCCGCCGGGTCGCGCTCGAAGTTCCACTGGTGGAAGCCGACGTAGCTCTCCCGCACGGCCTCGTTCGTTTCGTGCCCGAGGGCGACGAAGCCGCCGGCCCGGGTGACGGCGAGCATGCCGGCGATCACCGCGAAGGGGTCGTAGGCGTGGTCGATCGCGTTGCGGGCGTGGGTGACGTCGAAGGACTCCGGCGCGTAGCGCTCGAGCAGCTTCTCGCCGTCGCAGGCGACGGTGCGCACCGGCGGCACGAGCCCGAGCTCGTCGAGCAGCGCGTCGTAGCCCGGCGCGAGGGGGTCGCAGGCCTCGACGATCAGCTCCTTGCCGGGCAGCCGCTTGCCGACCGTGGTCAGCGGACCGGCGCCGACGTCGAGCAGGCGCACCACCGGCCCGTCGAGCCTGGCGGCGGGCTCCGCGAAGCGCCCGACGAAGGCCGACTCCGGGTCGAAGCGCTCCACGAACTCCTCCGGCCAGCGGTCGCCGCGGCTGGCGAGGTAATGGCGCCAGAAGGCGATCTCCGACGGGATCTCCTGCGCCCAGGCGTCATGGTTGTCGCGACCGGTCACGTCCCGGTGGTCGGCGCGGCTCCGGTGACCTTGAGGGGTCAGACCCCCGTGAGCGCGGCCCGCTCGGCGCCCCGCCAGGGAGCGGGCGTCGCGGCCTCGCCGGCGAGCTCGCCGTCGCGCAGCACCGCGCCCGGATTCGCGAGCGAGCGCGTCCATCGCGGCGATGCCCTCGAGCGCCTTCGCCGCGTTGCCGATCAGCGCGGCGGCGGCCTCCTCGTCGGGCGTCGCGTCCTGCAGGCGGCAAGCGAGCGCGATGCCGGCGGCGAGCGGCGGCGTGTCCTGGAGCCCGACGCGCGACCTCGGTCATCGCCGCCGCCGGTACCAGTTCGGCGACGTGTTCGGCGGCGGGATCAGTGGCTCCGGCGTGCGCGCCACGAGCAGGGACGGATCCGGGTCGGCGACGTGGGCGGCGAGCGCCTCGCCGAACTCGTCCTCGAGCCCGTCGACGGTCTCGGCCCGGACGCCGAAGCTCGCGGCGAGCGCGGCGAAGTCCGGGGTGACGAGGTCGACGCCGTAACGCGCCTCGCCCGACGTGTCCTGGTCGTAGCGCAGCATCCCGTAGCCGCCGTCGTCGACCACGACCGCGGTCAGCGGCACCGCGTCCTGGGCGACCGTGGCGAGCTCACCGCAGGCGTAGAGGAAGCCGCCGTCGCCGGAGATCGACACGACCGGGCCGGTGCC
>DATBDM010000034.1:0-9309 GCA_036269915.1 Solirubrobacteraceae bacterium | reverse complement strand
CGGGCGGCCAGCGGAGAGGGAGGGATTCGAACCCTCGGACGAGGTTGACCCCCGTCACACGATTTCCAATCGTGCCCGTTCAGCCGCTCCGGCACCTCTCCAGGATCCGACCGGCAGAGGTCGCCGGGCGGACGCACAGGGTAGCTAGAGCACGAAGGAGCCGCCGCGCAGGATCGGGACGCGCTCGCCCCCGCCGGTGATGCCGGTGACGTCGAGCTGCGGCGAGCCGATCATGAAGTCGATGTGGATCTCGGAGTCGTTGACGAGGTCCTCCTGGCCCGGCGCGAGGAAGGCGAAGCCGCGGCCGAGCGCGATGTGGCTCGCGGCGTTCTCGTCGAGCAGCGTGTCGTAGTAGACGGTCTCCATCGCGCCGATGCGGCCCTCGTCGTCGACGAGCGCGAGCTCCCCGAGCCGGGCGGCGCCTTCGTCGCGCTGGACGATCGTGCGCATGACGTCCTGTGCCGTGTCGGCGTCGACGGCGGTGACGCGTCCGCCCTCGAAGCGCATCTTCAGGCCGCGGACCACGGTGCCGTCGGTGAGCACGAGCGGCATCGTCGCGCTCACATGGCCGTCGAGGCGCGTCGGGTCCGGCGAGGTGAAGATCTCCTCGGTCGGGAGGTTCGGCATGTGCTCGATCCCGTCGACGGTCTCGAAGCTCGCCGCCATCCAGCGCGCGCCGTGCAGCAGGCCGACGGTGAAGTCCGTTCCGGGGCCCTCGTAATGCAGCGCGTCGAAGCCTCGGTCGGTGAGCCGGGCGGCGTTGGAGGACAGCCGCTCCGCCCGCGCGCGCCAGGCGGCGATCGGGTCGGGCTCGTCGAGGCGCAGGATGTGCAGCAGATGGCGGTCGAGCTCGGCGATCGCCTCCTCCTCGGGCACGTCGGGGAAGACGAGCGTCGCCCACGCCGTCGTCGGCGCGGGGATGATCGACCAGTTGGTCGTGCGCTCGTCGACGACCTGGCCGGACTCCTTGACGCCCGGCAGCCGGTCACGGCCGGCGCGCACGGGATCGAGGCCGTCGAGGACGCCGGGGGCGACCGGGCCCGAGAGCGCGATCCGCGCCGCGCGATGCTCGCCGAGTGCGAGCACGCGCTCCCCGTACCACGGCGGGACGAAGTCGAGCGTGTCGTCGGCGGCGTGCTCGATCCGGGCGCGCTTGACCCACGGATCGAACCACTGCACGTCGACGAACTTGGCGCCGCGCTTGTAGGCGGCCGCGGCGATCGCGCGCACGAGCGGCTCCTTGCCCGGCTCCCCCGAGACCGCGACGATCTGGCCTGGCTGCACGTTGGCGCCGAAGCCGACGACGAGGTCTGCGAGGCGCTCCAGGGTGACATCGTCCATGCCGCGCGAGGCTACCGGCTGGCGGCGTGGGGCGAAGCACTGCGTCCCGGTCCTATGAGGGGAATGGAACAACGTGCACCTCGATCCTCGCGGGGCGACGAGATGCACATCGACGACGCTCAGCGTCCTCAACGTGCAGTGACATCGCCGGCTGCGGCCGAGATCGACGTCATCCACCTGCACCGGCGCATCGGCCGGATCGCGGAGCGCCAGGAGGGAGTGATCGACCACTCCCAGCTCACCGCGCTCGGCATGGCGCCGCGACGGATCGCGCACGCCGTGGCGACCGGCCTCCTGATCCCGAAGCATCGTGGCGTGTACGTCTTCGGCCACGCCGCCCTCACCCAGAGGGGCGGTGCGATCGCGGGGCTTCGAGCGATTGGGCCCGACGCCGTCCTCAGTCGTATGACGGCTTCCGCCACGTGGCGGACCTCGCCGTGGCTCGACGAAATCCACGTCACCGTTCCGCGCCGACCGCCGCGATCGCGTCCTGGCCTCGTCGTCCACTCCATCTCCGCCTGGCAGCCCGGCGATGTGACGCGCGCGGCCGGCCTCCCGATCACGTCGCCGCTGCGCACTCTGCTCGACCTCGCCGCGAGCGAACCGCTCGGGGTCTTCGAGCGCGCGCTGGCGGAGGCGCAGGTGCTGGGGCTCCTGCGCGGCGAGGCTGCGCTCGAGCGGCTACGGGAGCGCAGCCGAGGCCACCGCGGGGCAGCGGCGATCGGCGCCGCGCTCGACAGCGGCACGGCGCCGACCCGCTCCGAGCTCGAGCGCACGCTGCTGCGCATCGTGGATGCCGCCGGCCTCCCGCGCCCGCAAAGCAACGTCCGCGTCCACGGCGTCGAGGTCGACGCGCTGTGGGCACCGCAGCGCGCGATCGTCGAGGTCGACGGCTGGGCGGCGCACGGACATCGCGCGGCGTTCGAGCGCGACCGCGCGCGCGACGCCGCTCTCGCCGCGCTCGGCTACGTCGTCATGCGCTTCACCTGGCGCCAGCTCACGCGCGAGCCGATGCTCGTCGCGGCGCGGCTCGCCGCCGTGCTCAGCCCACCGGCACCGGGGCGCGGCCGCGGATGAGGTCCGCGGCCCGCTCGGCGACCATGATCGTCGGGGCGTTCGTGTTGCCGCCGGGGATGATCGGCATCACAGACGCGTCGACGACCCGCAGGCCGTCGAGGCCGCGTACGCGCAGCGACGGGTCGACGACCGCGCCGTCGTCGGTGCCCATCCGGCAGGTGCCGACCGGGTGGTAGATCAGCTCCACCCGCTCGCGCAGCGACGCAGCGAGATCCTCGTCGTCGTCCCCGACGCCCGGCCCCGGCTTGAGCTCGCGCACGATCCGCGACGCGAGCGGCTCGGAGGCGGCGATGGCGCGCGCCAGCCGCATCCCCGCGACCAGCGAGGCGACGTCCTCCGCGTCGCCGAGGCTGTTGGTGAGGATCCGCGGCTTGTCGGCCGGGTCGGCGGAACGCAGCGTCACCGTGCCGCGCGCCTTCGGCGAGACGAGCACCGGCGCGAGCGTGATCGCGTGGCCGTCGAACTCCTCCTCGCCGTGCTTGTCGTAGTACGCGGCGCCCATGTGGAACTGGATGTCCGCGGCGGGCAGCCCGCCGCGGGTGCGTACGAACGCGACCGCCTCCGCCACCGGCGAGGTGAGCTTGCCGGAGCGGCGCAGCATCCATTCCGCCATCGACTTCGGCCCGTCGGCCTGCCACAGCGAGTCGATGCCCGTCGCCTCGAAGAGCATCGTCACGAACGGGTGGTCCTGCAGCTCGCGCCCGACGCCCGCGAGCTCGTGGCGCACCGGCACGCCCGCCGCGCCGAGGACGTCGGCCGGCCCGATGCCCGAGAGCTGCAGCAGTTGCGGGGAGCCGATCGCCCCCGCGGAGAGGATCACCTCGCGCGCCGCCTCCGCGACCTGCTCGCCGCGCCGCGTGCGGTAGCGGACGCCCGTCGCGCGGCCGCCGTCGAGCTCCACCCCGCCGACGAGCGCGCCGGTGACCACCTCGAGGTTGTCGCGTTCCATGGCCGGGCGCAGGAACGCGTCCGCCGTGCTCCAGCGGCGGCCGCCCTTCTGGGTCACCTGGAACATCGACGCGCCGTCCTGCTCAGGCCCGTTGTAGTCGTCGATCAGCGGGATGCCGTTGGCCTCGCAGGCGGCGAGGATCTCGCGGTTGACGAGACGCGGCGAGCGCTGGTCGGCGACGTTGAGCGGGCCGGACTCCCCGTGGTACTCCGACGCGCCGCGCTCGTTGTGCTCGGACTTGAGGAAGTACGGCAGCGCCTCGCGGTAGCTCCAGCCCTCCGCCCCGCGCGCCGCCCAGCCGTCGTAGTCCATCGGGCGCCCGCGCACGTAGAGCATCGCGTTCATCGAGCTCGAGCCGCCGAGGCTGCGCCCGCGCGGGATGTAGAGCGAGCGCCCGTCGCAGTGCGGCTCCGGGTCGGTCGCGAAGTCCCAGTCGAGCTTGGTGTGGAACTGGTTCGCGAACGCCGCGGGGATCTTGATGTTCGGGTGGCGGTCGCGGCGTCCGGCCTCGATCAGCAGGACGCGCACGTCCGGGTCCTCGGTCAGCCGCGCGGCGAGCACGCAGCCCGCCGATCCGGCTCCCACGATCACGTAGTCGGCGCTGGGCATGTGCCGATCGTCGCGCACCCGGGACCCGTCGTGCGTCGACGTCGCGCGATCATCCGCGCCATGTTGCTTCGCCACCGCGATCACGAGCCGTCCGTCGACCCCACCGCCTATGTCGCTCCCAACGCGACGCTCTGCGGCGACGTCCGCGTCGGACCCGGCGCCCGGATCCTGTTCGGCGCAGTGGTGAGCGCCGAGGACGGCCGCGTGGAGATCGGCGCTCGCTCGATCGTCATGGAGAACGCGGTCCTGCGCGGCCGCGCGGCGCATCCACTGCGCGTCGCCGACGAGGTGCTCGTCGGTCCACACGCCCATCTCAACGGCACCGAAGTCGGCGCGGGTTGCTTCCTGGCCACGGGCGCGGCGCTGTTCCCCGGGTCGCGTCTCGGCGCCGGGACCGAGGTGCGCATCAACGGCGTGGTCCATGTGAACACCGTGCTCGAGCCCGGAGCGCTCGTGCCGATCGGCTGGGTCGCGGTGGGCGATCCGGCGCGGATCCTCCCGCCAGGCGCGCACGAGGAGATCTGGTCGGTGCAGGAGGGGCTCGACTTCCCGGGCACCGTCTACGGACTGCCGCGCGACGCGTCCGCCCGCGAGCGCATGGAGCGCCAGTCCGCGTGGTTCGCCGCCCATCGCGACGATACGACGGTCGCGCCCTAGAGCAACACGCTGCCGGCCACGACCGTCTCGGTCGCCCCGCCCACCCACACCGTGCCGTCCACATCCTGGTCGACGTGCACGCGCCCGCGGCGGCCGAGCGCGGTGCCCTGATGGGCGACGTACGGCGCCCGGACACGGCCGGTCGCCAGCAGCCAGCCGGCGAGCGACGCGTTGAGGCTCCCGGTCACCGGATCCTCGACCATGACCCCGTCCTTGGGGAAGAACGCGCGCACCTCGAGCCCCTCGGCGCGCGGCGCGACGGCGCCGATGTCGAGCTCGGAGAACCGCGGCTCGATCGCCAGCACGCGCTCCGTCGATTCCAGCAGCACGGCGACCCAGCCCGGGCCGTTGGCGACCCACTGCGCGTCGGCGATCTCGTGCTCCTCCAGCCCCAGCGCGCGACGGATCTCGGCGAGGACCTCCGGCTCCACCGGGCCGGAGCGCACGAGCGGCGGAGCGGCGAACGCGAGCCGCCCGCCCGCCGCGCGGCGGACCTCGACGATGCCCGCGTCGCACTGCTGCCGGATCACGTCGCCGGCCGAGCCGCCGGCCTCGAGCCACGCGCAACAGGTCCCGAGCGTCGGATGCCCGGCGAACGGCAGCTCGCGATCGGGGGTGAAGATGCGCACGCGGTAGTCGGCGCGCGCATCCTCGGGCGCCAGCACGAACGTCGTCTCGGACAGGTTCGTCCAGTGCGCGAAGCGCTGCATGTCCAGCGTCTCGATCCCCTCGGCGTCGAGCACGACGGCGACGGGATTGCCGGTGCAGGGGCCGTCGCCGAAGACGTCGACCTGGGCGAAGGGGCGAGGGCGGGGCATGTCGTGACACTAGCCTCCGTCCCGTGGCCGAGCCCGCGTACAAGCGCCTCCAGGTCGACGAGCGGCGTCGGCAGCTGCTCGACCGCGCGACCGAGCTGTTCGCCGAGTACGGCTACGACGAGCTGTCGATGTCGAAGATCGGCCGCGAGACGGGCATCTCCAAGGCGCTGCTCTACCACTACTTCCGCAGCAAGCGCGACCTGTTCGAGGCGGCGCTCGCCCAGGCCGCCGAGGAGCATCTGCGGCGCGTCGGCGCGTCCGGCGACGCCCCGCTGGTCGAGAGCCTCGACGTCTGGCTCGACTGGATCGACACCCACCGCGACGCGTACCTCGCGCTGCAGCGCAGCGCCGGCATCCCCGAGGTGCGCGAGCTGATCGAGCGGGTGCGCGAGGAGACGGCGCGGCGCCTGCTCGACTCGCTCGGCGATCGGGTCACCCCGCCCGTGCGCACCGCCGTGCGCGCGTGGCTCTGGTACATGGACGGCGTCTGCCTCGACTGGGTCCACGAGGGCGACCTCGACCGCGACGCCGTGCGCGGCCTGCTGCTGGGCACCCTGCTCGGCGCGCTCACCGCCGCGGGCCTCGACCCCGCGACGCTTGGCGAGCTCGCGGGCTAATCGGCGACGCCGAGGATCACGTCCGAGGCCTTGATGATCGCGGTGACCTCGCTGCCCTCGCCGAGGCCGAGCTCGCGGGCCGCCTCCGCCGTCACCGACGCGACGAGTCGCAGCCCGTCGACGTCGAGCTCGACGACCGCCGTCGCCGGCCCCTCGGTGACGCTCTTGACGGTGGCGGGGATCTGGTTGCGCGCGCTGAGCTTCATGGGGCGAGGTTACCCGGAGTCGACGCCTGCCTAGACAGTGCCTAGGCAACCTCTGCTAGCTTCGCGCACATGACCCGTTCGTTTGAGACCTGGGCGCTGGCCCTGGTGCTGAGCGCTTCGCTGGCGGCCTGCGGCAGCGACTCGTCATCGCCCGCCTCGGGGGCCGCGGCGAGCGGCTCGGAGCCGGGGGGCGTCGTCGTCAGCGCGGCGTCTTCGCTGAAGGGAGCGCTGACCACATACGGCGCGCGCTTCAAGCCCGGCCCGGTGCGGCTGTCGTTCGCCGGGTCGGACGAGCTCGCGGCGCAGATCGAGCAGGGCGTCAAGCCCGATGTCTTCGCGTCGGCCAACACAAAGCTGCCCGAGCAGCTCTACGAGAAGGGTCTGGTGGAGAAGCCGAAGGTCTTCGCGGGCAATCGCCTGGTCCTCGCGGTCCCCGCCGACAGCAAGATCAAGACGGTCGCGGACGCGGCCAAGACCGGCATGACGGTGGCCGTCGGCTCCGCTTCGGTGCCCGTCGGCGCCTACACGCACGAGGTGCTCGCCAAGCTGGGCGCCAATGGGGCGGCCATCCTCCGAAACGTCCGTTCCGAGGAGCCGGACGTCAAGGGGGTCGTCGGAAAGCTCACCCAGGGCGCCGTCGACGCGGGCTTCGTGTACATCACGGACGTCGACGCCACGCACGGCCAGATCCGGGCCATCGAGTTGCCGCGCGACGCGTCCCCCACGGTCGCCTACGGCATCGCGGTCGTGAACGGCGCCAAGCACCCCGCGAACGCCAAGCGGTTCGTCGACGGCGTCATGGGCTCCAAGGGTCAGCAGGTGCTCAAGGCCGCCGGCTTCGAGCCGCCGCCGGGCTCGTGAGCTCGTCGCCGCCGTTCCGCGTCGCGGTCACGCTGGCGCTGGCGGCCGCGCTCGTGTTCCTCACGGTTCCGGTGCTCGCCATCTTCGTCGACACGAGCCCGTCGCAGCTGTTGTCGAGCCTCGGCGACCCGGCGGCCCGGGATGCATTGCGCCTGAGCGTCGTCACGACCGTGAGCGCGCTCGTCATCATCGTCGCGGTCGGCACGCCTGCCGCCTACGCGCTGGCGAGCCGGGACTTCCGCGGCAAGTCCGTCGTGACCACGCTGATCGAGCTGCCACTCGTGCTTCCGCCGGCCGTGGCCGGCATCGCACTCCTCGCCGCGCTCGGACCGCGCGGCGTCTTAGGCTCCGCGCTCGAGGATCTCGGGATCAGCCTGGTGCTGCAGACCGCAGGCGTCGTCGTCGCCCTCGTGTTCGTCTCCGCCCCGTTCTACCTGCGTCAGGCCCAGGCGGCGTTCGCCGCGGTGGACCCCGCGGTTGTGCATGCATCGCGCACGCTCGGGGTCGGGGAGGCGGCCACGTTCGCGCGGGTGCTCATCCCGAGCGCACGGTCCGGGCTCGTCGCCGGCGCGGCCCTGGCCTGGGCCCGCGCCCTCGGCGAGTTCGGCGCGACGCTGATGTTCGCCGGCTCGTTTCGCGGTATCACCCAGACCGTGCCCCTGGCCATCTACGACCGCTTCTCCGAAGACTTCCCCGCCGCGCTCGCGCTGTCCGCGGTCCTCGTCTGCGTCTCGGCCGCGCTGCTGCTCTCGGTCAAGCTCGTGACCGACCGCGGCGTGGTGGGGCTTGCTGCACGCTGACGTCAGGACCAGGGTCGGGCGCATCGAACTCGACGTCGAGCTCGATGTCGGCCGCGGCCGCTGCCTCGCGCTGGCCGGGCCCTCGGGCGCAGGCAAGTCCACGGTCCTGCGCATCATCGCCGGGATCGTGCGCCCCGAGCGTGGCCGCGTCTCCTGCGACGGCCAGGTGTGGCTCGACACCGCCGCCGGCGTCAACCTCGCCCCCGAACGGCGCAGCTGCGGGTACGTGTTCCAGGACTACGCGCTGTTCGCGCACCTCAACGCCTGGCAGAACGTCGCGTACTCGTTGCGGTCGCTCCCGCGCCACGAGCGCCGCCGGCGCGCCGAAGAGCTGCTCGCGCGCTTCGGGCTGGCACATCTGTGCGAAGCCCGGCCGGCGACGCTGTCCGGCGGTGAGCGCCAGCGCGTCGCCGTCGCTCGCGCGCTCGCGCGGCGCCCCAGCGTCCTGCTCCTGGACGAGCCGCTGTCGGCCTTGGATGCCCGTACTCGCGCGAGCGCGCAGCGGGAGCTGGCGACGGTGCTGCGGGAGACCGGCGTGCCGGCGCTGCTCGTGACCCACGACTTCGCCGAGGCCGCCACGCTCGGCGACGAGGTCGCCGTCATCGACGACGGGCAGCTGCTGCAGCGGGGGATCCCGGCCGAGCTCGCCGCGACTCCGGCATCCGCGTTCGTCGCCGACTTCATCGGCGCGGTTGTCCTGCGCGGCTTCGCACGCGCGGGTGCCGAGGGGATGACGGTGGTTGAGCTCGAGGGCGGCGGGAGCATCGCGAGTACCGACGCTGCCGCGGGTCCCGTCGCCGCCAGTGTGTTCCCGTGGGACATCGTCATCGAACCGCCCGGCGCCGACGGCGTCAGCTCAGCCCGCAACCGACTGCCGGCCCAGGTGCAGACGGTGACGACCATCGGTGGCCGCGTGAGACTGGGCCTGGGCGCCGCCCAGCCCCTCGTGGCCGAGGTCACCGAAGCCGCGGTGAGCGAGCTCGGCCTGGCGCCCGGCGTGCCGGTCGTGGCGACGTGGAAGGCGGCGGCGACGCGGCTGCTCGCCGGCTAGAGCGCCCGCGCGAGCGCGCGGCCGGCGGTGCGGCCGGAGAACAGGCAGCCGCCGAGGAACGTGCCCTCGAGCGCGCGGTAGCCGTGCATCCCGCCGCCGCCGAAGCCCGCGACCTCGCCCGCGGCGTAGAGCCCGGGCAGCGGCTCGCCGCTCGCCTGCAGCACGCGTCCGTCGAGATCGGTCTGCAGGCCGCCGAGCGTCTTGCGGGTCAGGATGTGCAGCTTCACCGCGATCAGCGGCCCGGCCTTCGGATCGAGCAGCGCGTGCGGCGCCGCGACGCGCGTGATCCGGTCGGCGAGGTAGCGCCGCGCGCCGTGGATCGC
>DATBDM010000033.1:0-2526 GCA_036269915.1 Solirubrobacteraceae bacterium | reverse complement strand
CGAGCGGCGCGCCCACGACCTGATCGCCAAGCGCTTCGCCGCGGCGGGACTCGACGTGCGCCGGGTGCGCTTCACGGTCCCGGGGCGCGGGCGCTCGCGCGACGTGATCGGCGTGTGGAAGCCCGGCCGCGGCTGCGTGCGGGTCGTGATGGCCCACGCCGACACCGTGCCGCCGAGCCCGGGCGCCGACGACAACGGCTCGGGCGTCGGCCTGCTCGCCGCGCTCGCCCCGCGGCTGGATGCGATCGGCTCGTCGTGCACGATCTGGCTCGTCGCCACGGGCGCCGAGGAGCGCATCTACACCGGCTCGCCCGATCACCTGGGCTCGCGCGCGCTGGTGCGGGTGGTGCCGCGCAAGCGGCTGCGCTACGCGCTCTCGCTCGACGAGGTCGGGCGCGGCGCCCGCTTCCTCTTGCGCTCACCGGTGGGCTCGGTCCGGCGCGGCGTCGAGGGTGAGCTGCTGCGCGCGGCGCGGCGTGAGCACGTCGCGCTCGGCTGGGCGCGCGACGACGGCACGGGCAACTCCGACCACCGCGAGTTCGAGCTCGCCGACCTGCCGGGCGTCAAGCTCGGCGTTCCGGACGAGCCGGTCCGCCACACCGCCGGCGACACCCCCGACCGCCTGCAGCGCGCCGCGTTCGGCCGTGTGCTGCGGGTCGTCGCGCGATCGCTCAGATAGGGACCTCGGCCCCGTCCTCGGGGACGGCCACGCGGCTCTGCAGCCCCTCGGCGCGCAGGCGCTCGCGCAGCTCCGCCCGCGACAGCTCGCAGTGGTTGATCGCCTCCATGTGGACGGCGACCACGCGCGCGTCCGGCGCGTGACGCGCGACGGCGACGACGTCGTCGGCGGTCATGACGATCGGATCGCCCTCGAGGAAGCGGGCGCCGCCCGCGTTGACGACGATGACGCCCGGCCGGTGCTCGTCGATGGCGGCGGCCACCTCGTCACACCAGATCGTGTCGCCGGCGACGTAGAGCGGCGGCCCCTCGCCGTCGTCGATCACGAAGCCGCTCACCGGCCCGAGGCTCTCCCCGAGCTCGCCGGTGCCGTGCCGGCCGTCGGTGCGCGTCAGCGTGAGCGGGCCGAGCTCGACCCGTGGGTCGACGGGCCGCACGTCGGTGAACCCGTGGCCGCGCAGCGTCTCGGCGTCCTGCGGCTGGCCGAAGACGGGGAGCCCCGGGTCGAGCAGCTCGATCGCGGTGGCGTCGAGGTGATCCTGGTGCAGGTGCGTCACCAGCACGGCGTCGAGTCCCTGGGCTGCCACCTCGGGCGGCTCGGGCAGGTCCACGAGCGGGTTGCGGCGCGGGCTCGGCGTGTTCTCGATCGGCGGCCGAGCCCCTGCCGGATCGAGCTGGGGGTCGACGAGCAGCTGCAGCCCGCCCACCCGCAGTCGCAGGGTCGCGTTGCGCAGCAGCCACAGTCGCATCGACATGACTGGCTTGTATCGGGTCGTGCGGTGCGGCGCGCGCACGGTGTCGGAGCTCCGACTAGTTTCCCCCGCGTGCGCGCCTACTACGAGGACTTCTGGCGCGATGCGCCCGCCGACCCGGAGCCGTGGGCGTGGGAGGCGCGGCGGCGCATGCTGCTCGCCGAGGCGCGGGCCGGCGAGCGCGTGCTCGACCTCGGCTGCGGCGCCGGTCGCTTCGTCGCCGCGCTGGCGGCCGCGGGAGCCGACGCGGTCGGGGTCGAGGTCGCGGAGGCGGCGCTCGAACGGGCGCGCGCCGTCGCTCCGGGCACGGACCTGCGGCTGCTCGAGCCCGACGGATCGATCCCGCTCGAGCACGGCTCCGTCGATCTCGTGTGGTGCTCGGAGGTGCTCGAGCACGTCGCCGACGTCGGCTACCTGCTCGCCGAGGTGCGGCGGATCCTGCGCCCGGGCGGCCGCCTGCTCGCCACGGTGCCCTACCACGGGCGCCTGCAGGCGGCGGCGATCGCCCTGACGCGCTTCGAGGCCCATTTCGACCCGCTGGGCCAGCACCTGCGCTTCTTCACGCGTCGCTCGCTGGCCGCGACGCTCGCGCACGCGGGGCTCGAGCCGCGTCGCGTCGCTGGCTGGGGCGGCGTCCCGCTCGCCCGCCGCGGCCTCGTCGCGCTGGCGCTGCGGGCGCAGGCGCTCCCGGTAGCGTCTCGACGACATGGCTGACCGCAACGGCCCGCGGGTCGCCCGATGGCTGCGCGTGCGACCGACCCGCGAGGACCATTCGGTGACGGACTTCGAGCTGCTGTTCGTGATCCTCGCCATCGGCGAGTCGATCGTCGCCATCGGCGTCGGCGCGGCCGACCAGGCGATCAGCGTCGGGCTGCTGCTCGCCGCCGTCCTCGGCGTCGCCGCCTCGATCTGCCTCTGGTGGCTGTACTTCGACGTGGTCTCGGTGACGGCCGAACGTCGCTTCCACGAGGCGAGGGGCGCCGAGCGCATGCGGCTGGCGATCGAGGCCTACACCTACGGCCACTTCCCGATCGTCGCCGGCATCATCGTCGCCGCGATCGGCGTCGAAGGAGTGCTGGCGCACGCGGGCGACAGC
>DATBDM010000032.1:0-8671 GCA_036269915.1 Solirubrobacteraceae bacterium | reverse complement strand
TCCGAAGCCGCGTGCGAAGGTGGCGATCGCGGGCGGAGCGCTGGCGCTGACCGCGGCCGCGCTCGCCGTCGCGGTCAAGCGCGGCACGAGCGACTAGCGAGGCACCGGCGGCGCCGCGGGGCGCGATAACGGCGCAGATCGCCGTGAACGCGCCATCGATCCCCGGAAAGCCGCTCGCAGCGGGGTCGTGCGGCTCGTGCCGCCGGTCGGTCTGGGACCATCGGGGGCGTGGGTGAGACGACCCCTTCCGCCAGCGGGGGCCTGCACGGGCTCGCGATCGAGGCCGTCGAGTGGCTTCCGTCGGGCGCCGAGAGCGGCCTCGTGCGCGTGCGCGGGCGCTGGAACGGCGCCGAGCCGGCCACCGAGCTGCCGGCGCTGCTGCTGCGCGTGGACGGCCTCGAGCACCGCTTCGACTCGCTGCCCGACGCGCGCTTCGGCCGCGACGCCGCGTCCTGGCGCGGCACCTACCTGGTCCCGGCCGCGCTCGTCGCGGAGGACCCCGAGGCGCTGTGGCTCGACTGGGCCGAGCGCGGCCGCTCGGCGCTGCCGCCCGTCGCTCGCGGCGTCGAGCCGCCCGCGATCGCTTCCGCCCCGGTGAGCGAGCCGCCCGCGGGCGGCGCGCAGGTGATCGACCGCGCGGTGCTCGCCGAGCGCCGTGCCCGCCGCGCCGAGGCCTCCGAGCAGGCGCAGGCGCGCATCGCCGCCGAGGCGATCCAGGCCGTCGAGGTGCTCGAGCTGCGCTCGGCCGAGCTCGAGCGCCGCCTCGAGGACGCCGCCGCGGAGCGCGACGCGCTGGCGCAGCAGGAGGCCCCCGTCGCGCCGGCCGAGCCGGAGCGGCTCGCGCTGTCCGCCGCGCTCGAGTCGGGCGCGCGGCTGCGCGCCCAGGCCCGCGACTGGCGCGTGCACCTGCGCGCGAGCGAGGTCGCGCGGTCGGCCGACGGCGTGCACCACGCGCCGCACGACGAGTCTCCCTTCGCCGGCCTGCAGGCGGAGCTGGCCCAGGCCCACGAGGCCGCCGCCAACGCTCGCGCGGAGCTCGAGCGCAGCCGCGACGCCGCCGTCAGCGACCTGGAGTCCGCGCGCGGCGCCTGGGAGCGCCGGGTCGTCGAGCTCGAGGCGGCGCTGGCCGCGGTGCGCCGCGAGCTCGGCGAGGCGCGGGCGCAGCTCGCCGACGGCGAGCGCCGCCTGGCCGGCCTCGCCGAGGTCCAGCGCGAGGTGCGCGAGGACCTCGAGCGCAGGCTCGCCGCCGCCGGCGAGCTCGCCACCCGCGCGCAGGAGCGCCTCGCCTCGGCCGAGGCGGCCGCCGCGGCCGCGGAGGCGCGCCTGCACGTCGAGACCGTCGCCCGCGCCGCCCTCGAGGACGAGCTCGACCGCGAGCGCGCCGCCCGCGCGCCGCTGGCCGCCGACCTGGACGCCGCGATCGCCGCGCGCGCGTCGGCGGAGGGCGCGCTCGCCGCGCTGCGCGGCGACCTCGCGGCGCTGAACGCGGCGCGCGAGAGCGCGTCGGCCCAGCTCGCCATGGCCCAGACCGAGCTCGAGGACGCACGCGGGGAGGCGGCGGCCGCCGAGCGCCGCCTGCGCGCCGCCGTCGACGCCGCGCAGACCGCCCGCGCGGCGGGCCGCTCCGCGCTGGAGGACGCGCGCGCCGCCGCCGCGGCCGCCGAGGTCAAGCTCGAGATGCTCCAGCAGCAGGCCGATGCCGCCGCTGCCGACGCGGCCGCCGCCCAGGTCGAGATCGTCGAGTCGCGCGCCGCGCGGGAGGCCGCCGAGGCGGCGCTCGCGGAGATGCGCGAGGCGCGCGAGGCGGCCGAGACCGCCCTGACCGCCGCGCGCGAGGACGCGGAGCGCTCCGGTGCGACGCTCGCCGCCCGCATCGCCGAGCTCGAGCGCGGCGCCGAGCCCGACCGCCTCGAGCGGGTGGCCCGTGAGCAGGCCGAGGCCTCCGCGGCGGCGCGCAGCGACGCGCCAGCCGGCAACGACCTCGCCGCGCGGCTCGACGCGGCCGCCAGCGCGCTCCGGGCCCGGACGCCCGAGGCTCCCGCCGAGGACGTGCCGGCGCCCCTCGAGCCCGATGCCGCGCCCGAGCCGGAGGCCGCGTCGCAGCCCGAGCCGGGGCCCGAGCCCGAGCCCGTCCTGCGCCGCGCGCTCGTGCGGCTGGCCGAGGACGACCGCGAGGCCGCCGCGCGGCTGCTCGCCGCCCTCCTGCCGGGCCAGGCCGCCGTCGTCGCGGGGCCGCTCTCCTACGACCTCACGATCCACGAGCTCGGCACCTTCGCCGTCACGCTCGAGGACGGCGCGGGCCGCGCCGAGCCGATCCCGGCGCGCCGCTCGCGTCGCGAGGCGGCGTTCCACCTGGCCGCCGGCCCGCGCACGCTGGCCGAGCTGCTCGCGGGCGAGCCGCACCGGATCGGGCGCTTCGGCGGCCCCGCGCGCTTCCGCGGCCGCCGCCGCCGGCTCGCCGAGCTGCGCCCGGTGGTCGACGCGCCGCTCACGCTCGCCGAGGCGGTCCGCGCCGGCGGCTCCGTCGAGCCCGGGCTGGCCTGGCGCACGCTGGGCAACGCCGTCCGGCCCGCCTGGACCCGCGGCATGCACTTCACCGTCGAGCAGATCACCGACGCCGAGTCCTGGTTCGTCACCGCCCGCGACGGCGCCGGCCTGGCGGTCACCAGCGGGCCGCCGCCGCAGCCGCCGGTGGCGACGGTGACGATGAGCCGCTCCGCGTTCGACCGGCTGCTGCGCGAGGAGCCGCATGTCGCGGGCGACCGCCCGTCGATCCGCGGCGACCGCGAGGCGGTCGCGGCGCTGCTCGCGCTCGCCGACCGCGCCCGGCGCTAGCGGCGGGCAGGCCCGACGGTCACGACCGCGCTGCGGGCGAGGATCGTCGCGCCGTCGCGCAGGGTGAGGACGACGCGGGCGCGCGTCGGGCGGGTCACCGGCGCCGTGAAGCGCACGCGCGAGTGGCGGTCCAGGCGCGCGCGGCGGCTCGGCCACCAGCCGAAGTGCCGGCGCTGGCGCAGCTGCAGCACGACGGTGGCGCCGGGCGACGCCGGCGTCACGCGCGCGCGCACGACGCTCGCCTGCGCGGACGCGCTCACGTGCCGGTCGACGATCAGCAGCCGGACGGGCGGGCTCGCCTCGCCGCCGGCGATCGCCGCCCGGAACTGCGCGGTCCGGGCCGCGCGCACCGGAGCGGTGAAGCCGCCGCCCGCCGCGACGGTCGTCGCCGCCACGGGCGCGAAGCCGGCCCCGTCGTCGCGCTCGATCGTCACCGGGGAGCCGGCCGGCAGCGACGAGCGCCCGCGCAGCAGGTAGGGGGCGCTGGGGGCGCCGGGGCCGTGCGGGGCGTCGAGCAGCACCCCTCGCACGTCGATCTCGCCGCGCATCGTCGGGTGCACCGTGCAGTGGTAGGCGATCGTCCCGGGCGCGGTGAAGCGGCGCTCGTAGCCGTCGCCCCCGAACAGCTGGGCCGAGCCGAAGGAGCCGTCGTCCGCCGTCACGGTGTGGCGCAGGACGCCGGCGTTGGCCCAGTGGACCGTGTCGCCGGCGACCACGTCGACGTGGGCAGGGGCGAAGGAGGCCGCGAGGATCGAGACGTCGGCCATCGCGCCGCCCGCGTGATCGTGGGCCGTCTGCGCCGCGGCCGGCCCGGCCGCCGCGACCGCGACCAGCCCCGCGGCCAGGCAGGCGGCGAGCCGGCTCACCGCCGCACCTGGTAGATCCCGATCATCCCGGCCATCATGTGCGACTCGACGTGGCAGTGGTACAGCCACGTCCCGGGATCCTCCTCGCGCCAGGAGATCTTGAAGCTCTCGGCGGGCCCGACGGTCTGCGTGTCGCGCGGCACGCCGTCCGCGCCGCGCCAGCGGTGCCCGTGCACGTGGAAGGTGTGGTGCTCGGAGCCGATCGCCATCACGTCCCACTGCACGCGCTGGCCCACGCGCGAGGTGAACACCGGCGTGTTGCCGACGAACGCGCGGCCGTCGATCGTCTGGAACTGGCCCATCGGCGCGAACACGACGACGAACTCCCGGTCGGGCGCGCGCTCGTGGCGGCCGCGGATCGAGAGCATCCCGTACATGCCGCCCATCAGGGACTCGTCCATCGACGGCGAGTGGTCGTGGTAGGGCCAGACGCCGGCCGAGTCGCGACCGGCCCGCAGCCGGTAGGTCCACGTCCGGCCGGGCTTGACGTCGGCGTCACCGCCTGAGAAGCCGGGCAGGTACGCGCCGTCGGAGCTCGGCTTGTAGTGGACGCCGTGGAAGTGCATCGAGTGCGGGTGGCGCAGCAGCGTGTCGAGGTTCTTGAAGCGCACGACGATGCGGTCGCCGACCCTGGCCCGCAGCAGCGGTCCCGGGATCAGGTTCTGGTTGCTCGACCCGCGCGGCATGTTCGGCAGCGTGTGGCGCCAGTGCGCCGTGTAGCGCCGGTAGACGACGGTGGGGAAGACGGTGTCGGCCGGCTGGTAGCGCGTGCCCATGATCGCGTCGCGCTCGTTGGGGACGACGTTCCAGTGCGGGGCGGCGGTCGCCGCGACCCAGTACGTCCGGGTGGCCGCGGACGCAGACGGGGCGGCGGCCGCCATGGCCGCCGCCCCGAGCAGCGTGATGCACGCGGCTTGCGCCGCCCGCCTCAACGGACGACGACCGTCCCGTGCATGAACGGGTGGATCAGGCAGTAGTAGTCGTACGTGCCCGACTGACCGAACTTCACGGAGTTCGAGCCGGCCAGCGGCGTCTTGGACGACCTGTCCATGACGCCGGAGTTCCAGAACCCGTTGCCGTGCGACAGCGCCGTGAGGACGGCGGCCGATGCGTTCGGCGGGTCACTCGCGTACACCGAGCGCGGATCGAACGTGGGCGGGTTGATGCCCCCGGCCAGCTTGCCGAGGTAGGAGTCCGGCTGGGTCTCGGGGTTCCCCGGACCGAACGTCGCCGAGTGCTCCTCGAAGGAGCCCTTCGACATCCGGAAGTTGACCGTGTCGCCCGGGTTGACGGTGATCTTCCCGGGCACCATGCCGAAGTACTCGACGCCATGCGGGCCGGCGGCCCCGACGTCGACCGTGCCCGACGGCGTCTTCGTCGATGGCAGGGTCTTGGCGATCTTGACGTCGCGCTTGATCTCGGCCTTCACCGTCGCCGCATCCTGCTTGGCGGTCGGGATGCTCTTGGAGGCCGCCTTGACGGTGACCGTGCCCTTCATGCCGGGGTGCACGTCGCAGAAGTACGTGTACTTGCCGGTCTTCGAGAACTTCACCGTCATCGGCTTGACCTTGGCGGCCAGCGGTAGCCCGGAGTTCAGGCTCTTGCGGCCGTTGTAGGTGAGCTTCTTGCCGAAGCCTCCGGTGAAGAGGGTCGGGGTGAAGCTCAGGTTCGGCTGGCCGTTGAACCAGAACGGCTGCCCGGCCTCGTCGTTGATGCCGCTGACCGTCGTCCCGGTCGGGGTGATGAGCGGCGTGGCCGGGCCGCCGCGCTTCGGGAGGTCGACGTTGTGGAAGCCGCCCGGTACGAACCGGACGGAGTCGCCCTTGTGGATGGTGACGCCGCTCGGGAAGAACGCGTTCGCGTCGGCTCCGAACTTCTGGAACGACTTCGCCGCCTTCCCCGTCCCGACCACGACCGTCTTGGTCTTGGCCAGGCCTGCGGCCGGAAACGCGAGCAGACATGCGCACGTCCCGAGCCCTGCTGCCATGGTCATCCGTGATCTCACTGTTGAGGTCCCTCCGTGTCCGCGAGTGATCGACCTGGCGACGCTATCCGGAACCGATTCACCAGAGCAAGGGGGAAAACCGAACCCTTGTGGCGAGCTCATCGACGGATGACGGGGCTCGTGGCCAAGGGCGTCCAGCCGTCGCGGTCGACGAGCCGGGCGCGGACCCGTCGGCCGGCCGGCACGCGGAACCTCGCCTCCGACAGGAAGTCGAGTCGCTTGCGGGCGAGCGGCCACCAGCCGAAGTGCGCGCGCGAGTGGAACTGGAGCAGGATGCGCCCACCGGGGTCGCTCGGCGTCACGCCCACCGCGACGCCGTTGCGCGTCGCGCGCAGGTGCACCACGCGGCGGTTGACGAGCAGCCGGCGGGTCTGGCTCGCCCCGGCGGAGGTGTCCGCGCGGTAGTCGGCGGTCCGCGTCGCGCGGACCGTGGCCCGCCAGTCGCCGTCGGCCGTGGGCGTCGCGCTCGCGACGAGCGCGCCGTCGCGCTCGATCCGCACCGGCTGCGACGGGGCGTCGCTGCGCCCGCTCAGCTCGACCTTGTCGCCGGGCGCCAGCGCCGCCGTCGGCAGCGGCCCCAGGATCACGTGGCGGACGTCGATCTCGCCGGTCATCGACGGATGGATCGTGCAGTGGTAGGGGAACGCCCCGGCGCTCGCGGCCACGAACGAGAAGCGGTCGCCCGGGGCGAGCACGCCCGACGCGAACACGCCGCCGTCGGATAAGACGGTGTGCTCGCGCGGGCTGACGTTCTGCCAGGCGATCGTGTCGCCGGGCAGGGCGTCGACCGTCGAAGGCCCGAAGGCCGCGAACTGGATGCCCACGGCCTGCGTCGCCGCACGCGCCGGCGGCGCGGCCGCGGCGAGCAGCACGAGGGCGCCGGCGAGCGCCCTCGCACTACGCGCGATCACGTCGCTAGCCGACCTTCACCTCGGCCTGCATCCACGGGTGGATGAGGCAGATGAAGTGCAGGGTGGTGCCCTTCTTGGCCGTGACCTTGAGGTCGACGACCTTGGGCTGTCCGGGGAGCCCGATGCCGGCCGAGTCGCCCGGCTGGTCGAGGTTCGGCCGCGTGTCCTGGCCCTTGCCGTTCTCGAGGTAGTCGAACTTCGGGGGAGCGTCCGAGTTGGGGTCGGCGCCGTGGGCCTTGATCAGCTTGTTGCAGACCTTGCAGTTGAACAGCGTCTGCGGCGAGCTCGGGACGTCCTTCTTGCGCATCACCGTGAAGGTGTGCGGTCCCTCGTCCTTGACCGTGTACTTGAGATGCAGCGTGCCGCCCGAGCGGACGTTGTAGACGTCCTTGTCCCAGCGCAGCCCGTCCTGGATGTAGCGGTTGGCCTTGAACTTGAACGACGTGCTCTGCTTGACCGTCGCGGACTTCGGCGCGGCCGCGAGCGCCACGCTCACGCCTCCCCCGAGCGCGACGGCGAGCACCGCCGCCGCGGCGACGAGCTTGTGCTTGGTCATGCTGGTCCTCTCCCCATTGAGATTGCGCACGGCGAGGAACCTCGCCGAAATCGAGAGTGAGAGCAAGGGGACGAATCTCACCCTGGACGAACGGCGCGAACGCCGCACGGAGCGGGAAGGTCGTCCGCGGGACCCGAGTCCCGTCCGATCGCGCACCTAGTCTTGACCGTCCTGTGAGCAGCACCTGCGCGCACCTGCACGTCCACTCCGAGTACTCGCTGCTCGACGGCGCGTGCAAGATCGACAAGCTCGCCGAGCGGGCCGCGGCCTACGGCCAGCCGGCCCTCGGGCTGACCGATCACGGCGTCATGAACGGCGCCGTCGAGCTCTACAAGGCGACCAAGAAGCACGGCATCAAGCCGATCATCGGCCTCGAGGCCTACTTCGTCGACGACCGCCGCGTGAAGGACCGCAAGGTCGAGCGCAACCACCTGACGCTGCTCGCGGAGAACGACGAGGGCTACCGCAACCTGGTCAAGCTCTCCTCGAAGGGCTTCCTCGAGGGCCTGCACCGCGGGAAGCCGGGCGTCGATCTCGAGCTGCTCGGCGAGCACTCCGCGGGTGTGATCGCCCTCACCGGCTGCCTGGCCTCGCGCTCGAGCCAGCGGATCGTCGCCGGTAAGCCGGATGACGCTCGCGCGCATCTTGATGAGCTCGTGCACATCTTCGGGCCCGAGCAGGTGTACTTCGAGGTCCAGCGCAACGGCATCGCCGAGCAGGAGCAGGTCAACGAGGCGATCAAGCGCTTCGGCGCCGAGATGGGCCGCCCGCTCGTCGCCACCGCGGACGTGCACTACCTGCGCAAGGAGGACTTCCACCACCACGCGGCGCTGCTGTGCGTGCAGACCAAGTCCACGCTGGCCGCGCCGAAGATGTCCTTCGACACGAACGAGTTCTACCTCAAGTCGACCGACGAGATGGTGGATGCGTTCGCCGACATGCCGGGCGCCGTGGCGGCGTCACTGGAGATCGCGGAGCGCTGCGACTGCACGATCGAGCTGGGCAAGCAGCTGATCCCGCGCTTCGACTGCCCGGAGGGGCTCGACGAGCAGGCCTACCTGCGCCGCTTGGTCGAGGAGGGCATGCGCGCCCGCTACGGCGACCCGCTGCCCGCGGCGGCCGTCGAGCGCATGGAGATGGAGCTCGCGGTGATCGACAAGATGGGCTTCAACGCCTACTTCCTGATCGTGTGGGACTTCGTCGACTACGCCAAGCGCAACGGCATCGCGGTCGGTCCCGGCCGTGGTTCGGCGGCCGGCTCGATCGTCGCCTACAGCCTGCGCATCACCGACCTCGACCCGCTGCGCTACGACCTGCTGTTCGAGCGCTTCCTGAACCCCGAGCGCGTGTCGATGCCGGATATCGACATCGACTTCTCCGTGCGCGGCCGCGAGCGCGTGATCCGCTACGTCACCGAGAAGTACGGCGCCGAGCGCGTCGCGCAGATCATCACCTTCGGCAAGATGTTCCCGCGCGCGGCGACGCGCGACGCGGCGCG
>DATBDM010000031.1:0-4552 GCA_036269915.1 Solirubrobacteraceae bacterium | reverse complement strand
GTCGGGCGCCCCGACGAAGGAGTCGACATGAGCGAGCTTCCCAACATCGTCCTGGTCCACGGCGCGTGGGCCGACGGCTCGTCCTGGCGCGCCGTCATCGAGCGGCTGCAGGCCGACGGCTACGACGTCACAGCTCCGCAGTTCCCGGAGACCTCGCTCGCCGACGACGTCGCGCGACTCCGGCAGGTACTCGCGCGCCTCGACGGCCCGACCGTGCTCGCCGGCCATTCCTATGGCGGCCAGATCATCACGGCGCTCGGCAGCGACGCTCCGAACGTCGCCGGGCTCGTCTTCATCGCAGCCTTCGGGCTCGACGAGGGCGAGTCGCTCGGGGCGCTGCTCGGCGGCGGACCCCCCACGCCGTCGCTGGCGCACCTGATCGTCGACGACCAAGGCTTCGGCTGGCTCCCCGAGGAGGACTTCGTCGACCACTTCGCGTCGGGCGTCGATCCGGTGGAGGCCCGGGTCATGTACGCCGTTCAGCAGCCGCTGTCCATGACGACGTTCGACGACGTGATGCGCGTCCCGGCCTGGAGGTCGTTGCGGTCGTGGTACCTGGTCGCGGCGAACGACGAGGCCATCCCTCCCGACGCGGAGCGCCAGTTCGCCAAGCGCATGGGCGCGACGACGGTCGAGGTGCCCGCAGGCCACCTCGCGATGACGTCCCACCCAGACGACGTCGCGGGACTGATCAAGTCGGCGGCAACGGTGGTGGTCCGTGCGAGCGAGGCCGTGGCCGGCTGACCGAGGTCGAGAAGGCATCGCGTGAACCGGCGAGATCTCGACCGAACGACGAGGCCGCGAGCGTAGACTCGATCGCCTGTCCTCTGCGACGGTCCCGATTCCGCCGGTCCGCGGCAGAGATGCCGAGTTGGCCGCGCTGGGCGCGCAGCTGGACCGGGTCCGCTCCGGCGTCGGCGCCGTCGTGCTCATCGAAGGCGCCCCCGGGATGGGCAAGACCCGGCTGCTCGCCGAGGGGATCCGGATGGCCGGGCGCATGGGGTTCCGCGCCGGCGGCGGCGCGGCCGAGCCGGGCGGCACGGTCGTCGAGCTCGCGCCGCTGATGGCGGCGCTCTTCGACGGCGACGCGCCGCTGCTTGACCGCTCGGCGCTGCAGCCTCCGCATCTGCTCCCGGAGCAGCGCTACTGGCTGTTGCAAGACCTCCAGGCGCTGCTCGAGCGAGCCGCGATGGAGCAGCCGCTGCTCGTGTGCCTCGACGACATGCAGTGGGCCGACGGCGGGACCGCCGCGGCGCTGCGCGCGCTTCCGGCGCGCCTGGCGGCACTGCCGGTCGCCTGGCTGATCACCTTTCACCCGGATCAGGCCTCGCCCCAGCTCTCGAGCGCCCTCGAGCATCTCGAGCGCAGCGGGGCGGAGAAGATCGTGCTCGGGCCCCTCGACGAGGCGGCGGTCGTCCAGGTTGCGGTCGACGTCATGCAAGCGGAGCCCGACGAGGCGCTCGGCGACCTGATCAGCCGTGTGCGTGGCAGCCCGTTCCTGTTGATGGAGCTCCTCTCGGGGTTGCGCGAGGAGGATCTCGTGCGCATCGGATCCCACCGGGCCGAGCTCGTCGAGGACCGGCTGCCGGTGCGGGTGCGCGACAGCATGCGCGAGCAGCTCAAGCGGATGGCCAAGCCGTCGCGGGAGGCGGCCATCGTGGCGGCGTCCCTCGGGCGGAGCTTCTCGTTCACCGAGCTGGCGACGATGCTGGACCAGTCCCCGTCCTCGCTGCTGGCGGCCGTCGATGACCTGATCGCCGCGCGCGTGCTGCTCGAACGCGGCGAGCGGCTCGCGTTCCGCCACGACATCATCCGCGATGCGGTCCGGGCCGCCGTGCCGGTGTCGGCACGGCGCGCGCTGGATCGCCAGGCGGCCGATGTGCTCCTGGCTGCCGGAGCCACGCCCGTCGAGGTGGCCACGCAGCTCGCGGCCAGCGCCGAGCCCGGGGACGAGGGTGCGGTCACGACGCTGTTCAAGGCCGCCGAGGCGCTCGCGCAGTCCGATCCGGGCGCCGCCGCGGACCTGAGCCGGCGGGGCCTCGAGCTCGCCCCGCGCCGGCACCGCCTGCGTGGGCCGCTCGTGGCGGAGACCGCCGTGTGGCTGCACGAGGCGGGGCGGGTCGACGAGGCCCGGACGTTCGCGGACACCTCACTGCGCGAGGCGCTCCCGGCCGCGGAGGAGGCGGAGGTGCTGCTCAGCATCGCCGGCATGTTCGGCCTGTCCCCGGACGCGCGCGTCGACGCGGGCCGGCAGGCGCTCGCGCTGCCGGACCTGCCGCCCGCGCTCCACGCGCGGCACCTCGCCTGCCTCGTCCACAACCTCGTCGTGGGGGGACGCGCCGACGCGGCGCGTGAGCAGCTCCCGGCGGCCCGGGCGGCCGCCGGCGACAGCGCCGACGCGATCGCCGTGTTCATGCTCGATCTCGCGGAGGGCGGGCTCGAGGTGATCGAAGGACGGTTCCCACGCGCGCTCGCCCTCACCGAGGCGGCCGCGCGCTCCGGATCGGCCAGGCACGACTACGCGCGCGAGCGGCTCGCCCAGGAGTGGCGTGGCGAGATCCTGATGTTGCTCGATCGCGTCGCGGAGTCGATCGAGCTGACCGCCGACGGCATCGCCGCGGCGCACCGCGACCGCCAGGGCTGGGCGCTGCACATCTTCGAGACCTGGCGCGGCAGGCAGTCGTTGCAGGTGGGGCGGCTCAACGATGCCGTCGCGATCCTGGAAGGGCAGCTCAACCCCGAGCAGGAGGAGCGCCAGGAGAGCATCCTCGACGTCGCGGGCGTCGTGGCGCTCGGCCGGGCGGCAGTGCACATCGGAGACGCGCGCCTGCAGCGCGTCACCGCGAGGCTTGCCGAGCCCATGGTTCACCATGGTCCACCGAGCTCTCGCCGGCAGGCCGCGTGGCTTCTCGCCCTCCAGGCGATGGCGACGGGCGACGCCGCACGCGCGCGATCGTGGTTGTGCTCGTTCGGTGAGCAGGAGCGGACGTCGATCCTTCCGCTGTTCCCCGTGAACGTGACCGACGAGCCCCGGCTCACCCGCATCGCGGTCGCGGCGCGCGACGACGAGCTGGCAGAGACCTCCGTCGCCGCGGCCGAGCGCCGCGCGGAGCTCAATCCCGGTGTGCGCACGATCGCCGCCGTCGCCGCGCACGCGCGCGGCCTGATGACGGGCGACGAGCGGGACCTGGCCCGCGCGGCGGAGCTGCTCGACGACGGCCCCCGACCGCTCGCGCTGGCTTCGGCGCTCGAGGATCTGGGGGCGGCGCGCGTCCGGCATGGCGCCGCCGAAGACGCCATCGGGGCCTTCGAGCGAGCCTTGACGGTGTATGCCCGGGCGGGCGCCGCGTGGGACGCGGCCCGGGTCCGGCGGCGCCTGCGCGCGCAGGGCGTCCGGCGGCGCCTGATCAGCCCTTCGCGGCCGGAGACGGGTTGGGCGGCGATGACCGACTCGGAGCTCGCGGTCGCGAAGCTGGTGGCGCAGGGACTGACGAACCGCGAGGTCGCCGAGCAGCTGTTCCTTTCGCCTCACACCGTCGGCACGCACCTGCGCCGCGTGTTCGCGAAGCTCGACATCAACTCACGTGTCGCGCTCACGCGCCTTGCCGTCCGAGGAGCCCGTTGACGTCCTCCGCGGCGGAGAGCTGTTCGGCGATCCACGCCGCCGCCAGGCCGGTCCAGCCCGCGGCGTCGCCGGCGCCGTGGGCGAGGCCGAGGCTGTGCGGGCCGTGGCCGAAGACGTGCACGGTGTGCGCGACGCCGTCGGCGGCCAGCGCCGTCGCCAGCCGGTACGTGTGCTCCGGCGGCACGTAGATGTCCTCCGCCGTGTGCCAGATGAAGAACGGCGGGGAGGACGGGGTGACCAGCGCGTCCAGCGACGTCTCCCGGCGCGCGTGTGGCGTGGCATCCGCGCCGAGCAGGATGAGCCGGGCGGGCCGGTAGGTCTCGGTCTCCATCGACGTGATTGCGTAGCCCAGGACGACGAAGTCGACCGACTCGCGCTCGTCGGTGCGGGGAGACAGAGCCGCCAGCCCCGCGAGGTGCCCGCCGGCGGAGAAGCCGACGATGCCGATGCGGTCCGCGCCGGCGTCGCGGAGCCGGCGGATCTCCGCCCTCAGCGCCTCGAGCGGCACCGGGTGGCGCGCGTGCAGCGGGTAGCGGAGCACGCTCGCGCCGACGCCGATGCCTTCCAGCCAGGCGGCGACCGGCTCCGCCTCGTGTGCCACGTGCTCGGCGTAGCCGCCACCCGGCAGCACGATGACGTGTGGGACCGCGCGGCGCATCGCTCGACAGCCTCGAGCCGACGGAGCCCGCCCGCATCACGTGGATGCGCGATGGCTAAGCGGCGGATGGGTGCCCGACGAGGGCGAGAGCCTGATCCAGCTCGCGGGGATGAACGAGGGAAGCCTCGTCAACGAGTCGGTGCGGCCGGTGCCGTACGCGAACGCCGACGGCTCGAACGTCGTCGACCTGTACCTCGACCAGGAGATGTTCCCGGGCGCGTTCGCCGGCGACGTCGATCCCGAGACCGCGCAGGTCATGGCGGTCGCCC
>DATBDM010000030.1:0-10530 GCA_036269915.1 Solirubrobacteraceae bacterium | reverse complement strand
CGGCACGCCCGCGTCCATCAGCGACAGCGAGGAGCCGCACACCGAGGCCATCGATGACGAGCCGTTGGACTCGAGGATGTCCGACACGACGCGGATCGTGTACGGGAACGTCTCCTGGTCCGGGATCATCGGCACGAGGGCGCGCTCGGCGAGCGCCCCGTGCCCGATGTCGCGGCGCTTCGGCCCGCGCATGAAGCCCGCCTCGCCCACGGAGAAGGGCGGGAAGTTGTAGTGGTGGAAGTAGCGCTTGGAGGTCTCGAGCCCGAGCGTGTCCAGGCGCATCTCCTCGCGCGTGGTGCCGAGGGCGACCACGGAGAGGGCCTGCGTCTGGCCGCGGGTGAAGAGCGCCGAGCCGTGCGTGCGCGGCAGCGGCTTGACCTCGATCGTGATCGGCCGGATCTCCTTCTCGGAGCGGCCGTCCGGGCGCTGCTTGCGGACCGCGATGCGCTCGCGGATGATCCGCTTCTCGAGCGTGTCGAACGCCTTCTGGGCGTTCTTGCGGTACTCGGCGTAGGTCTCGGCCTCGGGCGAGCCCGCGTACTGCTCGATGATCGCGGCCTCGACGGCCTTGGTCTTGTCCTGGCGCTCGAGCTTGTCGTGCGTCGAGGTCGCCTCGTCGAGCTGCGCGCCGTGCGAGCCCTGGATCTGCGCGATCAGGTCCTCGTCGACGACCGGCGGGGCGATCTCGATCTTGGTCTTGCCGACCTTCTGGCCGAGCTCGTCCATCGCGGCGACGAGCTTCTTGATCTCGCCGTGCGCGATGTCGAGCGCGTCGAGGATCTCGGCCTCGGGCACCTCGTTGGCGCCGGCCTCGACCATCAGGATCGCCTCGGCGGTGCCGGCCACGACCAGGTCGAGGTCGGACTCGGCGATGAGCTCCTCGGCCGGGTTGACGACGAAGTTGCCCTCGATCTTGCCGATGCGCACGGCGCCGACGGTGGCCCCGAACGGGATGTCGGAGACGGCGAGCGCCGCGGAGGCGCCGTTCATCGCGAGGATGTCGTACGGGTGGACGTGATCCACCGACAGGGTCAGCGAGACCAGCTGGGTCTCACGCCGCCAGCCCTTCGGGAACAGCGGGCGCAGCGGGCGGTCGATCATGCGCGCGGTCAGGGTGCCCTTCTCGCCGGCACGACCCTCGCGCTTGAAGAACGAGCCGGGGATCTTGCCCGCGGCGTACATGCGCTCCTCGACGTCGACGGTGAGCGGCAAGAAGTCGATCCCCTCGCGCTCGTTGCCGGCGGTCGCGGTGCCGAGCACCATCGTGTCGCCGGCCCGCACCACCACGGCGCCGGAGGCCTGCCTGGCCATCTTGCCGGTCTCGAACGAGATCTCGGTCCCGCCGATCTCGACGGAAACCTTGTGAACCTCGGACATATGGTCCTTTCGCGCCCGCCTCTCGGTCAGCGGGCCCCTCTGCATCTTTGACGCTTCGGAAGTTGCTGCGATCCATGGTAGCCCCTCGGCCGTAGCCCTCGGCGTGTTCGGCTACCAGACCCTCCGTCGCGAGCAGCGGCTGCCCGCCGCGCCGGAGGCGGTCTTCCCCTTCTTCGCGGACGCGGGCAACCTCGAGGCCATCACTCCGCCGTGGTTGCGCTTCGCGGTCGTGACCCCACGGCCGATCCCGATGGACGTGGGAACGCTGATCGAGTACCACCTCGTCCTCCACGGCCTACCGATCTCCTGGCTGACGAGGATCGAGGCCTGGGAGCCGGGCGTGTGCTTCGTCGACGCCCAACTGACCGGCCCCTACCGGCTCTGGCACCACACCCACGAGTTCGCGCCCGACGGCGCCGGCGGCACCCTCATGCGCGACACGGTGCGCTACGCGCTGCCGCTCGGCCCGCTCGGCGAGGTCGCGCACCGGCTGTTCGTGGCCCGCGACCTGCGCCGCATCTTCGACTTCCGCGCCGCCGAGGTCGCCCGACGGCTCAGTTGACCGTCAGCGTGCCCTGCATGCCGGCCATCCGGTGGCCGTCGACCGGGCAGTAGAACTCGTATTTGCCGGGCTTGAGCTTGGCGGTGACGGCCGCCTTGCCCTGGGTGATCACCTTCGTCTCCTTCTCGACGCCGTGGCCCTCGACCTCGACGGCATGCGGCGTGCTGGAGTCGTTGGTGAAGTCGATCGTCACCGTGCCCGCCTTGGCGGTCAGGGTCTTCTTGTCGAAGGCGAGCTTGCCGCTCGGGTCCGCGGCGAGCGCGATCGACGAGCCGCCCCCCGAACCGCTCGAGCTCGACGGCGTCGAGGCACCGCTCGAGCCCGACGAGCCGCTGTTGTCGTTGCTGCTGCCACCGCAGCCCGCCACGCCGAGCGCGACGGCGAGCACGGGGACGGCCAACCACGTGGTCCTGGTCACGATCCGCTCCTTCGTCCGGGGTCGCGGGGACATACGCGCCGGGCGGGCGGGAGTTCGGGTTGCCGGGCATCTCTGCCGTGAATGTGCCGGATCGAACGTCAACCCGCGGCTGGGTAGCTGGGCGCGTTTCCGTTCTCCTCACCCGGAAAGGCGCCCAGCGCCGACCGCGCCCCCTCCCTACCCAGCCGCAGCTCGCCGAGCCTGCCGCATCGATCGCGCGAATCGGCTAGGAGAGCGCGGCGTCGAAGACGACCTGCGGCGTGCCGTCGGTGCGGCGCAGCACGCGGATGCGGTCGTACTCGCCCCTGCGCGCCGCCGTCGTCAGCACGACCCGCGCGCTGCCGTGGCGATCGACGCGGAAGGTGCCCGCGCTGGCGCTCCAGCCCGCGGCGTCGCAGTGGACCTCGTAGACCGCGGCCGGGTCGGCGGGCAGGCCGGAGACGTGCAGGACCATGGTCGTGCCGCCGGTGCTCGAACGCAGCTCCGCGTACGCCTGGGCGCCGTGCGGGGCGGCCGTCGCCGCGAGCGGGATCTCCGGCCCGTACTCCGGGCCGCCGCCGCGCGTGGCGAGGGTGACCGCGGCGAACGCCAGGCTGACGGCGACCACGGCACCGGCGACGAGCGCGCGCCGGCGCGGGAGCTTCCAGGTCCGGCGCGGCCGCCGCGGCGCCTCGGCGGCGACGGCGTCCAGCACGCGCTCCTCGAGCGCCGGGGACAGCGGCTCCTCCGCGGCCCGCGCCGCCGGGGCGGCGAGCGTCAGCAGGGCGGGCAGCGGGGCCAGGCGCGCCTGCTCGGCGGCGCAGGCCTGGCAGCCGCGCAGGTGCTCGCGGACGAGCGCGGTCTCCTCCTCGGAGAGGGCACCGAGGACGTAGGCGCCGAGCAGCGGGCGCAGATCGCGGCAGGTCTCGGTCATGGCACTGCTCCGCATGCGCGTGCCAGCGCGTTCGCAGATGTCGAGCCGGTCGCGCGGGTCATGGCGTGACGCCCATCTCCTCGAGGGTGAGGCGCAGGGAGCGCAGCGCGTACCAGGTGCGGGACTTCACGGTGCCCTCCGGCAGCCGCAGGGCGCCGGCGATCTCACGCACGCTCAGCCCTTGGACGTGGGCGAGGCGGACGACCTGACGGTGCTCGGGCGAGAGGCGCTCGAGCGCGGCCGCGACCTGCCAGCCGAGCATCGCGCGCTCGATCGACAGGCCGCCGCCCTCGCGATCCGGGTCGGCCTCGCGCGCCGCCAGCCCGGGGCGCACCGACGCGCGCCGGCGCGCGTCGATGATCGCGTTGCGGGCGATCTGGTAGAGCCAGGTGCGGACCGAACCGCGCTTGGGGTCGTAGCGTTCGGCGTGGCGCCAGGCACGGGTGAAGGTCTCCTGGACGATCTCCTCGGCGGTCTGGCGGTCGTCGAGCGCGCCCAGCGCGAACCCGAGCAGCTCGCCCGCGTACGTGCGGTACAGCGAGCGCAGCGCGTCTCCGGTGGCGTCGGAGCGCACGCGCTCCATGAGCTGGACATCGGTGGGCATGGGGTTCCGTCGGAGACTACGTACGCAGGATCGCGGTGGTTCAGTTGCCCGGTCAAGTTGCGGTGATGCGCGCCCACAGCGCGTCGTCGGGACGGCCGGCATGCAGCACGCCGTCGACGAAGACGCTCGGCGTGGTCGCGACGCCCGCGCGGATGCCGGCGCGCAGGCTCGCGCGGACCGCGTCGGCGACCGCGGGGTCGCGGCGGTCGGCATCGAAGCGCGCGATGTCGAGCCCGAGCCGCTCGGCGCGCGCCCACAGGTGCGGGTCCTCCAGATGCGCCTGGTCGCCGAACAGGGCGTCGTGCATCGGCCAGAACGCGCCCTGCCGGGCGGCCGCCTCGGCCGCGCAGGCGGCGGCATGCGCACGCGGATGCGCCGAGCGAACGGGGAAGTGCCGGAACGCGACGCGCACCGGCGCGCTCGCCAGCCGCAGGTCGAGCGCCGCGCAGAACGGGCACTCGTAGTCGCCGTAGACGATCACGGTGCGCGCGGAGGCCCGCCCGCGGACATGGTCGCTCGGGCCGAGCGGCGGGACCGAGGCGGACCCGAGGCTCAGGAGCGGTCCAGCGCGTCGAAGATGAGGTTCGCGCCGGGCAGGTCGGCGGGCGAGTCGGCCTCGTAGCTCCAGCGCACGACGGCGTCGGGGCCGATGACCACGAGCGCCCGCTGCGGGAAGCCCTCGGGATGCAGCACCCCGAACGCCGCGGTGGCCTCGCCCTTGGGCTCGAAGTCCGAGAGCTGCTCGATCGAGACGCCGAGCTGCTCGCGGAACGCCTGCTGGGCCCAGACGGAGTCGCAGGAGACGCCGTAGAGCGTCGCGCCGCGCTCGCGGAAGTCGTCGAGGACCTCCTCGTAGACGCTCAGCTGATCGGTGCAGATCGGCGAGAACGCGAAGGGATAGAAGACCAGGACGGTCGTGGAGCCCTCGAGGTCCGCGCGGGTGAAGGAGTCGCCCTCGTAGGTCGCGAGGGAGAACTCGGGGACGGGCTGACCGGCTTCGATCACGCCCATCGGGGCGCTTCCTAGCGGCGCAGGCCCAGCTCGCGGATGAGCGAGCGGTAGCCCTCGAGGTCCTTCTTCTGGAGGTAGTTCAGGAAGCGGCGGCGCTGGCCGACGAGCATCAGGAGTCCACGACGCGAGTGGTGGTCGTGCTTGTGCTCGCGCAGGTGGTCGGTCAGGTGGTTGATCCGCCGCGTGAGCAGCGCGATCTGGACCTCGGTGGCGCCCGTGTCGTTCTCGTCCTTGCCGAACTTGCCGACGAGCTCGCGCTTCTGTTCAGGGGTCATGGCGGTCATGTGCGGCGGGGTACGCTAGCACGCGCGCAGGCCACCCGATCGCGGCCGCCGTCCTTCGCGGCGTACAGCGCGTCGTCCGCCCGGCGCAGCAGCAGCTCGGCCGGCTCCGCGGCCTCCCAGGTCGCCACGCCGAGCGAGACGGTGACGCCGAGCTCGGCCCCCTCGTGGACGAGCGACGTCGCCGCGACCTCCTCGCGCATGCGCTCCGCGGCCGCGGTCGCGGCGTCGTGGTCGGTGTCCGGGAGCACGCTCAGGAACTCCTCGCCGCCGAGCCGGCCGAGGTGGTCCTCCGCGCGCATGTGGCTGCGCAGCGCGCCCGTGACCGCGACCAGGACCTGGTCGCCGACGTGGTGGCCGTGCCGGTCGTTGACCGACTTGAAGAGGTCGACGTCGATGATCGCGATCGACAGGGGGCGGCCGTGGCGGCGCGCGCCCGAGACGAGCGAGCCGAGCTGGGTGAGGATGAAGCGGCGGTTGGCGAGGCCGGTCAGCGGATCCTCGAAGATCAGCGTCTCGAGCCGCCGGGACTGCGCGACGAGCTCCTCCTGCAGCACCTTGGTGCGCGCGGCGGCGGCGATCCGGGTCACGAGCTCGCCATCGGACACGGGCTCGACGAGGAAGTCCTGGACGCCGCGATGCAGTGCCGTGACCGCCGCGTCGAGGTCGAGGGTCTCGCGCTCGAGCAGCACGACGGCGGTGCGGAAGGCCTCCGCGTCGCCCTTGATCGCGTGCAGCAGCGCGTCGTCGCCTGTGCTGCGGCACAGGTCCGAGTCGACGACCGCGACGTCGGTCGGCACCCGCCGGCAGACGGCGACCGCCTCGTCGGCCGTCTCGGCCTCCGCCACCACGTGTCCGACGCGAACCAGGATCCCCCCCAGCTGCCGCCGCCTCGGCGCATCTCCGTGCGCCAGCACCACCCGCATGGCACGGGACTTACCCGCAGCGGTGGTCGTCACGCCTCCGATCGCCCCGAATCAGGTGCAGACCCTACGGGTGTCCACCACGTCAAGGTCCATCTGCTCGATCAGGGCCTCGACGGTGTCGAAGCGCTGCTCGCCGCGCAGCCGGCCGATGAACTCGAGCGCGAGCGTCCGGCCGTAGAGATCGCCGTCGAAGTCGAGGAGGAAGGCCTCGACCAGCAGGCCGCGGCCGGTCTGGAAGGTCGGCCGCACGCCGACGTTGACCGCCGCGAGGCGCTCGACGCCGTCGACGCGCGCGCGGCAGGCGTAGACGCCGTGATCGGGGACGACGAGCCGCGGGTCCGGCACCAGGTTCGCCGTCGGGAAGCCGAGCGTGCGCCCGCGCTTGTCGCCGTGGACGACCGTGCCGCGCATCTCGAACGGGGCGCCGAGGAAGCGCGCGGCGGCCTCGACCTCCCCCGCTCCGATCAGGCCGCGGATGTGCGTCGAGGAGACGACCGAGCCGTCGAGCTCGACCATCCGCGACACGCGCGTCTCGAAGGCGGTCTGGACCTGCAGCAGCGCGGCGTCACCGCGCGCGCGGTGGCCGAAGCGGAAGTCCTCGCCGACGGAGACGCGGCGGGCGTCGAGGCGCTCGACGAGCTCGCGCTCGATGAACGCCTCTGGCGTCTGTGCGGCGAAGGTCCCGTCGAAGGGGATCACGACCAGCTCGCGGACGCCGAGCGCGGCGACGAGGTCGGCCTTGATCTCGAGCGTGGTCAGGAGCTTGGGGGCCGACTCGGGCGCCACGACCGCGCGCGGGTGCGGCTCGAAGGTCAGCACGGTGTCGGCGCCCCGGATGACCTCGCGATGGCCGATGTGCACGCCGTCGAACTCGCCCACGGCGAGGTCGCGCGCCCGCGGGCGGGCATCGGGGAGCCAGGTGACATCCATCAGGGATGCACTCGTTCGTGAGATCGGCGCATCGGCCGCCGCCGCACGGGTCGTCGCTGCCGGTGCACGGCGTTCGCCGACAGACTGGTGGTACGGCCGGGAATGGCGGGTGCCGGCAGCAGCGGGCCGGGCACGGCGGAATGCGTCGAGGTCAGGAACGGGAGCATCTACCCGCGGAAGCCTACGACGGGCTTGAAGAGGCCGCCCTCGCGCGGCTCGGCGAGGGCGATCAGGCCGTCGTCGTCCTCGAGGCGGACGTACGCGCCCTCCGTGCCGGCCGCGGCCGGCACGGCGACCCCGTGCGAGGCGCGCTTGGCGTCGTCACCGGCCAGGTGCAGCGCGGGTAGGAAGGCGAGCGCGTCGCCGAGCCCGAGGATCCGCTCGGAATCGGCGTCGGCGACGTCGAAGTGGCCGATTCGCGTGCGCCGCAGCGCGAGGCAGTAGGCGTCGCCGAGGTCGGCGACGAGCGAGCGCACGTAGGTGCCGGAGGAGCAGTCGATGACGAAGTCCGCCTCCTCCCCCTCACGACGCTCGAGCGCGAAGCGCGACACCGTCACCGTCCGCTCGGGCAGCTCGACGGTCTCGCCGCGGCGGGCGAGCTTGTACGCCCGCTCGCCGCCCACCTTGACCGCCGAGTAGGCCGGCGGGCGCTGGCGCAGCTCGCCCGTCGGCAGCACGAGCGGCTCGGGCGGCATGCGGCCGGGTGCGATCTCCCCCTCGGGGTCGCCCGTCGTCGAGGTCCAGCCGAGCCGCGCACGTACGGCGTAGCGTTTGGGCAGCGCCATGAGGAACCGCTGCACCCGCGTCGCCCGCCCGACCAGGACGAGCAGCAGCCCGGTCGCGAAGGGGTCGAGCGTGCCGGCGTGGCCGACCTTCACGCCGCGTCCGAGCCTTCGCCGCTGCTCGGCGACGACGTCGTGGGAGGTGATCCCGGCGGGCTTGTCGACGAGGACGACGCCGTCCACGGGCTAGAGCTGCTCGGCCAGCTCTCCGCGCAGGAACTCGACCAGCTCGGGGAACTCCATGTCGGTGGAGAAGCCCGCGGCGCGGCGGTGGCCGCCGCCGCCGCCCGCGCGGGCGATCCGCGACACGTCGACGCGGTCGTCGGTCGCGCGCAGCGAGACCTTGCGCTTGGAGCCGTTGGTGCTGAGCTGGTCGCGCACCAGCCCGGCGACGAGCGTGCCCTCGACGGAGCGCAGGAGGTCCACCACGCCCTCGGAGTGGCTCTCGTCGGCGCCGGTGACGCGGTAGTCCTCGCGCGTGAGCTGGGCGAGCGTCAGCAGCCCGCCGTCGTAGCGCTGGACGGCGCTGAGGCCGCGGGCCAGCAGCTCCAGCTTGCCCTGCGGGATGCCCTCGTAGAGACGCTTGTAGATCCCGTGGACGTCGACGCCGCCCTCGATCAGCTCGGCCGCCATCCGGTGCGCGACGGGGCCGGTCGTCTCGTACATGAAGCGGCCGGTGTCGGTGACCAGGCCGACGTAGAGCGCGTCGGCGATCTCCGGCGTCGCGCGCACTCCGAGCCCGTGCATCAGGTCCCAGACCATCTCGGCCGTGCACGAGGCGTGCGCGTCGACGTGGTCGAAGGTCCCGAAGCGCGTGTTGTCGTGGTGGTGGTCGATGTTGAGGATGTGTGCGCCCTCGCGCTTGAGCACGTCCGCCGGCGTTCGGTCGATGTTGCCGCAGTCCAGGAACACCAGCGCGCGCTCGTCGAGGTCGGCCGGCGGCTCCGTGACCAGGCCGTCGATGGCGATGAACCGGTACTCGTAGGGCAGCGGGAACTCGTCGGTGGCGAGGAACGCGAGCGCGTCCTTGCCGAGCGCGCCGAGCACGCGCTGCATCGCCGCGAGCGAGCCGACCGCGTCGCCGTCGGGGCGCTCGTGCGTGACGAGCAGGAACTTGTCGTGCCCGCGCAGCTGGGCGAGCATCTCCTCGCGCGAGGGCACGGAGCCGTTGGTGCTCACCGCTCCTCCTCGCCCTCGGCCAGCAGCTGGTTGATGCGCTGCCCGCGGTCGACGGTGTCGTCGTAGGCGAACTCGAGCGTCGGCGTGTGCTTGAGCCGCAGCTCGCCCGCCACGCGCTTCTGCAGGAACCCGTGGGCGGAGCGCAGGCCGTCCATGCTGCGACGGCGGACGGGCTCCTCGCCCAGCACGGAGACGAACACGCGGGCGTGCCTCAGATCAGGGGATGTGTCGACGGCGGTCACGGTGACGAAGCCGACCCGGGGGTCCTTGAGCTCGGAGGTGATCGCGTCGGAGAGGACCTCCCTCATGGCCTCGTCGACGCGGCGCATCCGCTCGCCGCTCATCCTACGTCCTCGAGGTCCGAGAACGACGCGAGGCGCCGCTCTATGACAACGCCGTCACCGACGCGGGCCAGCAGCGCCCGCTCGATCGCGTCCGCGGCGTCCTCGCAGCGCCCGGGCGAGCGCTCGGCCACGGCGACGGCGAGCGTCGAGCGCTGCCACGCGTCCTGATGGGCCACCTCCGCCACGGAGGCGCCCATCCGGTCGCGCAGCAGGGCCTTGACGCGATTGAGCTCGGCTCGCTTGCCCTTCAGCGAGCCGGCGGTTGCAAAGGTGAGGTGCACGCGCATCAGGACGACGAACGCGGGCTCGCCGGGGCGGGCGGGATCCAATCTAGGACAGGGTGCGCTCGACCTGGCGCGTCTCGTAGACCTCCAGGACGTCGCCCTCCTTGATGTCCTGGAAGTTCTGGAGCACGATGCCGCACTCGAAGCCGCTCTGGACCTCGCGCACGTCGTCGGAGCCGCGCCGCAGCGACGCGACCTCGCCGTCGTAGACGACCGCGCCGTCGCGCACGAGCCGCACCTTCGCGCCGCGGGTGATGTGCCCGTCGGTCACGTAGGAGCCGGCGATCGTGCCGATCTTCGACGCGCGGAAGATCGCCCGGACCTCGACCTGGCCGACCGTCGCCTCGACCTCCTCCGGCGCCAGCAGCCCCTGCATGGCGTCGCGCAGGTCCTCGAACGCGCGGTAGATGATCGAGTAGGTGCGGATCTCGACGCCCTCGCGGTCCGCGAGCTGGGCGGCGTCGCCGACCGGGCGGACGTTGAAGCCGATCACGATCGCGTCGGACGCGGCGGCGAGGTTGACGTCGGACTCCGTGATGCCGCCGACGCCGGACGAGATGACCGTCACCTGCACGTCGGACTGCGGGAGCCGGGAGATCTCGTCCTCGAAGGCCTCCAGCGAGCCGGACACGTCCGCCTTGAGCACGAGCGCGACCTCCTGGACCGCCGCTGCGGTCTGGCGGTCGAAGATCGACTCGAGCGACACCTTGCGGCCGGACCGGCGCGCCTGCTGCTCGAGCTTGAGCCGGTTCGCGCGCTCGGAGGCCAGCGAGCGGGCGGTGCGGTCGTTCTGCACGACGCGCACGTGCTCACCGGCCTCGGGGACCGTGTCGAAGCCGAGCACCTCGACCGGCTCGGACGGCTTGGCCTCCGTCACGCGGGTGCCCATGTAGTCGGCCATCGCGCGGACGCGACCCCA
>DATBDM010000029.1:0-6575 GCA_036269915.1 Solirubrobacteraceae bacterium | reverse complement strand
GGCAGCAGGTTGCCGAGCGTGCCGACGAAGTAGGCCATCACGAGCACGGCCGGCGTCACCCAGCCGACGGTGACGCGGGCGCTCGACGGGCTCCAGCGCCACGATCTCGTGCGCCGCGAGGCCTCGCCGCACGACCGCCGCTGCGTGCTCGTCGACCTGACCGACTCCGGCCGCGAGCTGCTGCACGCCGAGCGCGCGCGGCTTGCCCAGCGCCGTCACGAGCTGCTGGCCCAGCTCTCCCCCGACGAGCGCGCGCAGGCCGGCCGGATGCTCGACCGCCTCGCCGAGCTCGTCGAGCGGATCTAGATCCGGGCGGGCTCGGGCGCGTCGTCGCGCTCCCAGCGGCCCACCGTGCGGCGCAGCTGGAGGTACGCGATGCCGCCCGGGATCGTCGGCAGCCAGAAGGCGAAGACGCGGTGCGTGAGCACGGCGAGGAACGCGATGCCGGGGCTCACGCCGAAGCCGACGAGCGCGGCGATGATGCCGCCGTCGACCCCGCCGACGCCACCGGGGAGCGGCAGCAGGTTGCCGAGCGTGCCGACGAAGTAGGCCATCACGAGCACGGCCGGCGTCGGCGCCTGCCCGAACGCCTTGAAGCACGCCCACAGCACGGCGATGTCGAGGAACCACCAGATCGGAGCGCCCAGCGCGCCGACCGGGTCGCGGCGCATCAGCCGTACCGCGTCGCGCACGCCGCCGGCGACCGTGCTCGCGCCCTTGGCGAGCCAGACGACGACCGTGCCGCGATCGGCGAAGCGCGCCCCCAGGTTGCCCGGGACGAGCGTCGTGGCCAGCGCCAGGCAGATCGCCACGGCGGACGCGCCGGCGATCGGCAGCGTGAGGCCGAGCGGCGCGGAGCCGGGGAGCACGCCGGCGTAGAGCCCGGCGCCCGCGACCACCAGCGAGAGCGCGTAGACCCCGTAGAGGACGACGAGGAACTCGACCATGCGCCGGGCGACCGTCGCGGCCTGCATCCCCGCGCGGCGCAGCGCCCACGCAGTCAGCGCGACGCCGCCCGCGCCGGCGGCCGCGAACAGCCGCGTGGCGACCACGCCGGCCATGGTGATCTGGTAGCTCTCGCCCCACGAGATCTTCAGCTTCTCGTCGGAGAAGACCGAGCGGAAGAGCACGACGTAGCCGCCGAAGGACAGGATCTCGAGCAGCGCGGCGAACACGAGCCAGCGCCAGTCGCCGGCCTCCATCCGCCGCAGCTCCTCGCGCAGCTCGTCGACGTGCCCGGGCAGGAACGCGAACAGCGCGGCGACCACGAGCGCGAAGGCGAGCAGGCCGCCGAGGCGGCGCCAGCGCGGCTTGCGCTGCTTCCGCGGCTCCGGCGCAGGCGACCGCGACGAGGGCGCCGGCGACTGCACTGCCCGCTCATCGTCAGGCGCGACCACGGCCGCTGACTTGGGGCAGTACTGCACGCTCATATGTAAAGCGTATCTAATCGATAGGTCGCTAACGAATCCGGGTCCGTCTACCCCGCCGCGGCGAGGGTGCGACCCACCGGCCGCAGGCGCAGATGCGCGTGGTGCTCGAGCGTCTCGAGGATGGCGCGCTCGGCCTGGGCGAGCGCCCGCGCCGAGCCCTCGGGCGCGTCGGCGAGCGAGCGGCCGAGGGCGCCGACCATGAAGTCGTGCGCCTCCTGCTCGAGCAGGAACGAGCTCGCCTCGCAGGCTCCGCAGACGACGCCGCCCGCCGAGCCGGAGAAGCCGACGAGGTGCTCGCGCTCGCCGCAACTCGCGCAGCCGGCGAGTTGCGGCGCGAAGCCGGCCGCCAGCAGCAGCTTGAGGCGAAAGGCGAGCGCGTTGGAGCGCGTCGCCCGGGCGGGATCGCCGTCGAGCAGGGCCAGCTCGTTCGCCAGCAGGTGGTAGACGCCGGCGTGCGGGTCGCCGTCGTCGAACACGCGCGCGACCGCCTCGCAGGCCCGCGCCGCGCCCTCGAGCGCCGCGGCGTGCTCGCGCAGCCGCGGATGGCCGGCGATCGTCTCGGCGCTCGTGACGGTGAGGAGGTCGCTGCGGGGCGGGCGGGATTCATACAGGATCAGCCTGAGCGAGAAGAACGGCTCCAGCCGGCCGCCGAAGCGCGACTTCGTCTTGCGCACGCCCTTGGCGATCGCGCTCACCCGGCCGCGTCCCGGGGTATAGAGGTGCAGGATGCGGTCGGCCTCGCCGTAGCGCATCGAGCGCAGCACGATGGCGTCCGTCTTCAGCGAGCCGGGCATCGCACTACACTAAATGAAGTGACCAATCGCGTGACCATCTACACCACCGAACCGTGCGGCTACTGCCGGACCGCCAAGGCGCTGCTCGACAAGCGCGGCATCGATTTCGAGGAGATCAACCTCGCGCGTGACCCCGAAGGTCGCGCGGAGCTCGTTCGCCTCACCGGCATGATGACGTTCCCCCAGGTCATCATCGATGGGGAGAGCATCGGCGGCTACCAGGAGCTCGCTCAGGCCGACCGCGCCGGTCGCCTCGAGGAGCTCGTCGCCGCGGCGTAGCCGGTCACGCGCGGCCGTCTCGGCCGCGGCTGGCAGGACTCGCAGACGTAGGTCCCCCGCCCGGCGGCGCGCAGCTTGCGCACCGCCCGGCCGCACACCGGGCACGGCTCGCCCTCGCGCAGGTGCACGAGGAACTGGTCCTGGAAGCTCCCCTGGACGCCGTATGGGTCGCGGAAGTCGTCGATCGTCGCGCCCTTGGCGTCGATCCCGGCCTGCAGCGAGGCGAGGACCGCGTCGCGCAGCGCCACGGCCTGCGCGCGCGTGAGCCGGTTCGCCGGGCGCAGCGGATGGACCCTGGCCCGGAACAGGGCCTCGTCGGCGTAGATGTTGCCGACGCCCGCGAGCTTGCGCTGGTCGAGCAGGAACGCCTTGATCGGCGCGCGGCTCGCCCGCGCCAGCGCGTGCAGGCCAGCGGCGGTGAAGTCCTCCGAGAACGGCTCCGGCCCGAGCCGGGCGCCGAGGAAGGCCTCGAGCGCCTCCGGGCCGAGCGCCAGCTCGCCGGTGCCGAAGCGGCGCGGGTCGACGAAGGCCAGCCGGTGCTCGCCGATCCGCCACCACACGCGCGTGTGCGGCGGCGCCCCCGCCGGGTCGAGCAGCAGCGTGCCGGTCATGCGCAGGTGCATCAGCAGGAAGACGTCGCCCTCGAGCTCGGCGATCAGGTACTTGCCGCGACGGCTCAACCGCTCGACGACGCGCCCCTCGACCGCGGCGGAGAGCTCCGCCGGGGCGAGCGGCCGGCACCAGCGCGCGTCGAGGATCTCCAGTGACTCCACGCGCCGCCCCTCGAGGTGCGGCGCCAGGTTGCGACGGATGGTCTCGACCTCGGGGAGCTCGGGCACGGCGGCTCAGGATAGGCCCGCGCGCAGATCGCGCTCGAACGCCGCGAGGCCGACACCGATGGTCCGGCGCAGCGCCCGCGAGGTCAGCGTCGCGCCGCCCTTGCCGGGCAGCCCCGGGTCGTCGAAGGCGTCGTAGAGGCGCAGCAGCGCGCGGCGCCCGTAGCGGTCGGCGATCGCGAACGCCGCGGCCGACGCGTACGCGTACGCACCCGCCTGCCGCGCGCCGCTGAGCCGCGCGATCGCGTTCGGGGCGCTCAGCCGCCGCAGGCTCAGCGCGGGCCGCGCGGCCACGCCCTCGGCGCCGGCCAGGCCGCGCAGGATCGCGGTCACCTGGTCCGAGCGCCGGTCGCCCGAGACGTACAGGGCGATCCCCTCGACCAGCCACGACGGCGTGCGGCCGGAGGTCGCCCCGGCGAGCACCAGGTGGGTCAGCTCGTGGGCGACCACGCGGCGGCGCTCGTCGAAGCCGAGTCCGGAGAAGGCCGGCCAGACGACGAGCAGCCGCTGCGAGAGCACCTTGGTGACCCGCTGCGCCGGGCCCTCCTCGCGGACGGCGGTGTCCGCGACCGCCGAGAGCGTCTCGACCCCGCGGATGTCCTCGGTGAGCCGGTTGGCGCCCGCCGCCGTGGACGCCACGACGACGAGGTAGCGGCGGCGCAGGTGCGCGCGCGGCAGCGTCGTGGCGAAGCGCGCGTAGCCGTCCTGCAGCGAGGCGGGCAGGCCCGCGGCGTCGATGTCGACGCCGGACGGCACGAGCACGACGAAGTGGCGCTCGTCGCGCCGGGTGTAGGCGGCGACCTCCCACGGCGCGAGGCCGCGGCGGCCGAGGGTGCCGGCGATCCGCCAGCCGCCGCGCGTCCGGCGCAGGAGGATCCGCCGCTCGGTGCGGAAGGTGCCGCGGACGCCGCGGATGCCCCACGCGGTGACCACGTGCGCCCGTGCGCGACGCCCGTGGAGGTCGAGGCGGTCGATCCCCTGCCGCACGTCGCGCAGGCCGAGCGGCCGGGCGCGCCGCGCGTCGGCCCGGGCAGCGGCGGCGCGCGCCCCGTTCGCGGAGGTCGCGGCGTAGGCGCGCGCCGCACCCCGCTCCAGGGCGCGGGCCCGGCGGTCGAGCAGTGCCTGGATCAGCTCGCGGTCCGACGGGGCGCGGTCGCCGCCGGAGCGCTGGGCGGCGGTCGGCGTCGAGCTGGGCTGCACGGGGGTCTGGTGACCGCCGCCGCAGCCGGCCGCGGCGACCGTCAGCGCCGCGAGCGCGAGCCCCGGGCGCAGGTCAGCCCAGGAAGGGCGCACCGGGGAGCTCCGGCGCGTCGCGCCCCGCCAGCCAGCGCAGCGCCGAGGCGCCGACGTCGGCGAACGGCCCGTCGTGGCGGCGCCCGTCGTGGCCGGCGAAGCGCGCGAGCAGCGGGGCGTGCTCGCGCGTGTGGTCGCTCCCGGGGGTGGTGGGATCGCAGCCGTGGTCGGCGGTGATCACCAGCAGGTCGCGCTCCGGGTCGAGTCGCTGCAGCCACTCCCCCACCACGACGTCGATCGCCTCGAGCGCGTGGTGGAAGCCCGGGGCGTCCCCGCGGTGGCCGTAGATCATGTCGGTCTCGACGAGGTTCGTGAACACCAGGCCGCGGTCGAGCTCGTCGATCAGCGCCGAGGTCGCCGCGAGCGCCGCGGCGTTCGTCGCGCCCTTGTGCGAGACGTCGACGCCGACGCCGTTGAACACCTGGCCGATCTTGCCCACCGTGTGGACCGGGATACCGTCGGCCTGCAGCGCCTGCATGTACGTCGGGCCGGGCGGGTCGAGGGCGAGGTCGCGGCGGCCCTGCGTGCGCTCGAAGGCGCCCGGCTCGCCACGGAAGGGCCGGGCGATGATCCGCCCGACGGCGTGCTCGCCGCGCATGATCTCGCGCGCGGCCGCGCAGGCGGCGTAGAGCTCATCCAGCGGCACCACGTCCTCGTGGGCGGCGATCTGCAGGACCGAGTCGGCGGAGGTGTAGACGATCAGCGCGCCGGTGCGCAGGTGCTCGGGCCCGTAGTCCTCGATCACCTCGGTGCCGCTGTAGGGGCGGTTGCAGAGGATCTCGCGACCGGTCGCCGCGCGCAGCGCGTCGAGCACCTCGTCCGGGAACCCGTCCGGGTAGGTGCGCAGCGGCACGGGCGTGATCGCCCCCATCAGCTCCCAGTGGCCGGTGATCGTGTCCTTTCCGGGCCCCTGCGGATGCAGCCGGCCGTGGACGACCGGCCGAGCGACAGGCGGCGCGCCCTCCAGCGGCATGATGCTCCCGAGCCCGAGCGACTCGAGCACCGGGAGCTCGAGGCCGCCGACCGCTTCCGCCACGTGGCCGAGCGTGTTCGATCCCGCGTCGCCGTAGTCGGCGGCATCGGGCAGCTCGCCTGCTCCGCAGGCGTCGATGACGATGACGAAGGCGCGCGTGCCCACAGCGCCGGGGACGTTACCCGGCGCGGGCCCGCGGGTGGGCGTCGAAGTAGACGTCCTTGAGCCGCTCGGCCGAGAGGTGGGTGTAGACCTGGGTCGTGGCGATGTCGGCGTGGCCGAGCATCTCCTGCAGCGAGCGCAGGTCGCAGCCGCCGGCCAGCAGGTGCGTGGCGAACGTGTGGCGGAGGGTGTGCGGGCTCATTCGGTTCTCGAGCCCGGCAGTCCGCGCGTGGCGCTGGACGATCTTGTAGAGCCCCTGGCGGGTCAGGCCGCTGCCGCGGTGGTTGACGAACAGCCGCGCCTCCATGCGGTCGCCGACCAGCCGCGTGCGGCCGCGGCCGAGGTAGATCGCGAGCGCGCGGCTGGCGGCGGACCCGATCGGCACGAGCCGCTCCTTGGAGCCCTTGCCGCGGGCGCGCAGGACCCCGTCCTCGAGGTCGATGTCGGAGATCTCGAGGCCGATCGCCTCCGACGCGCGCAGCCCGCAGGCGTACATGATCTCCAGCAGCGCGCGGTCGCGCAGCGCCGTCGGCGCGGTGCCCTGGGGCTGGGCGATCAGCGTCGCGACCTCGCCGCGCGTGAGGACCTGCGGCAGCCGCCGGCTCTGGCGCGGCGCGCGCAGGTGGACGGTCGGATCATCGGCGACCATGTCCTGGCGGCGAAGATGGCGGTAGAAGGAGCGCAGGCAGGCGACCTTGCGCTGCAGGGTCGCGGGTGCCACGGGGGGGCGCTCGTCGCTGCCGGTCGCGAGCGTCGCGACGAAGTCGGCGAGCTGCGCGTGGTCTGCCTCGAGCGCGTCGGTCCCCGT
>DATBDM010000028.1:0-5201 GCA_036269915.1 Solirubrobacteraceae bacterium | reverse complement strand
TACCCAGCCGGGGTTGATCCTCGCGCCGCCGCTACCCAGCGCGACCGTCGAGCGCCGCCTGGCCCTCGGCGACGCTGAAGCGGCGCTCGTAGAGCGCCTTGCCGGCGATCACGCCGGCGAGGTTGACCCGGCGCAGCTCGTGCAGCGCGCTCAGGTGCTCGACCGAGCCGATCCCGCCCGAGTACAGAAAGCGCCCGCGCACCGCGGCCGCCACCCGCCGGACCTCGTCGAGGTCGGGTCCCTGGAGCCCGCCGTCGCGATCCACGCTCGTGTAGACGAACGAGCGCACGCCGCGCGCGCCGAGGCGCCGGATCGCGTCCTCCGCCGGCAGCTCCGTGGTCTGCGTCCAGCCGGCGGTGGCGACGTGGCCGCCGCGCGCGTCGACGGAGACGACCACGCGCGGGCCGAAGGCCGCGAGGCAGTCGTCGAGGAAGTCGACGTCGCGGAACGCCTGGGTGCCGACGATCACGCGCTCGGCGCCCGCGCGGACGGCGTCGCGCACCGCCTCGACGGTCCGCAGCCCGCCGCCGTACTGCACTGGCACGCCCGCGTTCTGGACGATCCGGCGCACGTGGTCGAGCGACACCGGCTCCCCCGCCTTGGCACCGTCGAGGTCCACGACGTGCAGGAACTTCGCCCCGGCCTGGACCCACGAGAGCGCGGCCTCGAGCGGATCGTCGGCGTACTGCGTCGCATCCTCGAAGCGGCCCTGGACGAGCCGGACGGCGTGGCCGTCCATGATGTCGATCGCCGGGTAGAGGATCACGCCGGGACCCGCGCCAGCGCGGCGAAGTTGCGCAGCAGGGCGAGCCCGTCGCGCGAGGACTTCTCGGGGTGGAACTGGGCGCCCATCACGCTCCCGCGCTCGACGATCGAGACGAAGCGCTCGCCGTAGTCGCCGCGCCCGACGACGTCGTCCTCGACCGCAGGGCGGCAGACGAACGAGTGCACGTGGTAGAAGGCCGCCGCGTCGCCGAGGCCCTCGGTCAACGCGCCGTGGCGCTCGAAGGCGACCTCGTTCCAGCCGATGTGCGGCAGCTTCGGGGCCGCGAGCGCGGTCACCTCGCCCTCGAGCAGGCCGAGCCCGGCGGCGCCCTCGTGCTCGGTCGTCGACCCGAACAGCAGCTGCATGCCTAGGCAGATCCCCAGCAGGGGCGTGCCGGAGCCCGCGACGTCGGCCACCACGCGGTCCAGCCCGGACGCGCGCAGCCGCCGCATCGCTTCGGGAAACGCCCCCACGCCCGGCAGGATGACCGCGGCGGCGGCGCGGATCTCGTCGTGGTCGGCGGTGATCCGCGGCTGGGCGCCGACGTGCTCGAGCGCCTTCTCGACCGAGCGCTTGTTGCCCATCCCGTAGTCGACGATCGCGATCACGCCAGCGTCCCCTTGGTCGAGGGCACGCCGGTCTCGGTCGGGTCGATCGCCACCGCCGCGCGCAGCGCGCGGGCGAACGCCTTGAAGCAGGCCTCGATCATGTGGTGCGCGTTCGTCCCCGCCTGGAGCTCGAGGTGCAGCGTGATCCGCGCCGCGCTCGTGACCGCGCGGAAGAACTCCTCCGCGGCCTCGTGCTCGAAGCCGGCGATCTCGCCCGCCGGCAGGCGCGCGAAGCCCTCGATGACCGCCAGCGGGCGGCCGGAGAGGTCGATCGCACAGGCGGCGCGCGCCTCGTCCATCGGCACGACGGCGTGGCCGTAGCGGGTGATGCCACGGCGCTCGCCGAGCGCGGCGTGCAGCGCCTGGCCGAGGACGATCCCCGTGTCCTCGACGGTGTGATGCGAGCCGGTCTGCAGGTCGCCGGTCACGCTCACCGCGAGGTCGAGGCGCCCGTGGCGGGCGAGCAGGTCGAGCATGTGGTCGAGGAAGCCGACGCCCGTGGCGCGGGAGCCGGCCCCGGAGCCGTCCAGGCCGAGGTCGAGCGAGACGTCGGTCTCGCCCGTGGTGCGGGAGATCTGCGCGGTGCGGCTGCTCACGGCGCTGGATTCTCGCGGATCTGCATCGAGGCGGCGTGACCGGCGAAGCCCTCGGCCTCCGCGATCGGCACGCCGGCGCGCGCGAGCGCCCCAGCGGCCGCCCCCACGCGGACCTCGTGCATCGTCCGGCGGAAGTGCCGCACGGAGAGCCCGGAGGCGAAGCGCGCGGCGCCGTCGGTGGGCAGGACGTGGTTCGAACCGGCGACGTAGTCGCCGAACGCGGTGCCGCTCGCCGCGCCCACGAACAGGCAGCCGGCGCTGCGCACCCGCGGCGCGAGCGCCTCGGCGTCCGCGCCCGCGAGCTGCAGGTGCTCGGGCGCGAGCGCCTCGGCGAAGGCCAGCGCCGCATCGAGATCGGCCACCTCGACCAGCACCGCCGGCCCGGGCGTGTCGCCGAGCCGCGGCGCGAGCGTGTCGAGCACGCTCGCGTCATCGGAGACGGCCACCACGAGCGAGCCCTCGCCGTGCTCGGCCTGGGCGAGCAGGTCGAGCGCCAGCGGCTCGAGGTCGGCCTCGCCCGAGACGATCAGGGTGAGGTCGCTCGGCCCGGCGAAGCCGTCGATCCCGACCGCGTCGGCGACCTGGCGCTTGGCCTCCTGGACCCACAGCGAGCCGGGGCCGACGATCACGTCCACGCGCGGCACGCTCGCGGTCCCATAGGCGAGGGCCCCCACGGCCTGCGCGCCACCCATCCGGTAGACCTCCTCGATCCCGCACAGCGCCGCGGCGCCCAGGATCACCGGGTGCGGCGGGGCGACGACGACGACCTCCTCGACCCCGGCGACGCGCGCGGTGACCGCGCCCATGACCACCGAGGAGGGATACGGGTTGCGCCCGCCAGGGGCGTAGACCGCCGCGCGGCGGACCGGGACCTCGCGCACCGTCACGCGCTGGCCCTGCTCGAGGTCGACCGCGCGGTCGTCCCCCAGGCCGGCCGCGGCGACCGCGCCGACGTTGGCGATCGCGGTCTCGAGGCCGCCGCGCAGGTCCTCGTCGAGCGCCGCGGCAGCCGCCTCGAGCTCGGCGGCAGGCACGCGCAGCGGTCCGTCGCCGCCACCGAAGCGCCGCTCGAGCTCGAGCACCGCGGCGTCGCCGCGCGCCCGCACGTCGGCGAGGATCGCCGCGACGGGCTCGGCGACCGAGGCGCCCGGCGGCACCAGCGCCCGCACGCGCGCGGCGGCCGCGGCCGCGCCGGCGGCGTCGCAGCGGATCCGCTCAGCGGCCACGGATGCGCTCCACGAGCGCGTCGAGGGCCTCGGCCTTGAGCTTGTGGGCAACCGGGTTGGCGATCAGCCGGGCGGTCGAGGCCGAGATCTCCTCGCGGATCACGAGCCCGTTCTCGCGCAGGGTCGTGCCGGTCGCGGATAGATCGACGATGCCCTCGACGAGGCCGGTCAGCGGCGCGAGCTCGACCGACCCCCTGACCTCGACGATCTCGACCTGACGGCCGGTGTGCTCGAAGTAGGCGAGCGCGATCTTCGGGTACTTGGTCGCGATCCGCATGACGCCGAGGCGGCGCAGCGCCTCCGCGGCCGGATCGTCGCCGTCGACGGTCGCGAACACCATCCGGCACGGTCCGAAGCCGAGGTCGAGCAGCTCGTAGACGTCGCGCTCGCCCTGCTCGGCGAGCACGTCCTTGCCCGTGATCCCGATGTCCGCCGCGCCGGCCTCGACGTAGGTCGGCACGTCGCTCGGGCGCATCGTGACGATCCCGGCGTCCTCGAAGAGGAGCCTGCGGTCGTTGCCGCGGACCTCGGCGGTGTCGATGCCGAGGCCGTCGAGCAGGTCGAGCGTCTCCCCCAGCAGCGCCCCGCGCGGGACCGCGAGCCGCAGCCCGCCGAGCCCGCTCATCGTCCCTCGCCTACACGCGCGAGGTGCAGCCGCTCGACGTTGAGCGCCCAGCCGCAGGCCGGCAGCGGGCGGCCGAAGCGGCCGAGCAGGTCGTCATAGCGCCCGCCGCCGCCCAGGGGAGCGCCGAGGCCCGCGTCGTAGACCTCGAACACCGCGCCCGTGTAGTAGCCCAGGGCGTGCGTGAGGCCGAGGTCGAAGATGACCCGCTCCCCCACCGCGGACGGCAGCAGGTCGAGCACCGCCCGGAGCTCCGCGCCCTCCGGGGCGGCGTCGAGGACCTCGGGACCGCCGCGCAGCTGCGGCAGCCGCGCCAGCAGCGGCTCGCCGAAGCGCTCCACCTCGCGCTCGAGGCCGACGAAGTCGCGCGTCACGAGCTCGTGCACGATCTGCGTCCGCGCGGCGTCGGGCACCCCCACGCGGTCGAGCAGGCGCGGGTACAGCGAGGCGTCGCCGAGCCCGACGCGATAGTTCTCCAGGCCCGCGGCGCCGAGCGCCTCGCAGAGCACGATCAGCGCCTCCGCGGTGCCCTCGGGCCCCGGCGCGCCCACCAGCTCGACGCCGGCCTGCAGCATCTCGCGCTGCTGGCCGCGCTGCGGGCGCACGGAGCGGTACGCGGCGGCGACGTAGGAGAACCGCAGCGGGACGTCCGCGGTCGCGTAGCGGGTGCCGACCACCCGGGCGATCGGGATCGTCATGTCCGAGCGCAGCACGAGCACGTTGCCGTGCTCGTCGAAGAGCTTGTAGGCGGGGTCGGCGGCCGCCGGGTCCCCGCGCGTGAGCACCTCCTCATACTCGAGCGCGGGCGTGGCGATCTCGCCGTAGCCGCGGGCGTCGAACACCCCGCGCAGCGCCGCCTCGATCGCGCGCAGCTCGCGCATCTCGTCGGGGAGCACGTCGCGCGTCCCGCTGGGCGTCGGGTGGATCATGGACGCCGGCTCAGGCGGGGACGCGCTCGATCTGCGCGCCGAGGGCGCGCAGGCGCTCGTCGATGCGCTCGTAGCCCCGGTCGATCTCGCGCACGTTGTGGATCTCGCTCGGCCCTTCGGCGCACAGCGCGGCGATCAGCATCGCCATGCCGGCCCGGATGTCGGGCGAGGAGAGCCGCTGCCCGCGCAGCCGTCGCGGACCGATGACGATCGCCCGGTGCGGGTCGCAGATCGTGATCTCGGCGCCCATCGAGATCAGCTTGTCCACGAAGAACAGGCGGTTCTCGAACATCTTCTCGAAGATCAGCACCGAGCCGGCCGACTGGGTGGCGAGCGCGACCGCGATCGAGGTGAGGTCGGCCGGGAACGCGGGCCACGGGCCGTCCTCGATCTTGGACTGGTAGTCGCCCGCGTCGCGCTCGACGACGAGCTCCTGACCGCCGGGGACGAGCAC
>DATBDM010000027.1:0-4200 GCA_036269915.1 Solirubrobacteraceae bacterium | reverse complement strand
CCGGACAGGTCGGCGAAGAGGGGGCTGATGAGGCCGAGCGCGGCGTCCTGGCCGGCCGTGTAGTCGGGGACTCGGGCCTGGAGGGCTTCCCGGCTGAGCAGCGGGTCGACGTCGCCCCTGGTCTCGATGGTCGTCCCGGCCAGGGTGAGGTCGACGTACGGCGACATGACCAACGCCGCGGCCGGCAGGGGCAGCCCGTGATCGCGGGCGTTGACCATGGTGGCGACCGCGAGCCCGCCGCCGGCGGACTCTCCCGCGAAGGCGATGTCGGTAGGGGCGGTGCCCTCGCGCAGCAGGCCTTCATAGGCCGCGAGCGCATCGTCGACCGCCGCCGGATACGGGTGCTCGGGGGCGAGCCGGTAGTCGACGGAGATGGCCTTGGCCTGCGTCCGCCGGCCGACCTCCGAGGCCAGCTCGGCGGCGAGGAAGGCGTCGCCCATCACGTACACGCCGCCGTGGAAGTAGAGAACCACGTGGCGGGGCTCGATTCCGTCGACGGTGATCTCGGCGGTCGGGACGCCGCCCAGTGCGGCCGCCGTCACCGTCACCTCGGGCGGCAGCGGCTGCGCCGAGAGCAACTCCCGGAGCAGTCGCCGTTGCTCGTCGACGTCGCTGCCGGCGGGGAACGCCGACTGCCGCAGGATCGCGTCGAGGGTCTCTTGCTGCTCGATGCTCACGGACGATCTCCTTCGGTTGGGGCCAGTTTGAGAAGGCGGGCGACGCGGGCCAGATGACCGCAGTAGGGCGCGCCGGGGCAGCGGGCGAAGGCCATCGCGACGGTCTCGGCACCGGCATCCTCGGGCTCGCGCCGGCGGCCGGGAATCAGGACGATGGCCAGCACCGCGGCGGCGGCGCACAGGATCGCGGACACGGTGAACGCGCCGGTGAAGCCGTGCACGAGCGCCGCGGGCACTGCCGATCCGCCGTGCAGCGCGCTCGTGACCCGCGAGGTCGAGACGGCGGCCAGGACGGCCAGGCCCAGCGACCCGCCGACCTGCTGGGTCGTGTTGAGCAGGCCCGAGGCGAGGCCCGAGTCCTCGGCCGCGACGCCGCTCGTGGCGGCGATCGTGATCGGCACGAACGACAACCCCAGCCCGAGCCCGATCACGACCATCGCCGGCAGCACGCGACCGAGGTAGTCGCCGTCGACCTGCAGGCGGGTGAACAGCGCGAAGCCCACCGTCGCGACGAGCAGCCCGCCGACCAGCACCGGCTTGGGCGTCAAACGGTCGACCACGCGCGAGGCGAGCCCGGACGCGACGATGGCCGTGAGGGTGAGCGGCAGGAACGCGACGCCGGACTTCAGCGCGTTGTAGCCGAGCACCTGCTGCAGGTACAGCGTGCAGAAGAAGAACACGCCGAAGAGCGCGGCAGCGAGGAGGAGCATCGTCCCGTCCGAGGCCGCGAGGCTGCGGTTGGCGAAGATGCGCAGCGGGACCAGGGGGTTCTCGTGCCGGCGTTCGATCCACACGAAGCCGACGAGCAGCGCGGCGGCCACCGCGAGGCCCACGAGGGTCCGTGCCGAACTCCAGCCCCAGTCGTTGGCCTTGATCAGCGTGAAGACGAGTGCCATCGTGCCGAGCGTGATGGCGGTCGCGCCCTCGACGTCGTAGCCGCCGCGGACGCGCTCGGCCCGGCTCTCGGCGAGGATCCGCGGCGCCAGCAGGAGGACCGCCGCGCCGATCGGCACGTTGACGAAGAAGACCCAGCGCCAGCTGAGCACCTCGACGATCACGCCGCCGAGCAGAAGGCCGGCCGCGCCGCCGGCGCCGGCGATCGCGCCCCAGACGCCGAGCGCCCGGTTGCGCTCGCTGCCCTCCGCGAACGTCGTGAGGATGATCGACAGCGCCGCGGGCGAGACCATCGCGCCGCCGAGGCCCTGCGCGCCGCGGGCGAGCAGCAGCGTCGCCTCCGACTGCGACAGCCCACAGACCAGCGAAGCGCCCGCGAACAGCCCGATGCCGGCCATGAACAGACGGCGACGACCGAGCCGATCGGCCGCGCGCCCGCCGAGCAGCAGGAACCCTCCGAAGATCAGCGTGTAGGCGTTGAGCACCCACGACAGGTTCTGCTCGGAGAAGCCGACATCGCGCTGGATGCTCGGCAGCGCCACGTTCACGACGCTCGCGTCGAGCACCACCATGAACTGGGCCACCGCGACGACGGCGAGCACGGCGTTGGCGCTCACCCGGACCGGCCGGGCCACCTCACCAGGCGTGATGGCGACATCAGACATGCCGGCTGACCTTTCTCACGAGTTGCACGGGCTGCACGATCACCACGACGCAGGTGAGTCGTCGTCACCGAATCTCGGTGATCGCACCCCCGCGGTGATCTGCCGGAGCTCGAGCAGCTCGAGGCCGAGCGCCTCGACCTGCGCGAGGACGCCGAACAACGCGGATCGATCCTCGACCAAGCCGGTGAGCACCGTCTCGCCGCCCTCCAGCTCAGCCACCATCGAGGGGAAGGCCGACAGAGCGGTCACCCCGAGCCGACCCCGTATCCGGATCGTGTACAAGCCCAGCGGCGTAGCCACGCGATCACCCTGCAGCCCGAGGTGGTGAGCGCGCGACGCCGGAATCCGGCGATGTTCAGGAGCGCGCGGTTGCGACGAGCCGCAGCGCCCGTGCGCGTTGAACGGCGGAAGAACGGTCGCGCGCACCGAGCTTGGAATAGATGTTGCGGATGTGCGTGTTGACCGTGTTGATGGAGACGTAGAGCTCCCGCGCGATCTCGGGCCGCGTCATGTTGGTCGGCAGGTATCGCAGGACCCGCAGCTCGCTCGGACTGAGCTCCTCGGGTTGCGTGACGGGGTCTCGCCGGGCGCTCGGTGTCCACGTGCCTCCCAGCACGTCGACGATGTCGGCACGAAGCGCCCCGTGAGCTGTCGCGTGACCGGGGAGCGTCGCGAGGAGCTCCGCGGCGTCGGTCAGCGCGAACGGGAAGATCAGCCGATCCGGCTCGGCGGCCGCGAGCGCTGCCTCGGCCGCCGCGGCGGCGGCGTCTCGATCCCCCAAGGAGAGGTGAGCGATGCCGGTGAGCAGATGCGCTTCGACGAGCGTGAACCCGGGGCCGAGGCGTGGCGTGTCGGCCAGGACATCTCGGAGCGGGGCCAACGCGGCGGCGGGGTGCCCCTCGGCGATGGAGATCACCGCGCGGGCGTTGCCGATGGCGCCCTGGGCACCGAGTCGCTCGGGTGCCGCGGAGAATCCGTCGAGCGTCGCGCGCGCCTCGTCCGGCATCCCGAGGCGGGCCTGCATGCTCGCGTGCCACCCGGCGATCCGCGGGGCGAGAGCGTGGACGCCCGTGAGGAGCGACTGCGCCCGCGCCGCCGACGCGAATGCCTCGAGTGCCGACTGGTGCTCTCCACGACCGGCGTGCAGCATCCCCGTCGCCACGTGCAGGAGCACTGCGGGGGCGGGGTCGATGTGCGTCTCGGCGATCTCCCAGGCGCGCCGGAGCCATCGCTCTCCCTCGTCGAACTCGCCCATCCAGATCGCCATCCCGCCGACCGCACCGAGCGCGGGCGCGAGGATCGGCCGGTCCTCCAAGCCATGACGCTCGGCCAGTGCCACCGCCTCGCGACCGCGCTCGTAGGCCTTCGCGACGGAGACGAGCCGTGACGGGAACCCTTGATGCGCGCGGCACGCGACCTCGAGGTAGGGCCGGCCGATCGTCTGGGCGAGCGCAGCTCCCTCGGAGAGGTGCCGCTCGGCGTCGGCGAGCCGCCCGGACCACGTCTCGACGATCCCGAGGTTCAAGAGCGCGACTGCCCGCAGCTCGCTGTCCATCGCGATCGGATCGTTGGACTCGCCGGCGATCGAGGCGTCGAGCAGCTTCACCTGCTCGATCACCTCCGTGAACTGTCCGCTCCGCCTTGCCATGGCCAACCGCAGTGAGGCGATCGCCACGGTGAGGCGACGGCGCCGAGCCGGCGGAGCGCTCGCGACGTGGGACTCGGCCAGCGCCACTTGAGCCGCCGCCTCCTCCAGCCGTCCCTGGTTGAGCTCGGCGGCCGCGTGGGCCAGCGCCAGGTCGGGATGATCGGCCGACGCGCCCTCGGGAAACGCCTGCAGCACCGCGTCGATCGTCCCGGCCTGCCCGTCGAGCACCCATCGGAACGAGTGGTCTGCGACGAGCCGCGCGGCAGCGGGCCAGTCGCCGGCCGCGAGCGTGTGTCGCACGGCCTCGACGACGTCC
>DATBDM010000026.1:0-1904 GCA_036269915.1 Solirubrobacteraceae bacterium | reverse complement strand
GTCTTCGTCGCCGGCGGCTACTGGTACCTCTACGTCCGCACGGCGCCCGCCGTCGCAGCCGAGTCGGTCCGCGAGGTGCCTGCCAGCGGAGCGCGGACCGCAGCGTGATCGGGGGCGTGGGCATGCACCTGCCCGCGGTCGTCCTGCCGGCGCTCGCGCTGATCGGCGGCCTGACGGGCACCGTCATCGTGATCGTCACGATGATCTGCGTCGTCCTGCTGCGGTCGTTCGACTGCGTCGGCCTGCTCCGGCTGTTCGACTCCAGAGGAGTCGAGCCGCCGGACGGCTCGCGCGACGACTGGGAGACGTTCGAGCGGCAGTTCGCCGAGTACGTCGCCGCGCGCGGGCGCCGCCGCCGAAGGCTCCCGGCGCGGCGCTCCTAGGAGACGTCGCCGCCGCGGGTCGCCGCCGCGTAGCGCGCGGCGACCCACTGCCAGTCGACGACGTTCCACCAGGCCTCGATGTAGTCGGCGCGGCGGTCCTGATGCCTGAGGTAGTAGGCGTGCTCCCACACGTCGACCCCGAGCAAGGGCGTCTGTCCGTACATCAGCGGCGACTCCTCGTCGGCCGTGGAGGAGACGGCGAGGCCGGCGCCGTCGTGCACCAGCCATGCCCAGCCGCTGCCGACGCGCGCCGTGCCCGCGACGGTGAGCTGCCGCTTGAGCTCGCGGACGGAGCCAAACGCCGACTCGATCGCATCGGCGAGCGGGCCTGCCGGGCGTCCGTGGTCGTCGGGCGCCATCGACTGCCAGAACAGCGAGTGGTTGAGATGGCCGCCACCGTTCGTGCGCACGAGCGCGCGCTTGGCCTCGGGCAGCGCCTCGAGGTGCCTGAGCAGGTCCTCGACGGGACGGTCGGCCCACCCTGTGCCCTCGAGTGCGGCGTTGAGGCCGGCGAGGTAGCCACCGTGGTGCTTGTCATGGTGGATGCGCATCGTCAGCTCGTCGACGGTGGGCTCCAGCGCGCCGTACGGATAGGGCAGCGGAGGCAGTGCGTGGGGCATGAAGCGAGTGTCATGCTCGGCCGGGGGGCTCGCATCCGCGTCGCCCCAGCCGCAGTCCCTAGTGGCCGGCCGAGTTGGCACCTCCACGCTCGCGGTATAGGCTCGCCTCGGGGCCGATGGCCAGCGAGATCCCGCACCGAGGGTTGCTCGGGCGACGCCGCGAGTCCAAGGTGCTCGACGGGTTCGTCGACGCGGTTCGGGCGGGTCAGAGCCGCGTGATCGTGATCCGCGGCGAGCCAGGCGTGGGCAAGACGGCGCTGCTGGAGTCCGTCGTCGAGCGGGCGACCGGGTGTCGCGTGGCTCGCGCCGCGGGCGTCCAGGGCGAGATGGAGCTCGCGCTCGCCGGGCTGCATCAGCTGTGCGCGCCGATGCTCGACCGGCTCGACCGCATCCCGGGTCCTCAGCGCGATGCGCTCCGGACCGCGTTCGGCGTGAGCGCAGGAGCTCCGCCGGATCGATTCCTCGTCGGCCTGGCCGTGCTGAGCCTGCTCGCCGAGATGAGCGAGGAGCGCCCGCTCGTCTGCCTCGTCGACGATGCGCAGTGGCTGGATCGTGAGTCGGCGCAGGCGCTGGCATTCGTGGCACGCCGACTGCTGGCGGAGCCGGTGGGGGTGGTGTTCGCGGTGCGCGAGGGCGCCGGAGAACAGGAGCTGACCAGGCTGCCGGAGCTGCTCGTCGAAGGTCTCAACGACCGCGACGCGCGGGCGTTGCTGGCGATCCAGGGGCCACTCGACGAGCGGGTCCGCGACCGGATCGTGGCCGAGGCGCGGGGCAATCCGCTGGCGCTGCTGGAGCTGCCGCGCGCGATGACGCCGGCGGAACTGGCCCTCGGCCACGGGCGGCTGGACGCGCCCGGCCTCGCCGGGCGCATCGAGGAGAGCTTCCGGCGACGGCTGGACCC
>DATBDM010000025.1:0-10607 GCA_036269915.1 Solirubrobacteraceae bacterium | reverse complement strand
GGCGGCGGCGACCCGTCGTTCAACACCGCCGCGGCCCGCTCGTTCGCCCGTGCGCTCGCGCGGACCGGGCTCACACGGGTCACCGGCCGGGTCGTCGGCGACGAGTCGGCGTTCGACACTCTGCGTGGCGGCCCCTCGACGGGCTACCGGACGGACTACTGGATCGGCCCGATGAGCGCCCTCTCCTACAACCACGGGCTCACCAGCAGCCGCCTCGGCGACTTCCAGCCGAACCCGCCCCGCTACGTCGCGCAGGCCTTCAGCGTCGCCCTCAAGCGGGCCGGGATCCGCGTCGCGCACGCCGCCGTCGCCTCGAGGACCCCGTCCTCCGCCGTCCCATTGCTCTCCTGGGCCTCGCCGACGATGGCGACGCTCGTCGCCCGCACGAACACCCCGTCGGACAACTACATGGCCGAGGAGCTGCTGAAGGGCCTCGGCGCGCGCTTCGGCCTGGCGGGCAGCACCGGCGCGGGCGCGACCGTGGTGCGCGCGACCGTCGAGCGGCTCGGCGCCAGGCCGGCGCTCGTCGACGGCTCGGGGCTCTCGCGCCGCGACAGCGTCAGCCCGCACGACATCGTCGACCTCATCCGCTCGATGGACGAATCCGACCTCGCCATCCCGTTCGAGGCGTCGCTGCCGGTGATGGGCCGGACCGGGACGCTGTCGGACCGGCTGCGCTCGGACGTCTCCCGCGGCCGCTGCCACGCGAAGACCGGGACGCTCTCGGACGTCTCCGCGCTGGCCGGATTCTGCGACACCACGACGGGGCGGCGCATCGGTTTCGCGATCATGATGAACCGCTCGAGCACCTACTGGGCGCGCATCCGCCAGGACCGGATGGTCGCCGCCCTCGCGCGCTTCGGCTGACCGGCGCGGCGGCCCGGTCGTCATGGCACCATCGTCCGGGTGATCGCGCTCCCCCGCCGTCTCGCGGCCGTGCTGGCCGCGCTGCCCGTCTGCCTGATCGCCGCGGCGCCCGCCGCCGCCGACCTCCCGTCCCGCGACGCGATCGTCCCGTCCTACGACGGCGCGCCGCTGATCGCCACGCTGCACCCGGCCGCCGGCCTGCAGGCGGGCCAGCACGCGCCGACGATCCTGCAGACGCACGGCTGGGCCGGCTCGCGCCAGAAGAACCCCGACGCCGCGTCGGACGAGACGACCGGCAACGTCGGCGTGGGGCCGCTGCGGCGCGCGGGCTTCAACGTGCTGACCTGGGACTCGCGCGGCTTCGGGGACTCCGGCGGCGTCGTCCAGGTCGACGGGCCGGACTCCGAGGGCCGCGACGTGCAGGTGCTGCTCGACTGGGTGGCCCAGCAGCCCGAGGCGCTGCTCGACGGTCCGGGCGATCCCCGCGCGGGCATGGAGGGCGTCTCCTATGCGGGCGGGATCGAGCTGGTCGCCGCCGGCCTCGACAACCGCATCGACGCGATCGCGCCGACGATCGCGTGGCACTCGCTGCTGACCTCGCTCTACCCCGAGGAGCTGATCAAGGGCGGCTGGGCCAGTGCGCTCGTCGCCGCGGGCATCCCGGCCGCCGACACCGACGGGCTGGACTCCCCCGCCGGCCCGCAGACCGGCGGCCTGGACCCGCACATCTACTCGGCGTTCCAGTCCGGGACCTCGACCGGTCCGCCGACGACCGCAGCTGGTTCGCCTCGCGCGGCCCCGGCGACCTGGTCAAGAGGATCACCGTGCCGACGCTGCTCGTCCAGGGCACCGCCGACACGCTGTTCACGCTCGACGAGGCGATCACCAACCTCAGGATCCTGCGCGCCGACAAGGTTCCGGCGAAGCTGGTCTGGTTCTGCGGCGGTCACGGGGTCTGCCTCACCGGCGCGGGCCCGGCCGGCCACGTCGAGGCGGACGTGATCGCCTGGATGAAGCGCTACCTCGCCCGCGACGCGGCCGTCTCCACCGGCCCCGGGTTCGAGTGGATCGCCGACGACGCCCAGTGGCGCTCGGCCCCGAGCTTCCCGACGCGCCACGGCGCGCCGCTGGTCGGCGAGGGCTCCGGCACGCTGGCGATCAACCCGACCGACACCGGCTCGGGCACGCCCGTCTCCGCCGCGCCCGCGGCCAACGCGATCAACGTGCCGATCACGCTGCGCCCGAGCCAGGTCGCCGGACGGCCGGTGCTGACGATGACCTACTCGGCCACGGGCTCCGGCCTGGGCCACGCCTTCGCGCAGATCGTCGACAACACGCGCAACCTCGCGGTCGGCAACCAGGTCACCCCGATCCCGATCACGCTCGACGGCGCGACGCACACCGTCACCCGCAAGCTCGACGCGATCGCGGCGAGCGTCGGCGCGAGCTCGGAGTACACGCTGCAGATCGTGGGCGGCAGCGCGGTCTACGGCCCGGTGCGCACGACCGCCGCGCTGAACGTCACGCGCGTCCGCGTGGCGCTGCCGACGGTCGCGACGGCCACCGCCACCGCGAAGGCCGGGCACGCGCTGCTGCCCGCGTCGCGGCGTGCGGCTCGAGCCGCAGGCTCCGCGTGACGCTCAAGGGCGCCAAGCTGCGCGACAGCCGGCGCTACCGCTCCTGCAAGGGCGTCTAGGCCGTCTCGCGGAACCGCTTGCGGGCGCGCTCGATCGATTCGAGCGCCTCCTCGCGCGGGTACCAGCCGTCGACCTTGACGACCTTCCACTCGGGCGTCTTGTAGATCGAGAAGAAGTGCGAGATCTCGTCGCGCAGCGTCTCGGGGAGGTCCTCGAGGCGCTCGATGTGGCTCCAGTTCGGATCCGAGTGCGGGACGCAGAGGATCTTGTTGTCCTCGGCGTTCTCGTCGCGCATGCGGAACAGCGCGACCGGCTTGACCTCGATCAGGCAGCCCGGGAAGGTCGGTTCGGAGACGACGATCATCGCGTCGAGCGGATCGCCGTCGGCGGCGAGCGTGTCGCGGAAGAAGCCGTAGTCGGTCGGATAGCCGAGCGAGGAGAACAGCATCCGGTCGAGCTTGATCGCGCCGAGCTCCTCGTCCCACTCGTACTTGTTCGAGCAGCCCTTCGGGATCTCCACGGTCGCGACGAGGTTCTCCGCCATGCGCGGCAGCGTACCCGGGCCGCGGCTACGGCGCTGCGGCGATCTTGACCGCGTCGGCGACGACCGTGCCCCTGGCCTTCGTCCAGCGCGAGAAGAGGACCGACCACCGGTCGCCCGCCGGAAGCTCGTAGACGCCGAGCTTGCGCCACTTGCCGCCGTGACGGCGCTCGTTGACGTGCGCCAGCTGCGTGCCGGTCGTCGTCGTGATCGCGACCGGGACCGAGTTGGAGTTCGCCCGGCGGGCGGGCCAGCGCGCGTAGACGGCGTAGTTGCCGGTCGACGGCACGTTGAGCTTGAAGCGCGCCGCGTCGGCCTTCGCCTTCGGCGTCGTGGTCAGGTAGCCGCGGAAGTAGCCCTGGCGCCCCGCGCGGCTCTTCCTCCAGGCCTTCGAGGCCTTGAAGCGGCCCGTCGTGCCGTTGTCGACGATCTGCCTGTAACCCGGCCAGCCCGCGGTCGAGGCGGGGACGGCCGGCGGCGGCAGCTGGCCGAGGTCGGCGCGTACGAGCGCGAGGTAGTAGTCCCAGTTCCAGCACGCGCCCGGATCGGTGTGGTGGTCGGCGCCGCCGTACTGGCCGGGGTGGTTCGGATCGGGGACCTCGTCGTGGCCGATGATGTGGGCGCGGTCGACCGGGATCGAGTACTTGGCGGCGAGCTCGGCGACCAGCTGGGCCGACGAGCGGTACATCGCGTCGGTGTTCCACGTGCAGTCGCCGACGTAGCCCTCGTGCTCGATGCCGATCGAGGACCAGTTGTACGTGCGGTTGCCCGAGTGCCAGGCGACGTCCTTCTCGTGGACCATCTGGGTGATCGCGCCGTCGGAGGAGCGGATGACGAAGTGCGCCGAGCCGCCGGCGCGCGGGTTCTGGAACCAGCTCACCGTGCTCGCGTAGGAGCCCTGGGTCTCGTGGATCACGATCCGGGTGATGGCCGAGTCGTAGGGTCGGTCGGCGGTGTTGTAGATCGCCGAGCTGGCCGGGACCCAGACCGTGCCGGGCTCCTCGCCCGGCGTCGCCGTCTGGCTCGGGCGGGCGCCCGGGACGAGGGTCGCCAGGACCGCGTTTGCCTGCGCGCGGCCCGCGACGCGGGTGAGCGCGCCGCGCCAGCCGGCGAGCGAGCCGGGGCGGTGTCCGCGCGCGGCGGCGGTGAGCAGGGCGGCGCCGGCGTCGAGATTGGCGCGCAGGTCGCGGCGGATCGCGTGGCGCGAGCGGTGCGTGAGCGCGGCGGCGCGGCGGACCTGGGCGGGCGAGAGGTGCATCGCTCCCCAGCCGCCGTCGAGCGACGCGCGCGCCGGCATGCGGCCGTGGGTGTTCGTCCAGCCGATCGCCTCGAGCAGCTTCGCCGGGACGTGGTGGCGCGCGGCGGCTGTGCGGTACTCCGCGGCCCGCGGAACCGAGGCGTGCGCCGCCGGCGCGAGGGCGAGCGCCAGCGCGATCGCCATCAGTCCCATGATCAACCCGCCCCGACGCATGCCACGGACTGGAACCGCCGGGCGGCGGAAAGGTTGCGCTGCTCGACCCATCACCCGTTGTCGTCGGCCGGCGGGGCGGGTTGGTTGAGCAGCGCGAGGAGCCCGTCCTCATCGAGCACCGCGACGCCGAGCTGCTCTGCGCGGGCGAGCTTTGCGCCCGGCGAGTCGCCGGCCACGACGTAGGAGGTCTTGCGCGAGACGGCGGAGGTCACCTTGCCGCCGGCCGCCTCGATGCGCTGGGTCGCCTCCTCGCGCGTGAGGTCGGGCAGCGTGCCGGTGAGCACGAAGGTCTGATCGCGCAGCGGACCCTCCCCTGGCGCCGGTCCGTCCTCCTCGAGCCGCAGTCCGAGCCCGCGCAGGTCGGCGAGCAGAGCGCGCATCTGCTCGTCGGCCAGCTGGTCGTGGATCAGCCGGGCGACGACCGGGCCGATCCCCGGGGTCTCGGCGATGTCCTCCGGCGAGGCGGCGAGCAGCGCGTCGATCGAGCGGAAGCGCAGTGCGAGGTTGCGGCCGGTGACGAAGCCGACGCCCTCGATCCCGACGGCGAACAGCAGCCGGCCGAACGGGACGTCGCGCGAGGCGTCGATCGCGGCGACGAGCCGCTCGGCGCTCACCTGCCCGATGCCCTCGAGCTCGACGAGCTGCCCGACCGTCAGCCGGTAGAAGTCCGCCGGCGTGCGGACGAGGCCGCGCTCCTGCAGCAGCCAGACCTGCCTCTCCCCCAGGCCGTCGATGTCCATCGCCCCGCGCGAGGCGTAGTGGACCAGCAGCTGCCAGCCGCGCTCCGGACAGGCGCGGTTGGGGCAGCGCGTGAAGACGCCCGCGTCCTTGACGGTCGGCGTGTCGCAGAACGGGCAGCGCTCCGGCGGGCGCGGCGGATCGGCGCGGTCGGCGCGCTCGGCCGCGTGCGGCGCCGGCGAGAGCACCTGCGGGATGACGTCACCGGCGCGCAGGACGATCACGTCGTCGCCCACGCGGATGTCCTTGCGCGCCAGGTCCTCCTCGTTGTGCAGCGTCGCGCGCTTGACCGTGACGCCGCCGACGTGCACCGGCTCGAGCTCGGCGAACGGGTGCAGGTCGCCGAACTTGCCGACGTTCCAGCGGATCTCGTTCAGGTGCGTGACCGCCGTGGTCGGCGGGAACTTCCACGCGATCGCCCAGCGCGGGTCGCGCCCGACGACGCCGAGCCGGCGCTGCAGCTCGGTGTCGTCGACCTTGACCACGACGCCGTCGATCTCGAAGTCGAGCGCGCCGCGGCGCTCCTGCCAGCGCAGGCACTGGGCCACGACCTCGTCCTCGGAGGTGAAGCGGCGGATGTCGCCGTTGACCGGGAAGCCGTGCTCGCGCAGCCACTCGAGGGCGTCGGAGTGCGCCGCGAAGTGCAGGCCCTCGGTGACGCCCACCTGGTAGGCCCAGAAGGAGAGCGGGCGCTCGGCGGCGAGCGCCGGATCGAGCTGGCGGATGGTGCCTGCGGCCGAGTTGCGCGGGTTCATGAACGTCGAGAGCCCCTGCTCTGCGCGGCGCTCGTTGAGCGCCGTGAAGTCGCTCAACGACATGTAGACCTCGCCGCGCACCTCGATCAGCGGCGGCGCGTCCTCGATGCGATGGGGAATCGCCGCGATCGTGAGCAGGTTGTGGGTGACGTCCTCGCCGACCTCGCCGTCGCCGCGGGTGGCGCCGCGCTCGAGCTCGCCGTCGCGGTACACGAGCGACATCGCCAGGCCGTCGATCTTCGGCTCGCAGACATACGCGAGGTCCGGGTCCTCGATCCCCTCGCGCGCGAGGTGCGCGCGCATCCGCGCGACCCATGCGCGCAGCTCCTGCTCCGAGCGGGCGTTGGCCAGCGAGAGCATCCGCTGCAGGTGCGTGACCTTGGCCAGCTTGGAGACCGGCGTGCCGCCGACCCGCTGCGTCGGCGACTCGGGCGTGACGAGCTCCGGGTGCTCGGCCTCGATGCGCCGCAGCTCGTCGAGCAGCGCGTCGTAGGCGTCGTCGCCGATGATCGGGTCGTCGAGGACGTAGTAGCGCCGGTTGTGCTCCTCGAGCTCGGCGCGCAGCTCGGCGGCCCGCTCGCTCACGGCGGTGGCGGGCGCCTCGCTCACTCGGAGACTTCCTCCGCGGCCGGCCCCAGCAGCCGCGCGAGGTCGTAGGCGCGCAGGTCGTCGATCCCCTGCGTGGCGAGCAGGTCGAAGTGCAGCGGCGTGACCGCGATGCGGCCCTCCGCCACCGCGGAGAGGTCCGTGCCGGGCTCGTCCTCATGGACCGGGGAGTCGCCGTAGACCCGGAAGCGCCGGCGGCCGTCCTCCTCCTCGACCAGCAGCAGCTCGTCCTGGTAGATGCGCTTGCCCAGGCGCGCGACCTCGACGCCGCGGGGCGTCCCGCCTGGCACGTTGATGTTGAGCAGCGTCCCCTCGGGGAGCGGAACGTCGTCGAGCTGGTCGATGACGCGGGCGGCGAACGCGGCGGCGGTCGTGAAGTCGAAGACGTGGCCGAGCCGGAAGTCCATCTCGCCCGTCTGGGACTGCTGCGAGACGGCGACCGCCGGCAGGCCGAGCATGACGCCCTCGAGCGCCGCGGCGACCGTGCCCGAGTAGGTGATGTCGTCGCCGAGGTTGGCGCCGTGGTTGATGCCGGCGACCACGACGTCGGGCTGGAAGCCGTCGATCAGCCCGAGCGCGGCCAGGCGCACGCAGTCGACCGGCGTCCCGTCGCAGGCGAAGCCGTGGCTGCCGTCCTCGAACGGCACCTCGGTGACCCACAGGGGGCGCCGAAAGGTGATCGAGCGCGCCGTCGCCGAGCGGTTGCCGTCCGGCGCGACGACGGCGAGCTCGACGTCGTCGAGCGCCGCCAGCGCGCGGCGCAGGGCGAGCAGGCCCTCGGCGTCGATGCCGTCGTCGTTGGTGAGCAGGACCCGCAGCACGCGCTGCCGAGCATAGTGCCGGTCAGGCCAGGAGCGCGGTCCCGCGCATCGCCGCCGCCTGAACCTAAAGAGGGTCTGACCCCCTTTACCTAAACGGGGTCAGACCCTCATTAGCTAAAGGGGGTCTGACCCCTTCAGTAGCGCACCGACGCCAGGTAGAGGCCGTGCGCGGGTGCGGTGGCTGCGGCCTCGCTGCGCGGGCGGCCCTCGAGCAGCGCGGTGAAGTTCTCCAGGCTGCGACGGCCGCCGGCGACCTCGAGCATCGTTCCGACCAGGACACGGTTCATGTGGCGCATGAAGCTGTCGGCCTCGATGCGGAACTCGAGGATGTCGCCCGCACGTGTCCAGGAGACGGCGAGGACGTCGCGCTCGAAGCGCCGGTGGTAGGTGTCGGTCGGGGTGAAGGCCGTGAAGTCGTGCGTGCCGGCCAGGGCGTCGGCGCAGGCGCGCAGCGCCGCCTCGTCGACCCTATGCGGCCACCAGAGCGCGCGGCCGTGCTCGAACGGCGACGGCGCCGATCGCGCGAGCACGCGGTAGAGGTAGGAGCGGCTGCGCGCGTCGCGGCGGGCGGAGAAGCCGTCCGGAGCCTCACGCGCGTCCAGGACCGCGATCGCCTTCGGCAGCACGGCGTTGACCGAGCGCAGCGGCGGCGGCTCGCCGTCGTAGGAGGCGACCTGCCCGAGCGCATGGACACCGCGGTCCGTGCGGCCCGCGACGGTCAGCCGCACCGCGGAGCGGCGCAGCACGGTGCAGAGCGCGCGCTCGAGCTCACCGCCCACCGTCCGTCGGCCAGGCTGCGCGGCCCAGCCGGCGAACGGCGCTCCGTCGTACTCGAGCGTGAGCCGGGCGACCATCAGGGCCGCCGCGGCCTAGACGAGTTCCAGGTACACCATCTCGGTCGCGTCCGAAGGACGCGGACCGAGCTTGAGGATCCGGGTGTAGCCACCCGGACGCTCGGCGTAACGCGGGGCGATCTCGTCGAACAGCTTGTAGACGATGCCCTTGTCGGGGTGCTGCAGGATCGACATCGCCTGCCGGCGCGCGTGCAGGTCGCCCTTGCGCGCCAGCGTGATCAGCTTCTCGATCTCCGGCTTGACCGCCTTGGCCTTGGCCTGCGTCGTCTTGATCCGCTCGTGGTCGATGACCTCGATGCAGAGGTTGGCGAGCAGCGCCTTGCGGTGCGCGGCGTCGCGAGAGAGCTTGTGTCGCGTCTTCTGGTGGCGCATGGCAGCGAGAGATCCTAGTCGTTGCGCAGCGTCAGCCCGCGCTGCGTCAGCGTCTCGATGACCTCGTCGATCGACTTCTTGCCGAAGTTCGGGATCGCCGCGAGCTCGCCCTCGGACTTCGACACGAGGTCGCCGACCGTCTGGATGCCCGCACGCTTGAGGCAGTTGTACGAGCGCACGCCGAGCTCGAGCTCCTCGATGAGGATGTCGTCCATCGGCGAGCCGCCGCCGCGGCCGGCGGGGCCGCCGAGCGCGGCGCCACCCGGGCCGCCGGCGCCGTTGTCGAGCGTCGGCATGCCGCCCGGGCCGGCGCGCAGCTCCTCGATGCGGTCCTCGTCGGTGAAGATCGACAGCGACGAGATCAGGATCTCCGCGGCCTCGCGCAGCGCGGCCTGGGGATCGATCGAGCCGTCGGTCTCGATGTCGAGCGTGAGCTTGTCGAAGTCCGTCCGCTGGCCGACGCGCGCGCCCTCGACCGAGTACGCCACGCGGCGCACCGGCGAGAAGATCGAGTCGATCGGGATGACGCCGATCGGCTGGTCCGGGGACTTGTTGTCCTCCGACGGGCGGTAGCCGCGGCCGCGCCCGATCGTGAGGTACATCTCGAGCTTGGTCTTCTTGTCGAGCGTGGCGATGTGCGCGTCCGGGTTGAGGATCTCGACGCCCGAGGGCAGGTCGATGTCGCGCGCGGTGATCTCGCCCGGGCCGGTGACGACCAGCGGGGCCTCGATCTCGGTCGCGTCCGAGTGCATGCGGCAGACGATGCCCTTGAGGTTCAGGACGATGTCCGTGACGTCCTCGGTGACGCCCTTGACGGTCGAGAACTCGTGCGCGACGCCCTCGATGCGGACGGAGGTGACGGCCGCGCCGGCCAGCGACGCGAGCAGCACGCGGCGCAGCGAGTTGCCGAACGTGTAGCCGAAGCCGCGGTCGAGAGGCTCGACCACGAACTGGCCGCGGTTGTCCTCGACCGTCTCGGCGGTGATTCGGGGGATCTGGAAGTCGAGCATCGTGTTCCTGACGTGGTTCGGGAGGGGGAGCGGGCGGGGCGGGCGGCGGCGCGCCGCGCGGCGGGTATCTGGCCCGCGCGGCGTCGCGCTCGGCGGCTACTTCGAGTACAGCTCGACGATGAGCTGCTCCTGCACCGGCGCCGCGATCTCCGCGCGCTCGGGCTTGCGCAGCACCTTCGCGGTGAGCTGATCGTGATCGGCCTGCAGCCACGCGGGTACCTGCGCCACGAGCTCGGTCGCGTCGCGGATGACCTGCTCGGCATCGGAGCCGGGCCGGTAGGTGATCACGTCGTTCTCGCGGACCTGGTAGCTCGGGATGTCCACCCGGCGGCCGTTGACGGCCCAGTGCCCGTGGCGGATGAGCTGGCGCGCCTGGCGGCGGGAGGCCGCGAAGCCGAGCCGCACGAGGACGTTGTCGAAGCGCGACTCGAGGATCCGGAGCAGGTTCTCGCCGGTGATCCCCGACTGGCGCGAGGCCTTGTCGTAGTAGCCGCGGAACTGGGCCTCGAGCACGCCGTAGTAGCGGCGGGCCTTCTGCTTCTCACGCAGCTGGACGCGGTACTCGGACTGCTTCTGCCGCGCGCGGCCGTGCTCGCCGGGCGGGTAGGAGCGGCGCTCGACGCCGCACTTGTCGGTCAGGCAGCGCTCGCCCTTGAGGAACAGCTTCTGTCCCTCGCGGCGGCACTGCTTGCACTGGGGGGAGGTATCGCGAGCCAAAGTGATTAGACCCTTCGCCGCTTGCGGGGGCGGCAGCCGTTGTGTGCCTGGGGGGTGACGTCGCGCACGCCGGTGACCTCGAGGCCGGCGGCCTGCAGCGAGCGGATCGCGGTCTCGCGGCCCGAGCCGGGGCCCTTCACGAAGACCTCGACCTTCTGCAGGCCCTGCTCGATGCCCTTGCGGGCGGCGGCGTCGGCGGTGACCTGCGCGGCGAACGG
>DATBDM010000024.1:0-16024 GCA_036269915.1 Solirubrobacteraceae bacterium | reverse complement strand
TTGCCCTCGGGGTCACGGGCGCGCCAGAGCTTGTGCAGGTCGCCGGGCATCGAGCCGGCGGCGCAGACGACGACGCCGGTCTCCCCCGCCGCGTCGTTGACCGCGCCGATGACGGCGGCCTGGTGCATCGACTCGCGCGGTGCCACGATCTCCGCCACGGTGCGCGCGAACGCGGCCGACTCCTCGCCCGCGCGGCGCTCCCAGCCCCCGTCGGCGCGGTGGCCGGCGAGCGCCTCGCGCAGCTGCTCGAGCGCGACGCGGGCGTCGGCCACGAGCGGCAGCCCGGCGTGCTTGCCAGCGTCGAAGGCGGCGACGTTGACGTTGACGAAGCGCACGTCGGGATCCTGGAACGCGGACTTCGACGCGGTGGTGAAGTCGCTCCAGCGCGTGCCGACGCCGATCACGAGGTCTGCCTCGCGCGCGAGCCGGTTGGCCGCCGAGGTGCCGGTCGCGCCGATCGCGCCGAGCGCCAGCGGGTGATCGGACGCCAGCGCGCCGCGGCCGGTCTGCGTCTCGGCCACCGGGATGCCGGTCGCCTCGGCGAGCGCTCGCAGCGCGGCGGTCGCCTCGCCGTAGATCACGCCGCCGCCGGCGACGATCAGCGGCCGCCGCGCGCCGCGCACGAGCTCGGCCGCGCGGGCGAGCGCCTCCGGGGCGGGCGGCTGGCGGTAGATCGTCCACACGCGCGGCGCCAGGAACGCCGCCGGCACGTCGCAGGCCTCGGCCTGCACGTCCTCGGGCAGCGCGAGGGTCACCGCGCCGGTCTCGGCCGGATCGGTGAGGACGCGCATGGCCTCGAGCGCGGCGGGCACGAGCTGCTCCGGGCGCGCGATGCGGTCGAAGTAGCGCGAGACGGGCCGGAAGCAGTCGTTGACCGACAGCGTGCCGTCGTAGGGCGCCTCGAGCTGCTGGAGCACCGGGTGCGGCGCGCGGGTGGCGAACGTGTCGCCGGGGAGCAGTAGCACGGGGAGCCGGTTGATGGTGGCCAGCGCCGCGCCCGTGACCATGTTGGTCGCGCCCGGCCCGACCGAGGAGGTGCACGCGTAGGTCGCGAGCCGGTTGCGCTGGCGCGCGTAGCCCGAGGCGATGTGGACCATCGCCTGCTCGTTGCGCGCAGGGTGGTAGGGCAGCGCGTCGGGGTGCTGCTGCAGCGCCTGGCCGAGCCCGGCGACGTTGCCATGCCCGAAGATCCCGAAGCAGCCCGCGAAGAAGCGGTCGCGGCGCCCGTCGCGCTCGACCTCCTGGGCGGCGAGGAAGCGCACGAGCGCCTGCGCCACGGTCAGCCGCTCGCTCATCCGACCAGCGCCTCCAGCTCACCGATGGTGGGCATCGCGTCCGCGCAGGCGAGCCGCGAGGCGACGAGCGCGCCGGCCGCGTTGGCCAGCTCGATCGTCTCGCGCAGCCCGAGCCCCTCGAGCATCCCGTGGACGAGCGCGCCGCCGAAGGCGTCACCCGCGCCGAGTCCGTTGACGACCTCAGTGCGCACCGGCGGCACCTCGACGGTCTCGTCCTCGGTGCGCGCGAGCACGCCCTCGGGGCCGCGCTTGACGATCGCCACGCGCACGCCCATCTCCAGCAGCGCGTCGGCGGCCGTTTCGGGATCGCGCGTGCCGGTCGCGACCTCGACCTCGTCGCGGTTGCCGACGGCGACCGTGGCGTGGGAGAGCGCCTCGCGCGCCCAGCGGCCGGCCTCGGACTCGTCGGACCAGAACATCGGCCGGTGGTCGAGGTCGTGGACGGTGATGGCGGTCTCGCCCGCGTCCGCGCGGGCGGCCAGCGCGGCGAGCGTGGCGGAGCGGCTGGGCTCCGCCGACAGGCCCGTGCCGGTCGTCCAGAACACGCGCGCCGAGCGGATCGCCGCGAGGTCGAGCTCGCCGGCCTCGAGCGTCATGTCCGGCGCTTGGGGCTCGCGGTAGAAGAGCAGCGGGAAGTCGTCGGGCGGGAAGATCTCGCAGAAGACGACCGGCGTGCGCAGCGTCGGGTGGGTGCCGACCCAGCGCGCGTCGACGTCGAAGTCCTCGAGCGCCTCGCGCACGTACGGGCCGAACGGGTCGTCGCCGACCTTGGTGATGACCGCGGCGCGGGCGCCGAGCCGCGCGGCCGCCACCGCGACGTTGGTCGCGCTGCCGCCGAGCGACTTCGCGAACGTCTGCACGTCGGCGAGCCGGACGCCGATCTGCTCGGGGTACAGGTCCACCCCCACGCGCCCCATGGTGATCAGGTCGAAGCTCATGCGCTCATCTCCTCGGTGCGCACGGACCGGCCCTCGCGCAGCGACCGCCACGCCGCCATGCCGATGACCAGCGGCGCGCGGGCGTCGGCCGCGCCCACCCGCGGCGCCTCGCCCGCGACGACGGCGCCGACGAACGCCTCCCACTCGCGCAGATAGCTCGGGATGTAGCGCTCGAGGTAGAAGTACGGCAGCGTGGCGGCGCGCATCCCCGCCGCGTCGCGCACGCTCGCCGTGTGGGCGAGCGGGTTCTCCGAGGCCGCCATCCCGCCCGAGCCGAAGACCTCGACGCGCTGGTCGTAGCCGTAGACCGCCTGGCGCGAGTTGTCGATCGTGGTCAGGCAGCCGTTGGCGTGCTCGAGCACGACCACCGCGGTGTCGACGTCGCCGGCCTCGCCGATCTCCGGGTCGACCCGGACCCCGCCGCGGGCGTAGACCTCGACGACCTCGCTGCCGGTCACGTAGCGGGCCATGTCGAAGTCGTGGATGGTCATGTCCAGGAACAGGCCGCCGGACGTGCGGATGTAGCTCACCGGCGGCGGGGCCGGGTCGCGGCTCGTGATGCGCGCGAGCTGCGGCTCGCCGATCTCCCCGGCGGCCACCGCGGCGGCGACGGCCTCGTGGGCGGGGTCGAAGCGGCGGTTGAAGCCGATCTGGAACGGCACGCCGGCCGCGGCGACGGCGGCCAGCGCGCGGTCGACCTCGGCGAGGTCGAGCGACACCGGCTTCTCGCAGAAGATCGCCTTGCCGGCCTCCGCGGCGGCGACGATCAGCTCGGCGTGCGTGTCGGTCGGCGAGCAGATCGCGACGGCGTCGACGTCCGGCGCCGCGAGCAGCTCGTCGAGGTCGGCCGCCACGACCGCGCCGAGCGACTCCGCCACCGTGCGGGCGCTCGCCTCGAACTCGTCATGGATCCGGGTCACCGCGGCGCCCGGCACCTGGCGGGCGAGCAGCTCGGCGTGCATGCGCCCGATGCGCCCGACGCCGATGACGCCGATCCGCAGCGTGGCGGTCGTGGTCGTCTCCATCAGTCCTCCCGCAGCGATACGACGTCCTCCCAGCGGCCCGACCCGGCCGACCGCAGCAGCGCCGCCTGCACGCTGACCCAGTCGACGGCGTCGGAGAAGCCCGGCTCGTGCTCGCGGCCGGCGGTGACCGACCGGCAGAACTCGTAGTCCTCGATGACCACGAGGTCCTCGAAGGCGATGCCGTTGGCGCTGCCGGGCACGAAGTTCCCGTGGTACGGGAAGCGGTCGCCGCCGAACACCGTGCGATAGCCCGTGTGCGGCTCGTCCTCGACCAGGTAGAGCTGGAGCTCGTTGAGCTTCTCGAGGTTCCAGCCCAGCGCGCCCCTGGTGCCGTAGACCTCGAAGGCCATCTGGCTCTCCGGACCGACCATCGAGCGGCTGGCCTCGAACGTGCCGCGCACGCCGGAGGCGAACTCGCACAGCATCCCGGCGTAGTCCTCGTTGGTGACGGCGGCCTTGGGATCGTCGGGCCGCCCGCGCCCGTAGTGGCTTCCGGCGGCGCCCGGGACGGGCCGCTCGGTGATGAACGTCTCGGTCGTCCCGACGACGCGCGTGATCGGGCCGAGCAGCATGTGCGCGAGGTCGACCGAGTGGCTCATCAGGTCGGTGGTGACCCCGTAGCCGGCCTGGTCGACCAGGAAGCGCCACGAGAGCACGCCGAGCGGGTCCGAGCCGTACATCGAGAAGAACCGGCCACGGTAGTTGGTGATCTCGCCGAGCGTCCCGTCGGCGATCAGCTGCCGCGCGTAGCGCACGAGCGGCGCCCAGCGGTAGTTGTACCCCACCCCGCTGATCACGCCGGCGTCACGCGCCGCCTTCTCGGCGCGGACGGTCTGCTCCGGCGTGCCGCCGACCGGCTTCTCGCAGAACACGTGCTTGCCCGCCGCCGCCGCGGCCTCGACGAGCTCGACGTGGAGCATGTTCGGCGCGGCGATGAACACGACGTCGACGGCCGAGTCCTCGACGACGGCACGCCAGTCCTCCGTGCTGCGCGCGAACCCGAAGGAGCGGACCGCGTCGTCGCGGCGCTCGGGCAGCGTGTCGCCGCACACCACGAGCTCGGTGTCGAAGTCGCGTTCGGCGAACAGCGTGGGGATGCGCAGCAGCGAGCGGCTGTGGGCCTGCCCGAGCCACCCGAAGCCGATCACCCCCACCCCGATCCGCCGCCGGGCGCCGCGCGGCGTGCTCGAGGCACCCAGCGTCTCCGTCGTCGCGCTCATACCGGCTCGCGCTGCAGCTCGTGCTCGAGCGCCTCCAGCTCGGCGCCGCCGGACATCTGCTTGACCAGCTCGTCGCGCGAGATCTCCGCCTTGCGCCAGTCCCCCATCAGCCGGCCACGGTTGAGGATCACGAAGCGGTCCCCGACCGGGTAGGCGTGATGCGGGTTGTGGGTGATGAAGATCACACCGAGCCCGCGGTCGCGCGCCTGCGCCACGTAGCGCAGCACGACGCCCGACTGCTTGACCCCGAGCGCCGAGGTCGGCTCGTCGAGGATCAGCACCTTGGCGCCGAAGTAGACGGCGCGCGCGATGGCCACCGCCTGGCGCTCCCCTCCCGACAGCGTCCCGACCGGCTGGTCGGGGTCGCGGACGTCGATGCCCATCTTGCGCAGCTCGGAGACCATCGTCTCCTGGGCCTCGCGCACGTCGATGCGCCTGAACGGGCCAGACCCCTTCGTCGGCTCCGAGCCGAGGAAGAAGTTGCGCCAGATCGACATCAGGGGCACGGTCGCCAGGTCCTGGAAGACGGTGGCGATGCCGCGCTCCTTCGCCTCGCGCGGGTTGTTGAAGTGCGTCGGCTCGCCGTCGACCAGCAGCTCGCCCTCGTCGTGGCGATGCACGCCCGAGAGGATCTTGATGAACGTGGACTTGCCGGCGCCGTTGTCGCCGAGGACGCACGTCACCTCGTGGGCGCCGACGGACACGCTGATGTCCTTCAGCGCGACGACGTTTCCGAAGTACTTGGAGACGTCGCGGACCTCGAGCAGCGGCGTGCCGTCGGTGGTGGTCTCGGCCATCAGCGAGCCCCCTCCGCGCGCTTGCGGATGTAGTTGTTGACCAGGACCGCGACCAGCAGGATCACGCCCAGGAAGAGGAAGCGCCAGTCGGTGTTCCAGCCCGAGAACTGGATGCCGATGAACGCCATTCCGATGATCGTCGCGCCGAGCGACGCCCCGATCGCCGAGCCGAAGCCGCCGGTCAGCACGCAGCCGCCGACGACCGCCGCGATGATGAACTGGAACTCGTCGCCTACGCCCTGGCCCGCCTGGGTGGAGGCCAGCCGGAGGGCGATCATGATGCCCGTGAGGGCGCAGACGAACGACGTCGTCATGAACAGCCCGATCTTCACCTGGGTCACCGGGACGCCGACGTTGCGGGCGGCGTTGGCGTCGCCGCCCACGCCGAAGATCCAGTTGCCGACGCGGGTGCGGGTGAGCGTCCAGGTCCCGATCGCGGTGATGGCGATCCACCAAAGCACGGTGATCTTGAAGTCGTGCGGCGACCAGAAGCTGCCGCCGAAGATCTTGTTGGCGCTGTCATAGCCCTTGGCAAGGTCGAGCCCCGAGACCGTGACCTGGTTGGTGATGGCCTTCGTCACGCCGAGGTTGACGCCCTGGAGGACGAAGAACGTCGCGAGCGTGACGATGAAGCTCGGCAGCTTGGTGCGCATGACCATGTAGCCGTTGAGGAAGCCGACGCCGGCGGCCGCGATCAGCGTCAGGACGATCGCGATCCAGATGTTCATGCCGACCTCGGTGGCCAGGATGCCGAGCATCAGGCCGGCCGAGCCGGTCATCACGCCGGCCGAGAGGTCGAACTCGCCGCCGATCATGAGCAGGGCGACGACGACCGCGGGGATTCCGATCGTCGAGGCGACGTCGGTCCAGTTGGCGATGCCGTCGAGCTTCAGGAACAGCGGGTTCTGCGTCCAGAAGAAGATCGCGACGACGATCGCGGCGAGCAGCGCTCCGATCTCCGGGCGCCGCATGATGCGGGCGGTGGTGCTGATGTTGGCCAGGCGCTCGTCCTTGACGGGGACCGGCGGCGGCGCGGTGGCGGTGGCGTTCTCCATCTGATCTCTCCTCACGGTGCGGCCCGCCCGCCGCCGCGCTGAGCGGCGGGCGGAGCGCAAGGCGGGCTCAGCGCGTGCCGGCCTCGGCCAGCTTCGCGACCGTGTTGGCGTTGTTCTTGTCGACGAAGCCCGGGCCGGTGAGGACCGGCTGGCCGCCGCCGACGGTGTTGGCGTTCTCCTTGAACAGCTTGAGGAACACGATCGGCAGGTAGCCCTGCAGGTACTGCTGCTGGTCGACCGCGAACTCGATGTTGCCGGCCTCGATGTCCTTGATCACGCTGGGATTGAGGTCGAACGTGGCGAGCTTGGCGCTCGAACTCGCGCCCTTGATGGCCGTCTTGGCCGCCTCGGCGATGTCCGGATTGAGCGCGATGACGCGGTCGTAGGACTTGTCGGCCTGCAGCTTGGACTTGATCTCCGTCTGCGTGGTCGCGACGTCCGCGGTGCCCTTGACCTGGATGTTGTCGACGGTTCCGCCGAAGCCCTGCTTGACGCCATCGCAACGCTGCGTGAGGCCGATGTTGCCCTGCTCGTGGATGATGCAGAGCACCTTCTTGGCGCCCTCGGCCTTGAAGCGCGCGCCGGCCGCCTTGCCGGCGATCGTCTCGTCCTGGCCGACGTGGGTGATGGCCCCGAGCGACTTGAAGTCGCTGGCGCCGGAGTTGAGCGTGATGATCGGGATGCCGGCCGCCTTGGCCTTGGCCAGCGAGCCCTTGATGGCGTCCGCGTTCGGGACCGAGACCGCGAGGCCGTCGACCTTCTGGGAGACGGCGGCGTCGATCAGCTGTGCCTCCTTCTGCGGGTCGTTGTTGGAGGGGCTCCAGATGAGCTTGACGCCCTCGTCCTTCGCGGCCTGCTCGGCCCCCTTCTTGACGACCGACCAGAACGAGCCCTCGTCCGAGTGCGTGACCATCGCGAACGTGAGCCCGCTGCCCTGCGTCAGATCGACGGACTCAGAGCCCGAGCCGCCGCCGGAGGACGGCGTGGACGAGCCCGAGGTGGAGTTGGACTTGTTGTCCGAGCCCCCGCAGCCGGCCGCGACGAGCGCGGCGAGCGCGAGGACGACGACGAGCAACCTGCCGACGTGTCGCTTCATGGATGGACCCTCTCTCTCCTCGGAGCCGATGTGGACATGAACTCGATGCTGCGTGCGACGTCGAGCGCAGGACCGCCGTCGACCGGTGGCTCCGTGCCGGTGATGGCCTGGTCCTGCTCGAGCACGAGCCAGCGCTCGTACCCCACGTCGTCGAGGAGCGCGACGACCTCGTCGATGCGCGCGTCCCCGTCCCCCAGGGGCCTGAACAGCCCCTCCTGCGTCGCCCGCACGAGCGAGACCTCGCCCCGGCGCAGGCGTTCCGCCAGCGCGCCGTCGACGTCCTTGAGATGGACGTGGGCGATGCGATCGCCGTGCTCGCGGACGAACGGCACCGGATCCACCCCGCCGATCAGCAGGTGGCCGGTGTCCAAGCACCAGGGGACGTCGGTGTGCGCCAGCGCCCGCTCGACGTCGTCGGCGGACTCCACGACCGTGCCCACGTGGGGATGCAGGACCAGCGTCAGGCCCTCGGCGGCGACGAGGTCGGCGAGCTCGCGCAGGTGCGCGCCGGCGCGCCGCCAGCCGTCCTCGTCGAGCGGCTCGGGGGCCGACCACGCCTCGTCCTGCACGGCGGCCGCGACGAAGACGTCGGCGCCGCCCGCGGCCAGCTGCGCGGCCGCGCGCTGCGCGTGCTCACGCGTGGCGGCGAGGTCGCGCTCGTGCACCACGACCGGGACGAACCCGCCGACCAGGCGCAGACCGTGGCGATCGAGCTCGGCGCGCACGGCGGCGCCGTCGAGCGGCAGCCAGCCCAGCGCGCCCAGCTCGGTGGCCCTCAGGCCCAGCGCGGCCATCTCCGCGAGCACCCGCTCGGGCGGGAGCTGCAGGCCCCAACCGGGGACCTCGCACACGCCCCACGAGATGGGGGCTGCCGCCAAGCGGGAGACCCGATCGGCGATGCCGGCACCTTGACGCACTCCTCCCTCTCCTCCTCGGCGCTCGACAACTTGGAGCGCTCCAACGTCGCTGCGGGCGACACTACTCGTTGAAGCGCTCCAACGCAAGTCTGTGATTGTCGCGCTCCAACTGACAGAATCCGCGATCATGTCGGTCAACAGCAGGCGCACCGGCTACGTGACCATGGACGACGTCGCACGCGAGGCCGGCGTCTCGCGTGCGCTCGTGTCGCTCGTCATGCGCCGCAGCGACAAGGTCAGCCCGCACCGGCGCGAGCTCGTGCTCGCCACGGCCCAGCGGCTGGGCTACCGGCCGAACGCGATCGCGCGCCACCTGGCCAGCCACACGACCAACACGGTCGGGATCCTGCTCAACGACCTGCACAACCCGTTCTTCGCCGAGATCGCCAACGGCATCGAGCAGTACGCGTCCGACCTCGGCTACCGGCTGCTGATCATCACCGGCGGCCGGCGCCAGCAGCGCGAGCGGGCGATGCTCGAGGCGCTGCTCGAGTACCGCACGGACGGCCTGATCCTGGTGTCCCCGCGGCTCAGCGGCACCGAGGTCGCCGCCGACGTCGCCTCGCTGCCGTGCGTGGTGATCGGGCGCCGCGTGCGCAGCTCGCACATCGACTGCGTGATGACCGACGAGGCGCTCGGGTCGCGGACGGCGGTGCAGCACCTCGTCGAGCTCGGGCACGAGCGGATCGTGCACATCGACGGCGGCCAGGGCGCCGGCGCCGGCCCGCGCCGCTCCGGCTACCGGCGCGCGATGGAGTCCGCGGGCCTGGCGCGCACCGCCATGGTCGTCCCCGGCGAGTTCACCGAGGACGCCGGCGTGAGCGCCGCCGAGCGGCTGCTGGCCGCCGGCGAGCTGCCGACCGCCGTGTTCGCCGCGAACGACCTGGTGGCGATCGGGCTGATCGACCGGCTCGCGCAGCACGGCATCCGCATCCCCGATGACGTGTCGGTCATCGGCTACGACAACACGTTCGTCGCCGCGCTCAACCCGATCCGGCTGACCACGATCGACCAGCCGCGGCACGAGATGGGCCGCGAGGCGCTGGCGCTGCTGCTCGAGCGCATGAACGGCCGCGAGGAGCGCGCGATCCGGCTGCACGAGCCCACGCTGGTCGTCCGCTCCACCACGGCCGCGCCACGATGAGGTCGCTGGCCGCCGTCGGCCTCGCGGCGCTCGCGGCCGGGTGCGGCGGTGTCGGCGCGCGGGCGGCGGACGAGCCCTCCGTCCTCCCCGTGCGCGTCGCGACGCACGCGCAGCGCTCCGGCGCGAACGCGACGGCCTTCGCGCTCGGGCGCGACCGGTTGGTGACCGTCGCCCACGTGCTCGACGGCGGGCGGCAGGTGTCCGCGGCCGGCCGCCGTGGCCGCGTGCTGCGGGTCGACCGCCGCCTCGACGTCGCCGTCCTGGCCGTCCGCGGCGTCGGGACGACGTCCGCGCGCACCGCCGCGGCGCGCCCCGGCGAGCGGGTGACCGTACGGGTGCTCCGCTCCGGTGAAGCGCGCTCGCTGCCGGCGCGCGTGCGGCGGGCGATCACCGCGCGCGTGCGCGGCTCCGGCGGCCCGGTGCGGGTCCGTCCGGCGCTCGAGCTCGCGGCCGACGTGATGCCGGGCGACTCCGGCGCGCCGGTCCTCGACGGCCGCGGGCACGTGGTCGGCATGATCTTCGCGCAGGCCGCCGACCGCGACGGCGTCGCCTACGCGCTCGACGCCCGGGCGCTGGGGCCGGCGCGATGAGCACGGTCCTGATCACCGGCGCGCGCGGGTTCGTCGGCTCGAACCTCGTCGACGTGTTCGCCGAGGCGGGCGACACGGTGCTCGGGCCGTCCCGCGCCGAGCTGGACGTCACCGACCGCGCGGCCACCGCCGCGTATGTGGAGGAGCACGCGCCCGACGCGATCGTGCACGCGGCGATCTGGAACGCCTTCGACGGCCTGCTGTCCGATCGCCGACGCGCCTGGGACTCGTTCGTCGGGGCGACACGCAACGTCACCGACGCGGCCAACGCCGTCGGCGCGCGCATGGTCCTGATCTCGACCGACTGGGTCTTCGACGGCATGAGCCCGCCCGCCCCGGCGACGGAGGACGAGCCGCCGAACCCGACCACGCCCTATGGGACGCTCAAGGTCGTCTGTGAGACCGTCGTCGCCGACCGTGCGCGACGAGGGACGGTCGCGCGGATCGCCGGCGTCCAGGGCGTCCACCGCGCCCGCGCGCGCACCGTTCGCGAGCAGGACGTCGGCTTCGGCTACCTCGTCGCCTCGGCGATCGACGCGCTGCGCGCTGGATCGACGTTCACGGTCTGGGACGGCGAGGCGGTCAACGCCTGGGCCACGCCGGTCACGGCGACGGCGAGCGGGCGGATGATCCGCGCCGCGATCGAGCGCGACGTGGACGGCGTCCTGCACTGCTGCGGCGGCGAGCACGTCCACCGCGTCGATCTCGTGCGGCGCGCCGCCGAGGCGTTCGGCCTGGATCCGGCGCTGGTCGTGGTCGGACCCGCGCCGGAGACACTGCGGATCCCGGGCACCCCACGCGACACCCGGCTCGACACCGCGGCGACCGCCCGGGCGCTCGACCTGCGGCCGCCGAGCGTCGACGAGTTGCTCGCCGAGCTTCGCGTCCAGCTACAACCAAGGGGATGAAGCGGCACCTGGAGCCCCGTTCCGCGCTCGCCGGCGCCCGCCGGCGGGTGCGCGCGTCGATGCGCCCCGTGCTGCAGACCGCGATCGCGGCCGTGCTCGCCTGGTACGTCGCCTCGGCGCTGCTGCCCGACAACCGCCCCGCCTTCGCCTGCATCGCCGCGGTGATCGCGCTCGGCGCCTCGAGCGGCCAGCGCGGCTCGCGCGCGATCCAGCTCACCGGCGGCGTCGTGCTCGGCCTGACCATCGCGGACCTGATCGTGCAGCTGATCGGCACCGGGCCGTGGCAGATCGGCGTCATGGTCCTGCTCGCCATGACCGCGGCGCTGGCGCTCGGCGGCGGTGAGCTGCTCGTCTCCGAGGCGGCCGTGTCGGCGATCCTGCTGACCACGATCAGCCCCGCCGCGAGCGACGGGTTCACGCCGAACCGGATGCTCGAGGCGGTCATCGGCGGCACGGTCGCGCTGCTCGTCAGCTCCTTCCTGCTCCCCCACGACCCGGTCCTGGAGGTCGGCCGCGCCGCGCAGTCGGTCTTCGACCGGCTCGGCCGCGCGCTCGAGCGCATCGCCACCGGGCTCGACCAGGGCGACGTCGGCGCCACCGACGACGCGCTGGCCACCGTGCGCGACGCCGACCGCTACGTGCGCGAGCTCGACGAGGCGCTGCTCGCGGGGCGCGAGACCGTCCGGCTCGCCCCGCCCCGGCGGCGCTCGGGCGAGCAGCTCGACCGCTACGGCCGGACGCTGCCGCAGCTCGACTACGCCGTGCGCGACACGCGCGTGCTCGCCCGCCACGCCAGCCGCGCGCTGCGCGCGGGCGAGCCGATCAGCCCCGAGCTCGCGCCCGCCGTGCGTCAGCTCGAGCTCGCCGTGTGGGAGCTCGCCGGCGCCTTCGACGATCCCGACAAGGCCGACAGCGCCCGCGATCACGCCATCACCGCGGCCGCGCTGGCCGACGATCCGGCCGGCGCGGGGCTCATCGGCGTGCAGATCTTCGGCCAGGTGCGCTCGACGGCCGTCGACCTGCGCCGCGCGGCCGCCGCGGCGGTGGGAGCCGACGAGCCACTCGCCGAGGCGCCGACCGAGGAGCTCCTGCTCGCCGGATCAGAGTCGGACGTCGCACCGGGCTCCGGTGGCCGGTTGTCCACCCCCGAACGTGCTGGCTAGCCCCAGTTCGCCGCCGGTCGCGGATCCGTAGCTTCATCCGGGTCCCTCCTCCTCCCCATTCGAGGCCACGATGTTCTCCTCCACCACCTACGTGATCCGCGGCGCCCGCATCTCCGATGCCCGCGACCTGGAGCGGATCGCGGCCATGGACTCCCAGCGACCCCTGCAGGGTCACATCATCGTCGGCGAGATCGACGGCCGGCCGCAGGCCGCGATGTCGCTCGACGACGGCCGGCTGATCGCCAACCCGTTCGCGCACACCGAGAGCCTGGCCGCGCACCTGCGCATCCGCGCCCGCGGCATCCACGCGGCCGAGGACTTCCCGGCCGTGCGTGACCGCATCCGCCGCGCGGTGCGCGTCACGCACCTCGAGCGCACCTGAGCCACTGCCCGCCCGCGGCGCGTGCGCCGCGGGCGGGCAGGCTCGGTTTCCCGTCAGGTCTCTCCGCGCCCCCGCGAGACCGCGATCTCGCCGGTGCGGACCATCTCGACCAGGCCGAACGGGCGCACCATGCGCTCGAACGCCTCGATCTTGTCATGCGGCCCGGTGACCTCCGCGATCACCGAGCGGCGCGTGACGTCGATGACCTTGCCGCGGAAGATCTCCACGATCTGCATGACCTCGCCGCGGCTGGCACCGTCCGCGGAGACCTTGAACAGCGCGAGCTCGCGCGCGACCGTCTCGGACGGCTCGAGGTCGCGGATCTTCAGCACGTTGACCAGCTTGTGCAGCTGCTTGGTCACCTGATCGATCGGGTGCATGGCCCCGTCGAGGGTGAGCGTGATGCGCGACAGATCGTCGTCGTCGGTCGGCCCGACGGCGAGCGTGTCGATGTTGAACCCGCGCCGGGCGAACAGCCCCGCGATGCGGGTCAGCACGCCCGGCTTGTTCTCGACGAGGATCGAGAGGATGTGCTTGCGGCCCGTCCGCACGCCGGCGGACGCCTCGAGCTCCTCGAGCGTGAGCGGCTCCTTGGTTCCCGGCTCGCCCATGCCGCTCACCCCACCTCTGCTCCGCTTGGCTGGCTGCGCCTGGGCGCTCGCATCGACCCCATCAGATCACCCCACCATTTCTCGCGCGGCCGCACCGGGCGCGATCATCGGGTACACGCACTCCTCGCGGGTGACGCGGACGTCGACGACCACCGGGCCCTCCGTCGCGAGCGCCGCCCTGAGGTCGTCGACCAGGCTCGTCTTGTCGGTCAGGCGGATGCCGGCGCAGCCGTAGGCCTCGGCGAGCTTGACGAAGTCCGGGTACTGGCCGGTGTCGACGTGCGAGTAGCGCCCGTCCCAGAACAGCTCCTGCCATTGGCGGACCATGCCGAGATAGCCGTTGTTGGCGATGATCACCTTCACCGGCACGTCGAACTGGCGCGCCGTGGCGAGCTCCTGGATGTTCATCTGGATCGAGCCGTCGCCCGTGATCAGCACGCTCGGGATCTCCGGCTCGGCGATGGCCGCGCCGATCGCGGCGGGCAGGCCGAAGCCCATCGTCCCCAGCCCGCCGGAGTTGATCCAGCGCCGCGGCTCGGGGAAGTGGAAGTACTGCGCGGCCCACATCTGGTGCTGGCCGACGTCCGTGGAGAGGATCGCGTGGCCGCCCGTCGCCTCGTAGAGGGCCTCGAGCAGCCGCTGCGGCTTGATCTCCGTGTCCGCCGAGTCGTCGTAGCGCAGCGGGTGCTGGCTGCGCCAGCGCTCGATGCGCTCCCACCACTCCGCCAAGCGCGCGGGCTCGGTGCCGAGCGCGCGGTACTCGCTGACCAGCCGGCTCAGGACGTTCTTCGCGTCGCCCACGATCGGGATGTGCGCGGGGACGTTCTTGGAGATCTCCGCCGGGTCGACGTCGATGTGGACGAACTTGGCCCGCGGCGCGAACTCCGAGAGCTTGCCGGTCACGCGGTCGTCGAAGCGGGCGCCGATCGCGACGATCAGGTCCGCCTCGTCCATCGCGTAGTTGGCCGCGCGCGTCCCGTGCATGCCGAGCATCCCGAGCCACTGGGCATGCGGCGCCGGGAAGGCGCCGAGACCCATCAGCGTGCACGTGACCGGGAAGCGGTCGACGGCGGCGAGCTCGCGCAGCTCGGCCGAGGCATCGGCGTTGACCACGCCGCCGCCCGCGTAGAGCACCGGGCGCCGGGCGTTGGCCAGGGCCTTGGCCGCGAGGCGGATCTGCTTGGAGTTGCCGTCGGTCGTCGGCGCGTAGCCCGGCAGGCGGACGTCGCCGACCGGCGCGTAGTCGATCTCCGCGCGCGACAGGTCCTGCGGGATGTCGATCAGCACGGGGCCGGGACGCCCGGTGCGAGCGATGTGGAAGGCCTCGTGCACCGCCCGCGGGATCTCGTTCGGGTGCTGGATCATGAACGAGTGCTTGACGATCGGCATGGTGATGCCGAACGTGTCCGCCTCCTGGAAGCCGTCCGTGCCGAGCAGGTCGGTGCGCACCTGGCCGGTGAAGGCCACGAGCGGCACGGAGTCCATCATCGCGTCGGTCAGCGGGGTGACGATGTTCGTGGCGCCGGGGCCGGAGGTCGCGAAGACCACGCCGACCTTGCCGGAAGCCTTGGCGTAACCCTCCGCGGCGTGGCCGCCGCCGGCCTCGTGGCGGACGAGGATGTGGCGGATGCCCGCGTCGACGAACGCGTCGTAGGTGGGGAGGTTCGCGCCGCCCGGATAGCCGAATACGACGTCGACACCCTCGGCCTTGAGGCATTCCATGATGGCGTCGACTGCTCGCATGCTGGCGCTTGGGTCCTTCCAGGAGATCGGGGCGAACCAGTCTATCGGCGGCCCGGCGCGGCCACCTGCGACTCCGGGGGCAGCGTGGCCTCCGGGAAGTCGAGGTCGAGGCCACAGCGCATGCACACCTGGTCGTAGAGCTTGAGCACCTTGCCGCAGCGCGGGCACACGCGGCGCTCCTCGTTGCTCTCAGGGCGATAGAGGATCGCGGCCAGCAGCCCCACGATCGGTGCGATCGCGGAGATCAGGAACCAGAGGAAGAACGACGAGCCCTTGACGCGTCCGACCACGCCTCCGGCCAGGCCGAAGAAGACGCAGATGACGACGTAGGCCAAGGCGCGCTAGAGGTGGCGGTACGCCCAGAGCGCCCCGAAGCCGAGCGCGACGACCGCGGCGATGACCACGAGCGTCGTGACCAGGCCGACGACGATGCCGACGGCGACCTTGACGAGGATCACGGCGATCGCGATGAGGATCAGCCAGGCGATCCCCTTGCGGGCGAGCGTGCCGAACACCGACGGAGATGGGGAAGCGGACTCGTTCACCCGACCGAGATTACCGCTGACAGATCAACGCGCGGTGAAGTTGTCCACACCCTTGCCACGGCCCGGCCGCCGCCCCCTTGCTGGCGGAGACGGGGGCGGCGGCGGGCGCGCGGTCAGCCGCCGATGAGTCCGGGTCGGGGAGCCTCGGCGGCCGTGGCCTCGCGTCCCTCCAACCGCAGCCGGGCAAGCCGGTAGCGGCGGATGAGCTCATCGCCGCGACCCTGGGAGGAGGTCGGAGTCGCAGGCACGAGGACCACGCGTCGGACACTTGAGCGAGTGGTGCGGGCGGACGGCATGAGAGCATCCTGCATCACGGTGAGGGTGCCTGGCATGTCCATGTGGAGAACATTCGGGCGGGTGGCTTCGCCCTGATGTCAGCGGGGGTGCTCGACCTCAACGCGGACGTCGGCGAGGGCGTGGGCGACGACGACGCGCTGCTCGCGCTGGTGACGAGCGCCAACGTCGCCTGCGGGTTCCACGCCGGTGACGCGGCGACGATGCTCGCGGTCGCGCGCCGTGCGTCGAAGCTCGGCGTCGTCGTCGGCGCCCACGTGTCCTACCGCGACCGCGAGGGCTTCGGGCGGCGGGAGCTCGA
>DATBDM010000023.1:0-9798 GCA_036269915.1 Solirubrobacteraceae bacterium | reverse complement strand
GGCTAGGGCGTCAGCCCGAGGTCGCGCCAGTCGCTCTGCATCACGACGGCGAGCTCGCGCAGCTGCCGCGCCCAGTTGTCCGGCGCGTCGTCCCAGCCGAACGAGCCGGCGGCGACGCGGGCGGCGGCCCGCTGGTCCTCGTCCACGATCACGAGCCCCTGGGCGTCCGGGACGAGGCGCTCGAGGCCGTCGAGGTCGATGCGCGACTGCTTGGCGGCCGGCATGCGGTTCACGACGAGCGTGATCGGCGGCCCGACCGTCCGCAGCAGCTCCGCCGCCTCGGTCACGAGCGAGGCGGTCGAGGGGTGCGCGTCGGAGACGAGCAGGATCTGGTCCGCGCTGGCCTGGGCGGCGCGCGCGGCGGGCTCCTGCAGGCCCGTGCCGCAGTCGAGCACCAGTACGCCGACCATCGCCTGAAGGCGCTCGATCACGCGCCGGTAGGAGCCCTCGTCGAGCCGGGCCATCCGCGCGGGGTCGGTGGGGGCGGGCAGCACCATCAACCCCTCGAAGGCGCGCCCGAGGTGGCGGTCGAGCGCGGTGACCGCGAGGTCGGGCTGCTCGAGGATCTCCCCCAGGTCGTCGACGAAGGTCTGGTGGTCGGGCGTGAGCGTGCGGCCGAGCGACCCGAAGTCCGGGTTGGTGTCGACGGCGACGATGCGATCGCGCCGCACCCGCGCCAGCAGTGACCCGAGGAGCACGGTCAGCGTGGTCTTGCCGACGCCGCCCTTGGGCGAGACGACCGCGATCGTCGCGCAGCGGTTGAGCCGCGGCGCCGCGATCGCGCGGTCGAGCCGGGTCAGGTAGTCCGAGTCGCGCCACGCGCCGCGCGCGCGATCCATCGGCCCGCGCTGCTCGGCCTTGGTGAGCAGCTCGCGGTTGCTCGGCGCCGTCGGCGCGGACGACTCGACGATCGGCTCCTCGTCCTCGTAGCCGAAGAACGCCTTGACCGCTTTCCCCATCCGCTGGCTGCCGCCGAGCGCCTCCGGCAGCGCGAGCTGCGCGCGCTCGCGCGGCGTGCCGTGGCGCGGCTCGCGCGAGCGGCGCGCCGCCTGGGCGGGGCTCGGCGGCGCCATCGCCTGCGAGCGCACCTCGGTGAGCGTCAGGACGGTGCCGTCGGCGACGCCGCACTGGGCCAGCGTGCGGTCCAGCGGCAACGGCTGGTGACCCGGAGGCGCGACGCTCCACACCGGCCGCGGGCCGTCTCCGTTGGGCGCGTCGTCGACGCTCAGCTCGACGAACGTCGGGATGAGGTCGGCGATCGACGTCTCGGTCGACACCACGAGATCCACGCGGCGATCCGGGCCGGCGATGGTCACTGCGGCGGTGTTCATCTCTCGTACGTCTCCCGTGACGGTCCGGAGGTCATCGTGGCCGCGCCGGCCGGCTGGCCGGGCGCTGAGAAGGCGGTCTGGACGAGCAGGGGACGCTCGCCGCGGCGGATCAGCAGGCCGCGACCCGGCGGCTGGGAGGCCGCCTTGGTGCCGGAGAGCAGCGGCCCCTCCCCCGGGTCCCCGCTGAGCAGCAGGCCGGGCGAGCCGAGCTCGCGCATGCGACCGAAGACGGCCTCGTAGGCGCCGCGGGCGGAGCCGCCGACGCGGCGGCTCAGCACCACGTGCAGGCCGACGTCGCGGCCGACGGCGAGCAGGTCGAGCAGCGGCGCCAGCGGGCCGCCGGACGGCCCGGCGCTGAGGTCGTAGTCGTCGAAGAGCACGACGTGGCAGGGCCCCTGCCAGCTCGGGCCGGCCAGCGGTGACACGCCCGCCGCGGTCAGGCGCGGCTCGAGCTCGGCGCGCAGCGCCTGCGCGGCGTCCTGGGCGGCCATCGCGTTGGCGGCGTACGCGCGGACGTGCGGGTCCTCGGCGAGGTCGACCAGCGAGCGGCGCACGTCGACGATCGTCAGCTGCAGCTCCTCGGGCGTGTACAGCGAGCCAAGGCCGTGGGCGAGGCCGCGCAGCAGCGACGACTTGCCCGTCTCGGCATCGCCGAAGAGCAGGAAGTGCGGGTCGCCGCCGAGCAGGTCCAACCGCACGGGCTGCAGCCCGCGCTCCTCGATCCCGATCGCGACGCCCTCCTCGCGGCTCGGCGAGGGCAGCTCGGCCGGCGAGAGCTCGCGCGGGAGCAGCCGGATGCGCTCGGCGCGCGCGCCGCTCCAGTGCGCGCCGATCTGCTCCACGATCATGGCCAGCGCGTCGCCGGTCCCCTCGTCGCTGGCGCGGCCGTCGACGCGCGGCAGCGCGACCTGGAAGTACAGCCCGCCCATCGTGAGGCCGCGGCCGGGGATCCCGTCGGGCAGCGCGTCGGCGGCGGAGCGCGAGACCAGCGAGTCGATCGCGTCGTTGAGCCGCAGCTCGAGCCGCGAGCCGAGGTTGTCGAGCAGCGCCGGCCGGATCTCGGCCCAGCGGTTGGCGCTCACGGCGAGGTGGATTCCGAACGACAGGCCGGCGGCGGCGAGCTCCTCGAGCTCGCGGTCGAGGCCCTCGAACTCGCGCTTGAACGACTCCCAGCCGTCGACGAGCAGGACGATGTCCGGGACGCCCTCCCCGTCGGCGCGGGCGTCGCGCATGCTCTCCCAGCGGCGCGCGCGGAACAGCGTCTCGCGGTCCTCGAGTTCGGCCTGGAGCTGGCGCACCACGCGCTCGATCGCCTCACGGTCGAGCTTGCCGGCGACGCCACCGACGTGCGGCGCTCCCTCGAGCGCGCCGAGCAGGCCGCCGCCGAGGTCGATGCCGTAGAGCTGGAGCCGGTCGGGCGTGTGCCCGAGCATCAGCGAGACGGCCAGCGTGCGCAGCAGCGTGCTCTTGCCGGTGCGCGGTGCGCCGACGACCGCGACGTGCCCGCCGGAGCCGGCGAGGTCGAGCTGGAAGGCCTCCGTACGCTGCTCGGAGGGCCGGTCGAGGCGGCCGATCGTGGCGGCCAACCCGAGCGCGCGCTGCTCGCGCTTCCACCACGGCGGCCCGCCGAGCACCGCGTCGAGCGGCTCGGCCGCGGCCAGCGGCGCGACCCACACCTGATGCACCGGCTCGCGGCCCTCGGCGAGGCGATCGACGAGCACCTGCAACTCGCTGCGGCCGGTCAGCGCCGGGCCGATGCGCTCCTCGACGCTCGGGTCGCCGGGGGCGAGCTCGGCGGCGTCGAACGCGCGCACGGGCGGCGGCGCGCTGGCGGCGACGTCGGCCGGCGCCGGGTCGTACGGGGTCGAGGACAGCGCGGCGCGGAACTGGACGTAATGCGTCGTGTCGACCTTCAGGTAGCCGAGCCCGGGCAGCGACGGCAGCAGGTAGGCGTCGGGCGTCCCGATCACCATCTTCGACTCCGGGGCCGAGTAGGTCCGCAGGCACAGCCGGTAGCGCAGGTGGCTCTCCAGGCCGCGCAGGCGCCCCTCGTCGAGGCGCTGGGAGCTCATCAGCAGGTGAATGCCGAGCGAGCGGCCCACGCGGCCGAGCCCGACGAACAGGTCGATGTACTCCGGCCGCGCGGCGAGCAGCTCGGCGAACTCGTCGACGATCACCAGCAGGTCGGGCATCGGCGGCAGCGACGCGTCGCGCTCGCGGCGGGCCTGGTAGGCGACGATGTCGTCGACGTTGCCCGCCTCGCGCAGCATCGTCTGGCGGCGCTCCTGCTCGCCGATCAGCGCGTCGCGCATGCGGTCGACGAGCGAGAGGTCGCGCTGCAGATTGGTGATCATGCCCGCGACGTGCGGGAGTCGCGCGAGGTCGGCGAAGGCGGCGCCGCCCTTGTAGTCGACGAGCACGAAGGCCAGGTGCTCGGGATCGTGGGTCGCGGCCAGGCCGGCGACCAGCGAGCGCAGCAGCTCGCTCTTGCCCGAGCCGGTCGCGCCGACCAGCACGCCGTGCGGCCCCATGCCGTCCTCCGCGGCCTGCTTGAGGTCCAGCCAGAGGATCTCGCCGTCCGCCGAGCGGCCGATCGGCGCGCGCAGCGCATCAGCGCGCAAGTGGCGCCGCTGGGTGCGCTCCGGGCGGATCTCGCCGGCGTCCTGGACCCCGAGCAGCTCCACGAGCCGGACGCTGGCGCTCAGCCCGCGCTCGCCGTCGCCGGAGCCCTCGGCCAGGCGCAGCGGCGTCAGCGCCCGGGCGATCGCCTCGGCGATCCCGACCTCGACCTCGTCGATCCAGATCGCCGGGATCGAGGGCGCGTCCTGGCCGGAGATCTCCCAGGAGGCGACTCCGCGCTCGGGGATCGCCAGCCGTGCGTGAATCGAGGACGGCTCGAGCGAGCGGTCGTCGATCAGCAGCACGAGCACGGCCTTGAGCTGGCGCCCGCGGGTCATCAGCTCGCGGAACGCGATGCCGTGGTTGACCGGGTGCCCGGGCGTCCAGCCGTCGACGATCACGACGAGCTCGGGCGCGGTCAGCTCGACGGAGCGCTGCGTGTGCTGGTCGGCGTCGGCGATCCGGCGCAGCTGGTCGATGCGCGGGCGGATCTGCAGCTCGAGCATCGCCTCGAGCTCCCCCGCGCTGCGGGCGAGCAGCAGGCCGCCGCTGGCGGGGGCACCCGGGTCGGCCTGCTGATGCGGGAGCCACTTCCCCCACTCCCACGCGTCGCCGTGCCCGGGGTCGAACGCGGTGACCAGCCGCAGGTCGTGCGGCGCGCGCCAGGCGGCGAGCTGCGTCATCAGCCCGCGGGCCCAGGCGCGCGAACGGCCCCGATCTCCCGTGACGGCGAGCACGCCGACGTCGGCGAGGTCGACGATGACCGCCTCGTTGCGCAGCTCGCCGCGCCGCTCCACCAGCCGGCGGGCCTCGTGGAGCGGGTGCTTCTGGTACTCGGCCAGCGGGTTCGTGCCGAGGTCGAGCTCGACCTCGCGGTCGAGCGGGATCGTCCCCTGGCCGAGCCGCACGTGCAGGAAGTCGCGGTGATCGGGTCGGCGCTCCCAGACCTCGCGGCGCTTGACCACCTGGGTCCAGAGCTTCTTCGGCTCGGGGTACAGGCGCTCGAGCGCGGCGCGCTGCAGATCGCCCGCCTCCGCCAGCTCGCGGTCGCGCTCGCCGAGGTACTTCGCGTAGCGGCGCGCCTCCGCGGCGGCACGCTTGCGCACCCCGCGCTTCTGCGAGGCGCGCATGCCGACCGAGGCCAGCAGCATCAGCACCATCATCGCCCCAGCCACATAGAGGAACGTCGTGTTCTTGTAGACCACGGCGAAGCCGACGAGCCCGACGCCGCCGACCAGCGGCATCAGCACCTGCACCACGGAGCTGTGGATCGGCGGCTGCTCCGTCGGGGGCGCCGCGATCCGCATCGGCTCGCCGGGGACCGCCGCGGGATACGCCCGCGGAGGGCGGTGGAAGGTGAGCTGATCTGGACCCGTCATGAGAAAGCGCCGAGCGCTACCGTCCGGGTACCACGGGATCGGCTCGCTCAAGCCACCCCGGACGGATGATCCTCCGGCGTCCGGCGCGTCAGACCTCGACGAGCACGGGCAGCAGCATCGGGCGGCGCTTGAGCCGCTTGTAGATGTACTGCGCGAGGTCGTCGTGCAGGAAGGTCTCGAGCACGTCGATCTCCGTGATGTGCTGCTCCGCGGCGCGGTCGAGCGAGTCCTCGACCGCCTCGCGCAGCTCGTCGATGAACGCGCTCTCGGCATCCAGGAACGGGACGCCGCGGGCGAGCACCTCCGGCGGAACGACCGACGATCCGTCCTGCTCGGAGATGGTCGCGACGACGATGAAGATGCCGTCGGCGGAGAGCATCCGCCGGTCGCGCAGCGCGACGTCGGACACGTCGCCGATGTCGACGCCGTCGACGAAGACCATGCCAGCGGTCTCGCGGCCGCCGAGGCGCGCGCCCTTGGCGTCGATCTCCAGCGCCAGGCCGTTCTCGGTCTTGAAGACGTGCTCCTTGGGCACGCCGACCGCCTCGGCGAGCTCGCCGTGCAGCAACATCCGCTTGTAGTCGCCGTGGACCGGCATCACGTACCGCGGCTGGGTCAGGTTGAGCATCATCTTGAGCTCCTCCTGGTAGCCGTGGCCGGAGGCGTGGATCGGCGCGTCGCGGGCGGTGATGACATCGGCGCCGACGTGGTAGAGCCGGTCGATCGTCTCGTTGACCGCGCGCTCGTTGCCCGGGATCGGCGTCGCCGAGAAGACCACGGTGTCGCCGCGGCGCAGCTCGACCGACGGGTGGTCGCGGTAGGCCATGCGGCGCAGCGCCGACAGCGGCTCGCCCTGGGACCCGGTCGAGACGATGACGAGCTTGGAGTCGGGGAAGTTCTCGATCTCGCGCGGCTGGACGAGCATGCCCTCGGGCACGTCGATGTGGTCCAGCGAGCGGCCGATGTTCACGTTCTTGCGCATCGAGCGCCCGATCAGCGCGACCTTGCGGTCGAGCGCGGCGGCGGCGTCGACGACCTGCTGGACGCGGTGGATGTTCGAGGCGAAGCAGGTCACCACGATGCGCCCCGAGCAGCGGGCGAAGACCCGCTCGAGGTTCGGGCCGACGAGCGACTCGCTGGTCGAGATGCCCGGGCGGTCGGCGTTCGTCGAGTCGCCGCACAGGAGCAGCACACCCTCGCGGCCCAGCTCGGCGAGCCGCGCCATGTCGGCGGGCGCACCGCCGACCGGGGTCTGGTCGAACTTGTAGTCGCCGGTGAAGACGATCGTGCCGAGGTCGGTCTTGAGCGCGACGCCCGAGGAGTCCGGGATCGAGTGCGTCAGGTGCAGGCGCTCGATGCCGAACGGCCCGGCCTGGGCGACGTTGCCGATCGGGAGCACCTCGAGGTTGACCTCGCGCAGCTTGTGCTCGTCGAGCTTGGAGCGCGCCATGGCGACGGTCAGCTGGCCGCTGTAGACGACCGGGACCGCCTTCTGGCCGAGCTCGCGCATGATCCAGGGCAGCGCGCCGAGGTGGTCCTCGTGGCCGTGGGTGATGACGACCGCCTCGATGTCGGCGGCGCGCTCGCGCAGGTAGGAGAAGTCCGGCAGGACGAGGTCGATGCCCATCATGTCCGCCGTCGGGAAGCGCAGCCCCATGTCGACGACGACGATCCGGCCCTCGTACTCGACGACCGTCAGGTTCTTGCCGATCTCCCCCACGCCTCCCAGCGGGAGGACGCGCACGCCGCCACTCATCCTGTCTCGCGCAAAGCGCTCGCCACCGCTCCGCTCGCGGACGTCTCCCGCAGCAGCCCGTGGCCGGCGAGCGCGTCGCGGACGACGGCGCGCTCGGCGTCGTCGACCTCGACGATCGGGAGCCGCACGCCGCCGCAGTCGTGGCCGAGCATGGCGAGCGCGGCCTTGACCGGGGCGGGGCTGGCGGTGACGAAGAGCGCCTTGTAGATCTCGCGCAGGCCGGCGTCGATCTCCGCGCGCTCGTCGGGCTCGTCGACGATCCGGCGCATCTCGGGACCGACGACGTGCGAGGCGACGCAGATGCCGCCCGCGCCGCCCTTGTCCATCACGGCGGCGAGGACGTCGTCGTTGCCGGCGAGCATCGCGAGGCCGTCGATCGGGTCGATCTCGGCTGAGTTGGCCTGCTTGACCGCCTCTACGCCGTCGATCTGGCCCAGCTCGGCGAGCAGGTCCGGCGCCATGTTGACGGCCGTGCGCGCGGGGATGTTGTAGAGCACGACGGGCGTGTCGCCGGCCGCGCGCGCGACCTCCTCGAAGTGGCGCTTGACCCCGCGCGAGTTCGGCTTGTTGTAGTACGGCGTGACCGACAGCACGGCGTCCGCGCCGGCCTCGACCACGGCCTCGGTGAGATGCACGGCGTGGCGGGTGTCGTTGGAGCCGGCGCCGGCGACGATCGCGCCCTCGGAGCCGAGCTCGGACGCCATCAGGCGGATGAGGCCGATGTGCTCGGAGTCGCTCATCGTCGCGGCCTCCCCGGTGGTGCCGCAGACCACGAGGCCGTGCGACCCGCTCCTGAGCAGGTGCCGCCCGAGCGCGACGGCGGTCGCCTCGTCGACGGACCCGTCGGGCGCGAACGGCGTGACCATGGCCGTCAGCAGGCCTTCGTAGGGACGCATGGGGCCCCAGTCTGGCACGCGCGCGTGTCGGATGCGCTCAAGTTCGCGGCTCCCACGCCGAACCAGCGATCGAGGACACGTGTCGCCCTCCGCCCCCGATCACATCGAGCCGGACCCGCGCCTGCTTCGCGCCGTCGAGGACCTCGGCCGCCTGCCCGTGCTGAGCGCCACCGTGCGCCGCGTGGGCCAGCTCGCCCGCAGCGACGAGGCCGGCGTCGGGGAGATGGTCGCCGTGCTGGAGGCCGATCAGGGCCTCGCCACCGACCTGCTGCGCTACGCCAACTCCGCCGCGTGCGCGCGCCCCCTGCGGGTGCACTCGATCCGCTCGGCCGTGACGCTCGTCGGGCGCCTGGCGATCTCGCGCCTCGCGCTCGAGGCCGCGACCTTCGGCTTCTTCGAGCGCGCACCCGGCAACGCGGGCCGCTCGGTCGGCCAGATGAACCTGCACGCCGCCGCGGTCGCCACCGGCGCCCAGGCGATCGCCGAGCGCACCGGCGCCAACTCCGACGTGGCCCACCTCGCGGGGCTTCTGCACGACGTCGGCAAGCTCGTGCTTCCGCTGGCCTTCGGCACCGCCGCCGCCGACCGCGCCGCCGAGCCTCACCGCGCCGGCCGGCCGCGCGTGCTCGCCGAGCGCGAGGTGCTCGGCACCGACCACGCCGTCGCCGGCGGCCTCGTCGCCGCGGGCTCCCAGCTCGAGGCTCCCGTCGTCGAGGCGATCGCCGCCCACCACGGCGGCGTCGACGGTACCTGGGTCCCGTCCCGCGAGGCCGCGTGCGTGATCATCGCCGACGAGATCGCCGGCATCGAGGTCCGCTCGGCCCCCGACCAGGAGCTGCTCGAGTGCGCGCTCGGCGTGCTGCGCCTGGAGCTCGACGACCTCGAGGACGTGATCCTCGAGATGAGCGCCGGGCTGCGCCCCGGCGCCGACCTGACCGCGCGCATGGCCGAGCTCGAGCGCCAGGCGCGCGTCGACGACCTCACCGGCGTGCTGAACCGCCGCCACTGGCTCGCGACCGTGCGCCGCACGATCGACGGCGGCGAGCGCGGCAGCGTCCTGCTCTGCGACGTCGATCACTTCAAGGCCGTCAACGATCAGTTCGGGCACGCCGCCGGCGACCAGGCGCTCGCCGAGGTCGCCCGCCGGCTCTCCGGCCACGGCACCACCGGCCGGCTCGGTGGCGACGAGTTCGCCGTGTGGATCCCCGGCGACGCCGCGCGCTGCGCCGAGTCCGCCGCGCGGATCCTCGACGAGGTCGCGGGCGTGACCGCAGACGTCCCCGAGCCGCGCCCGCCGCTCGGCGTCTCGATCGGCACCGTGACCGTGGCGAACGCCCACCAGTCGCTCACCGACCTGCTCTCGCGGGCCGACGCGGCGCTCTACGAGGCCAAGCGCGCCGGTCGCGGCCGCGCGGTCCTCGGCTCCTAGCGCGCTTCGGCGCCGGCGCACGTCAACTGCGCTGGGTGGGGCGGCGCCGGGTTGGGCGTCCGAGGATGAATGGCGGTTTTACGGTCACATGGACCGTGAAGTCGCCACTGATCCGTCGCTGGGCGCGTTTCCGTTCTCCTCACCCGGAAAGGCGCCCAGCGCCGAGCTCGCCGCCTCCCTACCCAGCCGGGTTCGCCTGTCCCGCCGGGTCCTGGGCCGGCGCCGCGGCCGTCAGTCCTCATCGCGGCGCCGCGGCTCCGGGATCGCGTCGGTGAAGCGCCGCGGGACGGCGGCGTCGTCGCCCTCCTCCCACAGCGTCACGACGATCAGCTCGCCGCGTGGGCGGTCGTGGAGGCAGACGTAGACGAGGTCCGGGCGGCGCAGGTCG
>DATBDM010000022.1:0-7658 GCA_036269915.1 Solirubrobacteraceae bacterium | reverse complement strand
CGCTGCAGGCCTACGGCACCGCCGGGATCATCCAGAACACGTGGCGCGAGGTGACCGCGGGCTGACCCCGCGGTTCAAGCGCCCCGTCACGACTGCCGATAAGGAAGACCGTGTTCAAGAAGAAGCGCGTGAACGCCGACGGCGCCGTCGGCCTCGACCTGGATCCCAGCCACATCGCGGCTGCGGAAGTGCACGTCAACGGCTCGATCACGGTGACCCGCGGCGCTGTCGCGGACCTCCGTCCGGGCATCCTGCGCGACGGCGAGGTCGTCGACCCGGTCGCCCTCGGCGAGGAGCTGCGCACGTTCTTCGCCGAGCACGATCTGCCGCGCCGCGTCCGGCTCGGCGTCGCCAACCAGCGGATCGTCGTGCGCACGCTCGACCTCCCGCCGATCGACGACCCGAAGGCGCTCGCCGCCGCCGTCAAGCACGAGGCACCGGACCACATCCCGATGCCGATGGAGGAGGCCGTCGTCGACTTCCAGTCGCTCGGTCTCGTCGGGACCGCGACGGGCCCGCGCACGCGCGTGGTCGTCGCCGCGGCCCGCCGCGAGACGATCGACCGCCTCGTCGACGCCGCCCACCACGCCGGCCTCGAGCTCGCGGGCATCGACCTCTCCGCCTTCGCCATGATCCGGGCGCTGCGCCCCGCCGAGAGCGAGGGCGCCGTGCTCTACGTCAACGCCTCCGGCCTCACGAACATCGCGGTCGCCAACGCGAGCGGCTGCCTGTTCACCCGCGCCGCCGCCGGCGGCCTCGACGCCACGATCTCCTCGCTGTCCGAGCGCCGCGCGCTGACCCGCGAGCACGCCCGCGCGTGGATGACGCACGTCGGGCTCCTCACCCCGCTCGAGGAGATCGAGGGCGACGCCGAGCTCATCGCCGCGACGCGCGCCGCCATCGAGGAGGGCGTGCACCAGCTCGCCGACACGGTGCGCAACTCGCTGAACTTCTACCGGACCCAGGAGAGCGCCGAGAAGGTCGAGCGCGCCGTGCTCACGGGTCCCGCCATCGCCATCCCGGGGTACGCCGAGCGCCTGGGCGAGCAGCTCAAGCTGCCGCTCGAGCCGGTGCTGGCGGCCACGACCGCCGAGGACGTCGACCTGCACCGCCTGACGGTGGCCGCGGGGCTCGCCGTCAGCTCGGTCGGCTGAGGCCGGTCCGATGACGCTGGGCTTCGCCGCTCCGCTGTCGGTGCTGTTCGGCGGCATCCTCGGCTCGTTCCTCAACGTCGTCGTCTGGCGCCTGCCGCGCGGCGAGTCGCTGTCGCACCCGGGCTCGCACTGCCCGGGGTGCGATTCGGCGATCCGGCCCTATGACAACGTGCCCGTGCTGTCCTGGCTGATCCTGCGGGGCCGCTGCCGCGACTGCGGCGTGCGCATCCCCTGGCGCTACCCGGCCGTCGAGGCCGGCACCGCCGCGCTGTGCGGCGGGATCGCGCTCGCGCTCTGGGACAAGCGCCCGGAGCTGTGGCTCGGCCTGCTGCTCGTGCTGCTGCTGGTGCCGATCACGATCATCGACCTCGAGCACCACATCATCCCCAACAAGCTCGTCGCGCTCGGCAGCGTCGGGGCGGTCGCGATCCTCGCGGCGCTCGACCCCGGCGCCCTGCCGTCGCACCTGATCGCGGCGGCCGCCGCGGGCGGCTTCCTGCTCGTCGCGGCGGTCCTGTATCCCGCGGGCATGGGGATGGGCGACGTCAAGCTCGCGGGCATGCTCGGCCTGTTCCTGGGCCGGGCGGTCGGGCCCGCGATGTTCATCGCCTTCATCGGCGGGACGCTCGTCGGCGCGGTGATCATCGCCCGCGTGGGCGCGGCCGCAGGCCGCAAGAAGGGCATCCCGTTCGGGCCGTATCTGGCCCTCGGCGGCCTCGTCGGGCTGCTCGCCGGCGATGCGATCGTCGACTGGTACCTCAGCACCTTCTCGTAGTCCGCGGAGGCGGATCAGGCTGGGGTGACAACCCCAGCGATCCGCCTCAAGTGGGCCCCCGGCGATGCCGATAGCAGGAGGGACATGAAGGCCGTCAACCTCCTCCCATCGGATCTGCGCGGAGCCACCCCGGCTTCTGCAGCGGTCGCCTCCGGCGAGCAGGCCGCGGGTCGCCTGGGCGCCTTCGCCGTCCTCGGCGTGCTCGGGTTCTGCGTCGTCGCCCTCGCCGCCTACGTCCTGACCTCCAACACGGTCAAGGATCGCCAGGCCCAGCTCGACCAGGTGACCGTCCAGACGGCCGCCGTGTCGGCCCAGGCCGCCAAGCTCAAGCCCTACGCGGACTTCCAGTCCGCCGCGCAGACCCGCGTGCAGACGGTGCGGGACCTCGCCGCGGCGCGCTTCGACTGGGCGCGCTCGCTGCGCGACATCTCGCGCGTGGTACCCGCTTCGGTGACGCTCAGCTCTCTGAGCGCCTCGATCAGCTCCGCGTCGGGCGGTGGCGCCCCGGACGCGCTGCGCCCCGCGATCGGCGCGCCCGCCGTGACGCTGCAGGGCTGCACCACGGGCCAGACGGCCGTCGCCGACCTGCTGTCGCGGCTCAACGACGTGCGCGGCGTGACCCGCGTCGCGATCTCCAAGTCCGAGCGACCGGACGCCGCCGCGACGACCACGTCGGGCTCGGGCACCCAGCAGTACGGCAAGGCCTGCGGCGGCAAGCGCCCGCCGACCTTCTCCGTCGTCGCCTTCTTCGAGCGCGCCGACACGCCGGCGACCGTGCAGGACGTGACGGTCGGCCCGTCCCCGACGACGGCCAGCGCGCCGGGCTCGACGGGCGCCGCCACCTCGGCGACCACCTCCACGACCACCTCGACGCCCGCCACGACGACCCCCTGACGCCGATGACGCTCTCGCGAAACAACAAGATCATCCTCGCCGTCGCGGTCGCCGCGGCCCTGCTCGGGGGCTTCTGGTTCCTCGTGCTCGCGCCCAAGCGCACCGAGGCCACGGCGCTCGACACCAAGATCGCCGCCAAGCAGGCCCAGGCCTCTCAGGCGCAGGCGCAGCTCGCGACCTACGAGAAGGCCCGCGCCTCCTACAAGGCGACCTACGCCAAGCTGATCAGCCTGGGCAAGGCCGCCCCGGCCGACGACGACGTCCGCTCGCTGATGGTGCAGCTCGATTCCGTCGCCGGGCACCGCAACGTCGCCTTCGACAAGGTCGACGTGGGCGCCGGCGACAGCTCCGCCTCGACGACGGCCGCCACGACGACCCCGGCCACGACGACGAGCCCGACGACCACGAAGGGCTCCGCTCCGGCGAAGCAGAGCGCGCTCGCGACGGCGCCCGGGCTCACTCCGCTCGGCACGACCGGCGTGTCCGCGCTCGCGTTCAACCTCAGCTTCAGCGGCTCGTTCTTCAACCTGTCCGGCTACTTCCGCCAGCTCCAGCGCTTCGTCGCCGTGCGGAACGAGCAGGTCAACGCGAAGGGCCGGCTGCTGCGGGTCGAGTCGATCGACATCACCCCTGGCGCGGCCGGCTGGCCTGCCATGACCGCCCAGGTCGGCGCCGCCAGCTACGTCGTGGATCCGCTTCCGGCGCTGGGGTCGCAGACCGCCAGCCCGGCGACCGGCACCACGCCGTCCACCGGCACCACGCCCCCGACCGGCACGACCACGCCGGCGACGACCACCGCGACCGTTCCCGGAGTTGCCCGATGACCCTGATCACGGACACCTGGCGCCAGCTCGTCCAGCGCCGTCTGTGGCCGATCGCCCTGCTGCTGGCGGCCGCGCTGGTCGCGGTGCCGGTGCTGCTCGCCTCGAACCCGGCGCCCGCGCCGGCGCCGGCGAGGACGACCGCGCCCGCCTCCGACGACGACTCGCTCGCGGCTTCCAAGCCGATCGTCGCGCAGGCCACGAACTTCGACGACTCGAGCCGTCACGTGCTCGGCGCGCCGAAGGACCCGTTCAAGCCGGCCGTGCTGCCGAAGCCGACGCCCCAGCCCTCGGCGGGGACGTCGACCACGGCGTCGACATCGCTCGCGAGCGCGACCGCGGCCAACACGAGCTCGAGCAGCAGCGGCAGCTCGACCTCGACGACGACCTCGGGCGGCTCCGGCTCGACTCCGACTCCCTCCACGCCCTCGGGCGGGACCACGACGGCGCCCCCGGCCTCGTCGGCGCCGCCGTCGAAGCCGAAGGCCTACGAGCTCTACTCGCTCACGGTGCGCTTCGGCGACGCCAGCGGGGAGCTCACCAAGCAGCGCCTCAAGCGGCTGGCTCCGCTGCCCGACGCCGAGAACCCCGTGGCGATCTACCTCGGCCCCGGCCCGGACAAGCGCTCCGCGGTGTTCCTGGTCGACGCGAGCGTGACGCCGCAGGGCGACGGCACCTGCAAGCCGTACGCGGCGGACTGCCAGACCGTCACCCTGCACGAGGGCGACACCGAGTTCTTCGACGTCAAGGACCCCACCACGGGCACCGTCTCGCAGACCTACGAGCTCGACCTCGTGAACATCGTCCGCAAGTCCACCAGCTCGGCGAGCAAGGCCAAGACGGCCCGCGCGACGAGCAAGTCGGGCGCCCGCGCCCTGCGCAAGCACCTCCACAAGGGCGGGCCGCTGCGCTGGGCCTACGACCGCAGCTCCGGCACGGTCGCCAAGCTCGAGACGCGCGAGTGGAAGGCCACGGTCGCGCGCGCCGGTCAGCAGGTCGCGAAGGTCGTGGCCGTGCTGCAGCCCGGGATGTAGCTCCGTAGGAGCGAAGGCGCGGGCACGGCGGGCATCTAGGATGCCCGCCGTGCCGCTGCGCATCGTCACCGCCGGGGAATCCCACGGGCCCGGGCTCACCACCATCGTCGAGGGCATCCCGGCGGGGCTCGAGCTCGACCGGGCCGCGATCGACCGCGACCTCGCGCGCCGCCAGCTCGGCCACGGCCGCGGCGGGCGCATGAAGATCGAGTCCGACGCCGCGCAGGTCACCGCCGGCGTCCGCCACGGCCGCACGCTCGGCGGCCCGATCGCCCTCCAGGTCGCCAACCGCGACTACGCCAACTGGGAGGAGCGGATGAACCCGTGGCCGGTCGAGGCGGCCGTGCCCGAGGTGCACCTGCCGCGCCCCGGCCACGCGGATCTCGCCGGGACGATGAAGTACGGCTTCGACGACGTGCGCAACGTGCTCGAGCGCGCCAGCGCCCGCGAGACCGCGGCGCGCGTCGCCGGCGGCGCGGTCGCGAAGGCGTTCCTGCGCGTGCTCGGCGTCGAGATCCGCTCGCACGTCACCCAGATCGCGTCGGTGCTCGCCCCGCGGCCGGCCGACCTCACGCTGGCCGACTTCGACGGCGTCGACGAGTCGCCCGTCCGCTGCCTGGACCCCGAGGCATCGCAGGCGATGGTCGAGGAGATCAACGTCCTGCGCAAGCGCAACGAGTCGCTCGGCGGCACCTTCGAGCTGCGCGCCTTCGGCGTCGTGCCGGGCCTCGGCTCGCACGTCTCCTGGGAGGAGCGCATGGACGGCCTGCTCGGGCGCGCGATGCTCTCGATCCAGGCCGCGAAGGGCGTCGGCCTCGGCGACGGCTTCGACCTCGCGGGCCGGCCCGGCTCGGAGGCCCACGACGAGATCTTCTACTCGCCCGATCGCGGCTTCTACCGCGACACCAACCGCTCGGGCGGCCTCGAGGGCGGCATGACCACGGGGGAGACGCTGATCGTGCAGGTGGCGATGAAGCCGCTCCCGACCCTGACCAAGCCGCTGCGCTCGGTCGACATCGCCACGCGGGAGCCGGCGCAGGCGCTGCGCGAGCGCACCGACTCGGCCGTAGTGCCCGCCGCGGGCGTGGTCGGCGAGGCGATGCTGGCCATCGTGCTCGCCGGCGCCTACCGCGACAAGTTCGGCGGCGACCACGTCGACGACACGCTCGCGGCGGTCGCGGCCTACGAGGAGCGCATCGGATGGAAGCGGCGCCCGCTCTGACGCACGGCGCGCGCGCGCTCGTCTTCATCGGCTTCATGGGCGCCGGCAAGACGTCGGCGGCGCGTGCCGTGGCGGCCGCGCTCGGCGTGCGGCCGGTCGACTCCGACCACGAGCTCGAGGCGCGCCTGGGCAGCTCGATCGAGGCCTACTTCGAGCGCCACGGCGAGCGCGCGTTCCGCGAGGAGGAGGAGCGCGTGGTGAGCGAGCTGCTCGAGCGGCCGCCCTCGCCGGTGCTCTCGCTCGGAGGCGGGGCGATCGCCTCGCGGCGGGTGCGCGAGCTGCTCGCGGCCCACACCGTCGTGCTCTGCGACGTCGACGCCGAGACCGCCTGGCGCCGCTGCGGCGGCCGCCGGCCGCTCGCGCGCGACCGCGAGCGCTTCAACGCGCTGCACGCCGACCGCCAGCCGATCTACGAGGCGCTCGCCGACGCCGTGCTGCTCGACACCGGCCGCGAGACGGTGCGCCGCGCCGCCGCCGCGCTGCGGGGGCTGGCCGGCGCGCCGCCTCAGACCAAGCTGCTGTGGGCGACGGCCGCCTCGGGCGACTACCCCGTGCACGTGGGGGAGGGCCTGCTGGCCAGCGGCTTCTGGCCGCTCGCCGGTCGCCGCTTCCTCGTCTCCGACGAGCACGTCGGCGCGCTCTACGCGTCCGCGCTGGGCGACGTCGCGGCCGACGTGCGGATCCCGCCGGGCGAGGCGGCCAAGACGCTCGGCACCGCCGAGACGGTGCTGCGCGCGCTCGCGACCGCGGGGATGGACCACGACGACCACGTCGCGGCGCTCGGCGGCGGCGTCGTCGGCGATCTCGCCGGGCTCTGCGCGGCGCTCTACCAGCGCGGGGTGCCGGTCGTCCAGGTGCCGACCACGCTCGTCGCCCAGGTCGACTCGGCCTACGGGGGCAAGACGGGGGTCGACCTCCCGGAGGGCAAGAACTACGCGGGCGCCTACCACCAGCCCGCGGGCGTGCTGGCCGATCCGGCCGCGCTGGGGACGCTGCCGCCCGAGGAGCTCGCGGCGGGCTGGGCCGAGGTGGTCAAGACGGCGCTGATCGCCGGCGGCCCGCTGTGGGCGCGCGTGCGCTCGGGCCAGGCCGGCGCCGATCGCGACACCGTGGTCGCCTGCGCGCGCACCAAGCTCGGCGTCGTCGCCGCCGACGAGCGCGACGGCGGGCGCCGGCAGAGCCTCAACCTCGGCCACACGGTCGGGCACGCGATCGAGACCGCGACCGGCTACGCCCGCTACCGCCACGGCGAGGCGGTCGGGCTCGGCCTGCTCGCGGCGCTGCGGCTGTCCGCCCAGCCCGAGCTGCGCGAGGAGGTCGCGGAGCTGCTCGCCGCCCGGGGGCTGCCGACGCGGCTCGACGACGACGTCGAGCGCGAGGCGGTCCTCGCCGCGGTCGGGCGCGACAAGAAGCGCCGCGGCGGCCGGGTCGGGTTCGCGCTCGTCGAGGCGCCCGGCGACGTCCGCGTCGGCCAGCCGGTCGCGCCCGGCGAGCTCGCCGCCGCCGTGGCAGAGTTGGGCGGGCGATGAACAAGCGCGTTGCTGTCCTGCACGGGGTCAACCTCGACGTCCTCGACCGGCGGCCCGCCGAGCACTACGGCGGGCTCAGCCTGACCGCGCTCGAGAACCGCATCGAGGGCTTCGCGCGCGAGCTGGCACTGGATCTCAGCTTCTTCCAGACCAACCACGAGGGCGAGTACGTCGAGGAGCTGCACCGCTCGAGCGACTACGCCGACGGCCTGATCCTCAACCCGGGCGC
>DATBDM010000021.1:0-11897 GCA_036269915.1 Solirubrobacteraceae bacterium | reverse complement strand
GACCCTCTTTACCTAAACGGGGTCAGACCCCCTTTAGGTAAACGCGGTCTGACCCCGTTGGGGGGCGAAGGTCGGCGCCGGGTGCCTATCGCCCGCGATGCGTCCGCCGCGGGAGGAGGTCGAGGGAGGGATCTTCCACGTGTTCGCGCGCGGCAACGGACGCGGGCTCATCTTCCTCGACGACAGCGATCGGCACCGGTATCTGCGCTTGCTCGGCGAGACGGTGATCCGCCAGCGCTGGTACGCGCTCGCCTACTGCCTCATGGACAATCACGTGCACCTGCTCCTGGAGACGCCTGAGCGCAATCTCGGCGAGGGCATGCAGCGCCTCCACGGCCGCTACGCACAGCGCTTCAACCGGCGTCACGATCACGTCGGCCACCTCTTCCAGGGCCGGTTCGGCTCCGTCCGCGTGACCACGAACGCGCAGATGTGGGCCGTGACGGCGTACATCGCGGCGAACCCCGTGAGCGCACGTCAGGCGCGGCGGCCCGACGAGTGGCCGTGGAGCAGTTATCGGGCGACGCTGGCTGGCTCCGGGCCGCATTGGCTCGCGGCGCCGCGCCTGCTCGAGCATTTCGGCGCGTTCGGCGGAGAGCCGGTGCTGCGCTACCGCCGGGCGGTGTCCGAGCGCGCCGCCGCATCGGCCTCCCGTTAGAGTCGCTGGCATGCCGGAGCCGCAGTTGATCACCGCCGTGGGGGCGACGCCTCCGTCGCTCGCCCGCGTCGAGGCGCCCGCCCGTGAGCCGTTCCGGATCGGGGCCGTGCAGGAAGCCTGGAACCCCGACCCCGAGGCGCACGCGGAGGCGCTGCGGCGCGGCATCGCCATGGCCGCGAGGGAGGGGGCGAAGCTCGTCTGCCTGCAGGAGCTGACGCTCTCGCCGTACTTCGCGATCGTGCCCGACGCCCTCGAGGAGGCGCTCGCGCGCGCCGAGGAGATCCCGGACGGGCCGACCACGCAGCTCGCCGCCGCTGCGGCGCGCGAGCATGGCATCCACGTCCACGCGTCACTCTACGAGCGCGCCGAGGACGGCGGCATGGGCTACAACACCGCGATCGTCGTGGGACCCGACGGCGAGGTCGTCGCGCGCACCCGCAAGCTCCACATCCCCGTCACCGCCGGCTACTACGAGGACCGCTACTTCCGGCCCGGCGACGACGAGGAGGGCTACCCCGTCGTCGGGATCCAGGACGGCGCGTTCGGCTTCCCGACGTGCTGGGACCAGTGGTTCCCGGAGCTCGCCCGCGCGTACTCGCTGGGCGGCGCCGAGGTCATCGTCTACCCGACCGCGATCGGCTCCGAGCCCGACCACCCCGGGTTCGACACCGAGCCGCTGTGGGAGAAGGTGATCACCGCCAACGGGATCGCCAACGGCACGTTCATGGTCGCCGTCAACCGGATCGGTCACGAGGACCCGCTCACCTTCTACGGCTCGAGCTTCGTCTCCGACCCGTACGGCCGCGTGCTCGTGCAGGCGCCGCGCGACGCGGCCGCCGTGCTCGTCGCCGACCTCGACCTCGACCAGCGCCGCGACTGGCTGACGCTGTTCCCGTTCCTCACCACGCGCCGGCCGGAGACCTACGCCACGCTGATCGAGCAGACCGTCGAGCGCTGATCAGCCGCGCCGGGCGGGGTCCTGCTCGGCGGCGGTCGGCCCGGTGTGGCAGACGGCCTCGACGTTGTTGCCGTCGGGATCGAGCGCGTAGGCCGCGTAGTAGCGCTCGTGGTACTGCGGCCGCGGCCCGGGCTTGCCGTTGTCGCGGCCGCCCGCCTCGAGCGCGGCGGCGTGGAACGCGTCGACCGTCTCGGGATCGAGCGCGAGGAAGGCGACGTGCACCGGCGCGGACGGCTCGCCCTCGGTCAGGACGAGGTCCTCGGAGCCCTCGGGCCCGATTGCGAGCTCGGAGCCCCGCTCGCCGTCGATCTCCACGACATGGGCGCCGAACGGCTCGAGCGCCTCCGCGTAGAAGCTCCGGCTCTTCTCCAGGTCGGCGACCCGGATCGTCACGTGGTCGATGAACGGTGCGCGCATGCCGCGCGCGGAGCCTACTCGCCCGCGTGGGCGGTGGAGGCGCGCTTGACGACCTTGACCGAGTAGCGCGACGGCCGGTCGGCGACCGTGGGGTTGTCGATCTGGCCGAGGCGGGAGATCAGCTTGATCCACTGATCGGGCTTGAGGATCGCGTCGATCTGCTTGGACGCCTTCGTGTTCTGGCCGTACATCGGGTGATACCCGACGTGGATGTGGTCGTAGTGGTCGGCCATCGCCAGCGTGTTGTCCGCGCCCTGGAAGGTCATCAGGGAGATGATCTGGTGCGGCTTCATCGTGCCCTGCAGCGTGAGCAGGCGCTGGATCGTGATGTCGGTGATCGAGCCGGGGCCCTGATGACCGACGATCGGGATGCCGTTGATCGCCGCGATGTCGGCGGCCGTGCCCGTCGAGTGCTCGGAGATGTTCCCCGAGACCGTCATCAGGCTGTGGCCGCACTTGAGCGCCGAGACCGTGGGCTTGAGGCCCGAGGTGGCCAGGAACTCGAGCATCGCGAGCACGCGGCGGTCGATCTGGCCGGACTCGATGTCCTGGCGACCGCACTGGTAGATCTGGACCCGCGGGTCGTTGAGCACGCGCTGGGTCAGCGTCTCCTTGCTCATCAGCAGGATCTGGCCGATCGAGGGCTCCTGTGCATCCTGGCCGAAGAACGGGTTCTTGCCGGCGGCGCGGTAGATCGCCGTCGACTCGAGCAGCTTCCAGCCGTCGAGGATCGGCTTGGGGTCGATGCGCGGAGCGCCGCGGCCGGCGGGCCTGATCTCGAAGCGCAGGTGCGCCTTGATGCCGTCGGCCTTCTTGCCGAGCCGGCCGAGGATCGTGCCGCCGATGATCCGCGCGCCCTTGCGCATCTTCTTGGCCACGAAGTCCTTCGGATCCAGGCCGATCGGGGCGCGCGTCGTGAGCTTGGCGGGCGTCGTCAGCGACTCGCCGAGCTGGATCGCGCCGCCGTTGGCGCGGGCGTGGGGGCGGGTCGGGTGGGCGAACAGGCGCTGCTTGAGGGCGGTCGCGCCGTCGACCGGAGCGGCGGCGGCCATCGCCTTCCGCGGCTTTGCGGCGGGCTTGGCGGCGCTGCGGCTGGTCGAGGCGGCCTTCTTCGGGGCCTTGCCCGCGCCCGGCAGGTGCAGCTCGCGGCGCACCTGGCTCTTGCGCACCGAGCGCGGCTTGGGCGCGGGGTAGGTCGCGGAGACCGAGCCGAGGTTCGCGTAGGTGTAGGTGTTGCCGTAGACGTCCTGGACGCGGATGAAGTGCCCGAGGCGCTTGTTCGTGCCGAGCTTGAGCACGCGGCCGTCGTTGACGGCGATCACCGGCGCGCGGTCCTTGGAGAAGACGTCGATCGACCGCTGCGTCGCGCTGGACTCGACGACCATCGCCGCGTTGCCGCTGCCGACGACCTTGCGCTTGCGCGACACCGCGCCCGCGTAGGTGGCCTTCGCGGCGATCGGGAAGCGGCCCTGGGTGAGGCCGGTGAGCGAGCCGACGAGGTCGGACGGCAGGCCGCCGATGACCTGCGCGCGCATCAGCACCGAGTTCACGTACCAGTCGGCGTGGTTGTAGGCGAAGATCGCCCGGCGCAGGTCGTGGTCGCCGCCGGCCGCCTTCAGGTAACGCGCGGCCGCGAACACCGCGTCCACGGGGTTGAACGGGTCCTTCTCGCCGTCGTGGTTGGCGTCGACGCCGTACATCTTCCAGGTGGCGGGCATGAACTGCATCCACCCGAGCGCGCCCGCGGACGAGATGTTGAGGTTGCGGCCGTAATCGGTCTCGATCTCGTTGATCGCGGCCAGGACCTCCCAGCGGATCCCGTACTGCATGCCCGCCGCCTGGTAGATCGGCAGCAGGAACGGCGGGATCCGGAACTTGTCGATGAAGAAGTTCGGCACGCCGATCGGAGCCGGGCCCGGAGTCGAGAGCGAGAAGGTCGGGTTCGACGGGGCGGGCGAGCCGTCGGCGTTCGTCGTCGGCGGGGTGGGCGCCGCGGGCGTGCTCGGAGCCGGGTCGGTGTGCGCCGGCTTCGACGTCTTCCCGCACCCTCGATCTGAGCTAGAGGCTGAGCCACAGCCCTTCTTGATCGATCCGGTCCCTCGCGAGGTGTTGCCCTTCGCGGGCGAATGGGCTGAGCCGTGCGAGTGCGAGCCGGGGGTCGCGGTGGCGCCGGGCGTGGCCGTGGAGCCGGGGGTCGAGGTCGCCGTCGGCGCGTCGGACGGGGTGCTCGTCGGGTCGGCCGGCACCGTGGTCTGGACGGGGGAGGGGTAGGGCGAGGGGTCGGCCGTCTGCGTGGCCGCGGGGGTCGACGTCGGCGCCTCGGTGGGCGTCTCCGTCGGCACCGTCGTCGGCACGCTGGTGGCCGTGGTCTCCACGGTGGCCGTGGCGTCCGGCGTGGGCGAGGAGCTGGGGTCCTGCCCGCGTGCGAGCGCGCCGAGCGACGCCGCGAAGAGGGCGGCGCCGGCGAGGCCGGTGGCGAGGATGCGACGCGTCAAGATGAAGGAAGGGGGTCCACGGGGCACCGCACGAGGGCGGGCTGGCCCTCTCAGAGTCGGCATCGCGCCGATCCTTCTTGAGTTCGCAGGTAACCGTTCAGGCCTGCACCCCACCCCCGGACCGATCGCGGCGACAGTATCAAGCTCTGGTAGAGCGTGAGACAACTGGCAATTATGGAACGCGCGGCAACGCGCGATGATGTGCTGGCATGGACGAGCCCCTGCTGCGCCCCGCCACCCTCGCGGACGTCTCCGAGCTGGTCGAAACCGTCCGCCAGGGGTTCGAAACCTATCGAGAGTGGGCGCCGCGCGGGTGGGAGCCGCCCGAGCTCGAGCTGCACATCGCCGGCATCCGCGGCCGGATGGCCGAGCGCGGCTGCTGGTGCGAGGTCGCCGAGGCCGGCTCAGAGCTCGTCGGCCAGGCGGGCACCGTCCCGGCGCGCGGCGCGCCGCACGCCGCGCACGTCTGGATGCTCTTCGTGCGCCAGCCGTGGTGGGGCAGCGGCCTGGCCGCCCGGCTGCTCGAGCGCGCCGACGCGGCCGCGGTGGCCGCGGGGCGGACCGAGCTGCGCCTGCAGACGCCCTCCGAGCACGCCCGGGCGCGCACCTTCTACGAGCGCGAGGGCTTCGAGCGCCGCGGCGACCCGCTCTACGAGCCGATGCTCGGCCTCGTCCTCGTCAGCTACCGCCGGCCCGCGCGCGCCGCGCCGTAGCTGGCAGGATCGGCGGCCGTGCCGCTGTCCCCCCGCCTGCCCGAGCGCGCCGCCCCGTACCTCGAGGACGCGGCCGAGCGCGGGCGGATCTCGGTGCGCACGCGCCTGCGGCGGATCCGCTTCGCCTGGCGCTCGGTCGTCCAGGCGGGCCTCGCGGCGGCGATCGCCTACCTGATCGCGACGAAGCTGATCGGGCATCCGCGGCCGTTCTTCGCGCCGGTCGCGGCGATCATCACGCTCGGGCTGGCCTTCTCCGAGCGCGGCCGCCGGGCGTACGAGCTCGCGCTCGGCGTGGCACTGGGCATCGCGGTCGGCGATCTGCTGATCTCGATCACGGGCGTCGGCGCCTGGCAGCTCGCGCTCGTCGTGATGCTGGCGATCTGCGTCGGCCTGCTGGTCGGGCGCAGCCAGCTGCTGGTCAACCAGGCCGCCGTCTCGGCCGCGCTGGTCGCGACGCTGCAGCCGCCGACGGGCGGGATCACCTTTGCGCGCTTCGTGGACGCGCTCGTCGGCGGCGCCACGGCGCTGGTCATCAACGGGCTCGTGCTGCCGGTGAACCCGCAGCACCTCGTGCAGAGCGCCGCGCGGCCGGTGCTCGACGAGCTGGCGGCGACGATCGAGGCCGTCGCCGGCGCCCTGCTGCGGCGCGACCAGGAGGCCGCGGGGGAGGCGCTCGAGCGCGCCCGTGCGATCGACGAGCTCTCCGGGCGCTTCGCCGACGCCGTCTCGACCGGCTACGAGGCGACCCGGTTCGCGCCGCAGCGCCGCCGCTATCGCCTCGCGATGGACGAGTGGGGCGAGATGGCGCGCTCGATCGACCTCGCCGTGCGCAACGTCCGCGTGCTGGCCCGCGGGGCGGTCCGGGCGCTGCGGCTCGAGGAGAACGTGCCCGAGGACGTCGTCAGCGCCCTGCGCGAGCTCGCCGAGTCGGTGCGCGCGGTGGGCGGCGCGCTCGACGAGGGCGGCGACCTCCGCGCCGTGCGGGCGCCGGCGCTGCGCGCGGCCGCGCGGGCCACCAAGGTGCTCGACACGACGGCGAACATGTCGGTCTCGGTGATCGTCGGCCAGATCCGCTCGACCGCCATGGACCTGCTGACGGGAACCGGGATGGATCCCGACGAGGCCGCCGAGGCCCTCCAGCAGGCCATCGCCGCGGCCTAGAGCTGCTCCACGGGGCACCAGAACGTCGTCCGGCCCCCGATCGTGGCGCGCTCGAGCGTCGCGCCGCAACGCGGGCAACGTCCACCGCGCACCCGGTGCTCGACGAACGCGCCGGTGTGCACCCCGCCCTTGCGGATCGCCGAGCGGGTCGCGGCGCGCAGCGCCCGGCGCAGGCGGTCGAGCTCCTCGACCGACAGCTCGCCCGCGGGGCGGCGCGGGGAGATCCGCGCCTGCCACAGGCTCTCGTCGGCGAGCAGGTTGCCCACGCCGGCGATCACCCCCTGGTCGAGCAGCCGCGCCTTGATCGGCGCCGTCCCGCGCCCGACGCGCGAGCGGAACGCGGCGCGGCCGACCTCGGCGGCGTCGGGGCCGACGTGCGAGAAGTCCGGCGCCAGCAGCGCCCGCCCGAGCCGGCGCTTGTCGCGCAGCGCGAGCCGGCCGCCGTCCGCGAACTCGATCGCGAAGCGGTCCCAGCCGCGCTCGGCCGGCGGCTCGTCGACCACGATCCGCCCGGCCATGCCGAGGTGGAGACCGAGCTCCGGCCCGCCGTCGTCGGTCTCGACCCACAGGAACTTGCCCCGGCGGTGCGCCGAGGTCAGCCGCCGGCCGACCAGCGCGGCGCCGAAGTCGCCGGGCGCGTGCGGGCGCGCCACGTAGCCGTCGCGATCGTCGACCGCGACGATCTCGCGTCCCAGCACCCGCTCGATCTGCAGGCGGGCGCGCTCGGCCTCGGGCAGCTCCGGCATCGCTCTCCAGGCTACGGACGAGCCCCGCCGTCGGCCCACCGGGAAGGCGCGTTTGCCAGGATGGGGCGACCCATGGCTCCCACTTCCGCGCTGATCCCGTCCCGCACCGTCCGCCCCCGCCGCACCTGCCATGCGGTGCCCGGATCGAGCGAGCGCTTCCTCGCCAAGGCCACCGGGCTGACCGCCGACGAGGTCTTCCTCGACCTCGAGGACGCCGTCGCCCAGGGTGAGAAGGAGACGGCCCGCGAGCTCGTGATCGCGGCGCTGCGCGAGCAGGAGTTCGCCGCCGAGACCATCGTGGTGCGCGTCAACGGCACGGACACGCCGCACTACTACAAGGACCTGATCGCGGTCGTCGAGCAGGCCGGCGACCGGCTCGACGCGATCATGCTGCCCAAGGTCCGCACGCGCGGCGACGTCGAGATGACCGACAAGCTGCTGACCCAGATCGAGGCGGCGCAGGGCTTCGAGATCGGCCGCATCGGCATCGAGGCGCAGATCGAGGACGCCACGGGCCTGCTCGCGTGCGAGGCGATCGCCACCGCCTCGTCGCGGATGGAGACGCTGATCTTCGGTCCCGGCGACTACTCGGCGGCGATCGGCATCCCGATCACCACGATCGGCGGCGCGCCCGACGGCTACCCGGGCGACCACCTCAACTACGTCTACTCGCGACTGGTCGTCGCGGCGCGCGCCGCGGGCATCCAGGCGATCGACGGCCCCTACGCCGCGGTCAAGGACCTCGACGGCCTGCGCGAGCGCGCGCGGCTGGCGGCGGCGCTCGGCCTCGACGGCAAGTGGACGATCCACCCCGGCCAGATCGAGCTCGTCAACGAGGTCTTCACGCCCACCCGCGAGCAGTGGGAGCGCGCCGAGGCGATGCTGGCGGCCTACGAGGAGGCCGGCACCGCCGGCCACGGGGCCGCGATGTTCGAGGGCGAGATGATCGACGAGGCGAACCGCAAGATGGCCCAGCGGCTGGCGGGCGCGGGCCGCGCGGCGGGCTACGGGGACTGAGCCGGTGCGGATCGCTCGAATCGCCGCGCTGACCGCCGCGCTCGCGCTGGGCGCCGCCGGGGTCGCCTCCGCGTCCGAGCTCGACGTGGCGGTCTCGCCCTCGACCGCGCCCCTCGGCGCGCTGCACACCGTCACGGGCCAGATGCGCGACGACGCCGGCGCGGCGCTCGCCAGGCGGCGGATCTCCCTGCAGGTGCGCCCGTTCCCGTTCTCGGGGCGCTGGCGCACGGTCGACCACGCGACGACCGACGCGAAGGGCCGCTACGCGATCGACGACATCGAGCTCGACCGCAACGCCGACGTCCGCGCGATCGCCTTCGACGGCACCACGAGCGGGATCGCGCGCGCGTTCACCTACCCCGCTCATCGGCTCGGCTATCACGTCGTCGGCAAGCGCAGGATCCGGCTGACGCAGACCTACCGCACCCCGCGCGACGTCCGGCTGAGCAAGCGCACGCTGTTCTACGTCGGCAGCGGCAGCGCCACGAGCGCCCCGGTGCGGGCGCGCGGCAAGACCACGCGCGTGCGGGCGGGCCGCTACCGCTCCGTCGTGACCGTCATGCTGCCGCGCGCCTTCCGCGGCCGCTTCCAGTATGCGAGCTGCTTCGTGTACTCCCCGGGCAGCGGCATGGGCGATCCCGCCCAGGGCTGCCCGAAGCGCTACAGCTTCGAGAACCCGTAGGCGGCCGCCAGCTCCGAATCGCGCTCGGCGAGCTGCCTGGCCAGGTCGACCATGACCTTGGACTGCTTCCAGGTCGCGTCGTCCTGCATCTTGCCGTCGATCATGTGCACGCCCTGGCCGTCGGGGATGGCCTCGAGCACCCTGCGCGCGAAGGCGACCTCGTCGGGGTCGGGGGAGAAGACCTTCTTGGCGATGTCGATCTGCACGGGGTGCAGCGACCATGCGCCGACGCAACCCAGGATGAAGGCGGAGCGGAACTGCGCCTCGCAGCCCTCGACGTCCTTGATGTCGCCGAACGGCCCGTAGTAGGGCAGGATCCCGGCGGCCGCGCACGCATCGACCATGCGCGAGAGCGAGTAGTGCCAGAGGTCCTGCTGGGCGCCGATGCGCGCCGCGCCCTCCTCGCCGGTCGGATCGGCGAGCACGCGGTAGCCGGGGTGGCCGCCGCCGACGCGGGTGGTCTTCATGCGCCGCGACGCCGCGAGGTCCGCGGGGCCGAGGCTCATGCCCTGCATGCGCGGCGAGGCGGATGCGATCTCCTCGACGCGGTTGACGCCCTGGGCGGTCTCCAGCAGCGCGTGGACGAGGATCGGCCGCTCCAGGCCGGCCCGCGCCTCGAGCTGGGCCAGCAGGCGATCGACGTAGTGGATGTCCTCCGGACCCTCGACCTTCGGGACCATGATCACCTCGAGCACGTCGCCGATCTCCGTGACCAGCGTGGTCAGCTCGTCCAGCACCCACGGCGACTCGAGCGCGTTGACGCGCGTCCACAGCGCCGCCGAGCCGAGGTCGAGCTCCTTGCCGACCTTGACCAGGCCCGCCAGCGCCGCCTCCTTGTTCTCGACCGCGATCGCGTCCTCGAGGTTGCCCAGGACCACGTCGGCCCGCCCCGCGATGTCGGGCAGCTTGCCGACGATCCGCTCGTTGGAGGGGTCGAAGAAGTGGATCATCCGCGAGGGGGTCTGCGGGATCTCTCGGACGGGGTCGGGCGCGCCGATGGCGAGCGGCGCGAAGAACTGTCGGGGGTGTCGCATGGGGCGGGATGGTTTCATGCCGAGACCATGAGCACCGACAGCAGCCAGAGCGTCGACACCGACCAGCGGACCCGAGAGGCCAGCGGCGGCCACCCCTACGGCCGCTACTTCGAGGAGTTCGAGGAGGGCGCGGTCTACAAGCACTGGCCGGCCAAGACCGTCACCGAGGGTGACGACCACCTCTTCTGCCTGCTGACGATGAACCACCATCCGCTGCACATCAACGACGTCTACGCGGCGCAGTCCCAGCAGGGCCGCAACGTCGTGGTGGGGCCCTACGTCTACTCGCTGGCCCTCGGGATGAGCGTCTCCGACATCTCCGGGAAGGCGATCGCCAACCTCGCGACGGAGTCGCTCAGCCACCCCGCGCCCGTGTTCCACGGCGACACCCTGTTCGCCGAGACCGAGGTGCTCGAGAAGCGCGAGTCGCGCTCCAAGCCCGACCGCGGCACGGTCAAGGTCCACACCCGCGTCCTCAACCAGGACGGTGTCCTGGTGGCCGAGTTCAAGCGCCTCGTGCTCGTTCCCAAAGCCTCCCCGACCGGCTAGATCCGTCCCAACGCAGAGGTTCGTCCAGGTATGACAAAGTGTCCGTGATCGCAACGACCGAGTGAGGCTGAAACCCGACGTGACGATCGAATCCCCTGAGTTGACCTCGAATCGCAATCTTCTGGAGTGGGTCCAGGAGGTGGCGGATCTCACCCAGCCCGACCACGTGCAGTGGTGCGACGGCTCGGCCGAGGAGTACGACCGCCTGTGTCAGGAGCTGGTGGACGCGGGCACCTTCGAGCGCCTGTCCGACGCCAAGCGCCCCAACTCCTACCTGGCGCTGTCGGACCCTGGCGACGTGGCGCGGGTCGAGGACCGGACGTTCATCTGCTCCGAGCGCGAGCGCGACGCCGGCCCGACCAACAACTGGCGCGACCCGGAGGAGATGCGCGAGACGCTGCAGGGGAAGTTCGCCGGCTCGATGCGCGGCCGCACGATGTACGTGGTTCCGTTCTCGATGGGACCGCTGGGGTCCCCGATCGCCGAGGTCGCCGTCCAGTGCACGGACTCCGCCTACGTCGCGGTCTCGATGCGGATCATGACCCGGATGGGCCAGGCCGCGCTCGACGCGCTGGGCGAGGAGGGCGACTTCGTTCCGTGCCTGCACTCCGTCGGCGCCCCGCTCGAGGACGACGAGGCCTCGGGCCCGTGGCCGTGCAACGAGGAGAAGTACATCGTCCACTTCCCCGAGACGCGGGAGATCTGGTCCTACGGCTCGGGCTACGGCGGCAACGCACTGCTCGGCAAGAAGTGCTTCGCGCTGCGCATCGCCTCGGTGATGGCGCGCGACGAGGGCTGGCTCGCCGAGCACATGCTGATCCTCAAGGTCACCTCGCCCGAGGGGGACGTCAAGTACCTCACGGGCGCCTTCCCGAGCGCCTGCGGCAAGACCAACCTGGCGATGCTGATCCCGACGCTCGAGGGCTGGACCGTCGAGACGGTCGGCGACGACATCGCCTGGATGAAGTTCGGCGAGGACGGGCGCCTGTACGCGGTCAACCCCGAGGCCGGCTTCTTCGGCGTCGCGCCCGGCACCGGTGAGAAGACGAACCCGAACGCCGTCGCGACCGCGCGCGCGAACTCGATCTTCACCAACTGCGCGCTGACCGACGACGGCGACGTCTGGTGGGAGGGCCTGACGGAGCAACCGCCCGCGCACGCCGTCGACTGGAAGGGCAGCGAGTGGACGCCGGACGCCGACGTGCCCGCGGCCCATCCCAACGCCCGCTTCACCGTGCCGGCCGCTCAGTGTCCCTCGATCGCCCCCGAGTGGGAGGACCCCAAGGGCGTGCCGATCGACGCGTTCCTGTTCGGCGGTCGCCGCTCGAGCGTGGTGCCGCTGGTGCGCGAGGCCTTCGACTGGAAGCACGGCGTGTTCCTGGGCGCGACGATGAGCTCGGAGAAGACCGCGGCGGCCGCCGGCAACGTCGGCGAGCTGCGCTTCGACCCGTTCGCCATGCTGCCGTT
>DATBDM010000020.1:0-2046 GCA_036269915.1 Solirubrobacteraceae bacterium | reverse complement strand
TCACGCGACTCGGCGATCACCTTCCACGCGCCGGCCTCGAGCTCCGTCTCGATCTGCTCGACCCAGCGGTATGGGGCCATGATCTCCGCGGCGTCCTTGGAGCCGACCTCGCTCAGGACCGTGAAGTCCGCGGACAGCTTGCGGATCAGGTCGAGCTTCTCGTCATGCGGGATCGCCAGCGTTCCGTCGGAGATCTCGACGTGACGGATCCCGAGCTCGTTCAGCCACGCGATCAGGCCGTCGATGCGGCCATCGCGCAGGGCGATCTCCGTGAGCGTGCCGCCGAGCACCACGGGGACCTCTGCGCGCGCGTAGGTCCGCAGCTTGGGCTCCAGGTTGGCGGTGACCACGGCGGTCCCCCACCCGAGCTTGACGAGGTCCACGCTCGGGCCGCAGACCTCGATCAGCCCCTCGGCTTCGGCGGTCGAGAGGCCCTTGTCGAGCACGTGCGTCAGCCCGCGCTCGCGCGGCTTGCGACATCGCTCGGGAAGGTCGAGGAAGCCGGCCAACGCCGGACTACTGCGACTGGTCGGCGCCGACGGTGACGACCACGAACGCGTCCTGTCCGGCGACGACGGCGGTGCTCTGGTCGATCGGCTTGATCGCGTCCGTCCCGACCCCGACGATCCGTGCCACGACGCGCGCCTCGTTTTGGTGGCCAGGCGCGTAGGCGACCACGGTCGCCGAGCGCGCCTGGTCGGGCGCATTGGTCACGGTGCCGAGCTTGAAGCCCGCGTTCTGGACCTTGCTGCCGGCGCCACGGGCCAAGCCGGGGACGGTCGTGCCGTTGAGGACCGCAACCGTCACCTCCCCGCGGGAGACCGGAGCGGTCTTCGGGGTCGACTTGCTGCCGGTCGTCGACGACGAGCTGGGCGTGGTCGCGGGCGCGTTGCCGATCGTGTTGGGCGTCTTCTTCTTGTCGCTGCCCGAGAAGACGACGAGCACGAGGACGAGGACGACCGCGATGACGCCGAGCACCCCGCCGACGATCATGAGCGTTGCGCGAAGCGGCGAGTGCTCGTCCTCGGTCGACTCCCGCCCGCCCGCCGGAGGCGGCGGGCGCAGCGGCTGGCCGGGCTTGGGCGCCGGCTTCGGGCTCGTGGCCGCGGCCGCCGGGGCGGGCGTGATCTGCGTGGGCTGATCGACGGCGCCGTTGGGGGAGGCACCGGCGGGGGTCGCCGGCACCGGCGTCGTCGGTGCAGGCATCGCCCCGTCCCCGCTCTTCGGCGCGTCCGGTTTCGCGGTGGCCGGCGATGCGGACGCCGCTCCCGCTGCAGCGGCGGCTGCGGTTGCCGGCGCGGGGACGCCGGGCTTCGGCGCCGACGGCTGCGCGGCGGGCGCCTGCGCGGGCTGGGCCGGCTGGCCGGGCTTGGCCGCCGGCTGCTGGCCGGGCGTCGCCGGTGTCGCAGCGGGCGCCGCAGCGGAGGCGGCAGCACCCGCGGGGGCCGCGGCAGGCGTCGCCGGTTTCGCCGACACGGCCTGGCCTGCCGGCGTGGCCGCCGCGCTCGCGGGCTTGGCCGGCGCGGGCACCGCAGCCGGCACCGCGGCGCGCTGCTGGGCATCGGCGGTGACACGCGCCTGCAGGTCGGCGTCGCGCTCCGGGGCACGACCCGCCCACTCGCGCAGGCGCTTGACCTCTCGCGCCTGTGCGAAGTACAGAAGCGCCAGCACGGCGAGGCCCAGCACGCACGCGAAACCCGCGTAGGAGCCGTAGTCCTTGATCCGCTGGCTGACGTGGAGTGCAGCGACGATGGTGGCGGCGTGAGCCGTCATGGACGCCGCAGTCTAGGCGGGATCCCGGAGGGCAGGCGCCTCGCGCGCCGCCGACAGGCCCGCGACCCGCGCCGCGAGCCCCGCCGCGTCGCCCTCGAGCACCAGCAGGCCGATCTGGTCGAACGTCTCCTCGACGGCCTTCGGGTCCAGCACGTCGCGATCCGCCCGGACGATCTTCTCCGCCGGCGTGGGCTGCGGGCGCTCGTAGGGATTGAAGAGCTCCTCGTGGAGCTTCTCGCCCGGGCGGCGCCCCACGACCTCGATCGCGATGTC
>DATBDM010000019.1:0-10989 GCA_036269915.1 Solirubrobacteraceae bacterium | reverse complement strand
GTCCTCGAGGCCCTCCAGGATGTCCCCCACCACGATCAGCCCCGACTTCTGGTCGCGCGGCAGGTCGACCTGCGTGATGTCGCCGGTCACGACCATCCGGGAGCCGAACCCGAGCCGGGTCAGGAACATCTTCATCTGCTCCGGCGTGGTGTTCTGGGCCTCGTCGAGGATCACGAACGAGTCGTTGAGCGTGCGGCCGCGCATGAACGCCAGCGGCGCGACCTCGATCACGCCCTTCTCCAGGTGCGCGGTCACGCGCTCCGGGTCCAGCATGTCGTTCATCGCGTCGAACAGCGGCCGCAGGTACGGATCCACCTTCGCCATCAGGTCGCCGGGCAGGAAGCCCAGGCGCTCGCCGGCCTCGACCGCGGGGCGGGTGAGGATGATGCGGTTGACCTCGCGGCGCTGGAGCGCGGCGGTGGCCATCGCCATCGCCAGGAACGTCTTGCCGGTGCCGGCCGGGCCGACGCCGAAGGTGACGGTCGACTCGCGGATCGCGTCGACGTAGCGCTTCTGGTTGACCGAGCGGGGCGCGACGCGCAGGTTGCGATGGCGCCAGACGACGTCCTCGAGCACGTCCGCCGGCGGCTGGTGCTGCTCGAGCACGCGCGCGACCGACTCGATCGTGGAGGGGTCGATCGAGTGCCCGCGCTCCACGAGCGCCGAGAGCTCCCGCACGACGGTCGCGCCCGCCTGGACGGCATCGGCCTCGCCGTCGAGCGTGAGCACGTTTCCGCGCAGGAAGACGTCGCACTCGAGGTGTCCCTCGAGCGTGCGCAGGATCTGGTCGTGGGAGCCCGCGAGCTCCGCGGCGACCTCGTTGGACAGCTCCATCTGCCGTCGTGCCATCTAGTGCAGCGCTTCCTTCACCTTGGTTGATACGCGGCGGCCGTCGGCCCGCCCGCCGGCGGCGGCCATGACGTGCTTGATCGCCCTGCCCATGTCCCGGGGCCCCTCGGCACCGGTCTCCTCGACGGCCTGCCGGACGAGGACGTCCAGCTCTGCGTCGGAGAGCTCGGCGGGGAGGTAGGCCTCGATCGTCTCGGCCTCGAAGGCCTCGCCCTCGGCGAGGTCGCCGCGGCCGGCGTCCCGGTAGGCGGTCTCCGCCTCCCGGCGGCGCTTGCGCTCCCGCCGCAGCACGGCGAGCTCGTCCCCGTCTCCGTCCTTGGCGGACTTCTGAAGCTCGGAGAGCACGAGCCGGAGCGCCGAGACGCGATCACGCTCCCCCGCTTTCATGGCGGAGGCGACGTCACCCTTGATGCGATCGGCGATCTGCACCCACATCCAGTGTACGCCGCTGCCCGGTCGCCGCCGTGGCATCGCGTCCGAGGTGCGACGCGGGCGGCGGATTCGAAGCCGCGAGGGGGGCGAGTTCCGAGCGCGCGCCGCCTATGGGCTGCGATGCCACGCCGCCTCGATCGCCTGCCCTCGGTCCCGCTGCCCGGCGGCGTGCGGGTGCACGTCGCCGCCTCGCGCCGAGCGCGCCTGCTCGGCCTCGCGTGGCTGCGCGCGGCGCCGGCGGGGCGGGCGCTGCTGCTGGTGCGCTGCCGCTCGGTCCACACCGCCGGGATGCGCTGGCCGCTGGACCTCGTCTGGCTCGACGGGGCGGGCGCCGTGGTCCGCGTCGACCGGGGCGTGCGGCCGTGGCGCGTGCGGACGTGCCGGGCGGCCCGGGCGGTCGTCGAGCTCCCGGCTAGCCCAGCGCGATCGCCGCGACGCCGGCGACGACGACGACCGCGCCCGCGATCCGGCTCGACGGCACCCGCTCGCGGCCGAGCACCGCCGCGGCGACCGTGGCCATCACGACGCTGGTCTCCCGGATCGCCGCCACGGGCGCGGCCTCGGCCCGCTCGAGCGCGAACAGGACGAGCGCGTAGGCCGCGACCATGCCCACGCCCGCCAGGACCGACCGCGACCCGATGGCGGCGCGCACCGCCGCGCCGCCCCGGCGCGCGAGCACGGCCGCCAGGTAGGCGAGGGCGCAGATCCCGAGGACGATCTCGAAGTACGGCAGCGCGGCCGCGTGGCGGACGCCGCGGTCGTCGACGAGCGTGTAGCCCGCGATGCAGGCTGCGATGGCGAGCGCCAGCGGCAGCCCGGTCGCCGCCGCGCCGATGCCCGTCGCGGCCCCGGCGCCCGCGCCGCGACGCCATCCGCGCACGAGCAGCACGCCGGCACCGACGGCGAGCACACCCGCGGCCTGCCAGGCGTGGAGCGGCGCCGAGAGCAGCGCGACGGAGACGACGAGCGCGATCACGGGCGCCGCGCCGCGCGCCACCGGATAGACCGCGGTCAGGCTCGCGCCGGCGTAGGCCGTCGCGAGCAGCGCGAAGTACGCCAGCTCGAGCGCGATCGACGCCGCCGCGTACGGCGCGACGCCCGCCTCCACGCGCCAGGTCGCCGCCGCGAACGGCGCCAGCGCGAGCACGCCCGCCACCAGCGCGACCGCGGTCGTCGCGTACGTGTCGCGCGCGTCCGCGATCAGCGCGTTCCAGCCCGCGTGCAGGACGGCGGAGCCGAGGACCAGCGCGAGCGCGAGCGCGCTCAGCGGTCGGCCCGCGCCGGCGCCCCGTCCGGCCGCGCCCCGTCCGCACGGCCGTCCTCCTGTGCCTCCTCGTCCGGAGTCGTGCCGCCCGCGCTGCGCTCGTGCAGACCGCTCTCCCCGAGCGGGGGCGGGTGCCCGAGCTGGCCGAGCTCGGAGGCGTCGCGGCCGAACAGCAGGCCGACGGTCCAGTCCGTCACGAGCCGCAGGCGCCGCTTGGAGCCCGGCATCATCGCCAGGTGGTAGGAGCGGGCGAGGAACCACGCCGGGAACCCGCGCCACTTGATCCCGAGCGTCTCCGCGACCGCCTGGTGGCGGCCCATGTCGACGAAGACGCCGAGCGTCTTGTAGGTGAACGCGTGCTTGCGGGCCTGCCCGGAGTCGCCGATCGCGGCGGCGAGGTTGCGGGCGACCGTCGTCGCCTCGCGCAGCGCGTGCTGCGCGGTCGGCGGGCTGGGCTGCCCGGGGCGCGCCGGATCGGGGATCGCGGCCGCGTCGCCGATCGCCCAGACGTCGGTGAAGCCCTCGACCTGGCAGTAGCGGTCGGTCCGGATGCGCCCGCCGTCGTCGAGCGGCAGCCCGAGCCGCGTGACGACCGGATGCGGCTTCACGCCGGCGGTCCAGGCCACGGTGCGCGTGGGGACGACCTCGCCGGTGGAGAGCTCGACCGACGTCTCGCCGACGCGCTGGACCGTCGTGTTGGTCAGGACCTCGATGCCGCGCCGGCGCAGCTCCCCGGTCGCCGCCGCGGCGAGGTCGGCGGAGATCTCCGGCATCACGCGGTCGCGCGCCTCGACGAGCAGGAAGCGCAGGCCGTGCAGCCGCGAGCGCGGGTAGAGGTCGACGAGGTCGGCGGCGAGGTCCTGCAGCTCGGCGATGCCCTCGAGGCCCGCGTAGCCGGCGCCGACCACGACGAACGTCAGCAGCGCGGTACGCGTCTCGTCGTCCTCGACCGACTCGGCGGTCTCGAGCGCGAGGATCAGGCGGTTGCGGAGCGCGATCGCCTCCGACAGCGTCTTGAAGCCGACGGCGTGCTCGGCGAGGCCCGGGATCGGCAGCGTCCGCGAGATCGAGCCGATCGCGACGACGAGCTGGTCGTAGTGCAGCGTCTGCTCGCGCCCGGCCGCGCTGCGGACCTGGACGGCGCGCTCGGCCGGGTCGGCCGAGAGCACGTGGCCGAGGTAGATGTTGGCCGACTTGAGCTCCTCGCGCAGCGGCACGACGACGTGGCGCGGCTCGAGCGTCCCGCCCGCCGCGCCCGGCAGCAGCGGCGTGTAGAGCATGAAGTTGACGTCGTTGACGACGGTGATGTTCGCCGAGTGCGCGGGAAGCAGGCGCTCGAGCTTGCGGGCGGCATAGAGGCCGCCGTAGCCCCCGCCCAGGATCAGGACGTTCCAGGCCATGCCGCCGAGGCTACCCGGACGCGCCCACGAGCTCCCCGAACCGGGACGCGGTGACGTTGCCGCCCGACAGCGTCACGCCGACGCGCAGGCCCGCCACGTCGACGCGGCCGGCCAGCAGCGCGGCGAGCGCGCACGCCCCGCTCGGCTCGGCGACGGTCTTGAGCCGCTCGAACAGCAGCCGCATCGCCGCGACGATCTCTGCGTCGGAGGCGAGCACGATGTCGTCGACGCGCTCCTGGATGACCGGGAAGGTCAGCTCGCCCGGCGTGGGCACCTGCTGGCCGTCGGCGATCGTGCGCGGCACCTCGATGCGCACCCGCTCCCCAGCGGCGAGCGAGCGCCGGGTGTCGTCGCCCGCCTCGGGCTCGACGCCGACGACCCGGATCCCCGGCGCGAGCGCCTTCGCGGCGGTCGCGCAGCCGGCTATGAGGCCACCGCCTCCGACGCAGACCAGCAGTACGTCGAGCGACCCCGCCTGCTCGAGCAGCTCCGCCGCGACCGTCCCCTGCCCGGCCATCACGCGCTCGTCGTCGTAGGGGTGGATCGGGACGAGCCCGCGCTCGGCGACGAGCTCGGCCAGCAGCGCCTCGCGATCGGAGGCGTAGCGATCGAACTCGATCACCTCGGCGCCGTAGCCGCGGGTGGCCGCGAGCTTGCCGGGCGGCGAGTCGGCGGGCATCAGGATCGTCGCCCGCACGCCCTCGAGCCTCGCCGCCAGCGCGAGCGCCTGGGCGTGGTTGCCCGAGGAGACGGTCGCGACGCCGCGGGCGCGCTCGCCGGGGTCGAGACAGGCGACCGCGTTGCAGGCGCCGCGGAACTTGAAGGCGCCGACGCGCTGCAGGTTCTCCGCCTTGAGGAAGACCTGTGCGCCGGTCAGATCGTCGAGATGGCGCGAGGTCAGGACCGGCGTGCGGTGGGCGATGCCCTCGATGCGCATCGCCGCCTCGCGGACGTCCGAGAAGGAGATCATCGGGCGAACAGGATCGCGCACCAGCCGTCGCCGTCGCGCCGCTCGGCGAGCGCAAGGCCGTGCGCGGCGAACGCGGCCGCGACCTCGTCCACCTCGTCGAGCTGCAGGCCCGACGCGAGCAGCCGCTCGGGGACGCGCTCGAGTCGCGCGGCGACCTCGAGCAGCAGCGGTCGCACGAGGTTGGCGACCACGGTCGGCGCCCACGGCCCCGCCTCCCGGCGCAGGTCGCGCCGGTCGATCGCCAGCGCGACGCCGTTGGCCGCGGCGGCGGCGACCGTCGCGTGGACCGACGCGGCCTCGACGTCGCAGCCCGAGACCGGGTCCCACCCGAGCTTCGCGGCGGCGACGGCGAGGATCCCCGAGCCGCAGCCCCAATCGGCGAGCGACCCGGACGGCTCGAGATCGGCCAGCAGCTGCAGGCACAGCCGCGTGGTCGGGTGCGCGCCGGTGCCGAAGGCCTGGCCGGGCTCGATGACGACGTCGAGCGCGCCCGGTCGCGGCGGGGCCCACGGCGGGCGCACGCGGAGGCTCCCGGCGCGGCCGTCGACGTCGAGCGGCCGGTGCCAGTCGCGCCAGCGCTCCTCCCAGCCGTCGGGCAGCTCGGACGTCGAGACCTCGACCAGCGCGTCGCCGGCCGCCGCGCGCAGGGCGGGCAGCGCGGGCAGCTCGCCTTCGGCGCCGTAGATCGCGTACTCGACGCTGCCGTCGGGCAGCGTGCGCTCCTCCAGACCGCCCGGCGCGAGCTCGATCAGTTCGGCGAGCACGAGCTCGGCCTGCTCGGCGCCGACCCGCACGGCGAGCCGGATCACGCCGCCGCCAGCAGGCTCGCGGCCCACCCGTCCTCCTCGAGCCGGCGCGCCTCGCGCAATCCGCGCTCGGCCCAGGCGCCGGCGACCGCGCCGGCCTCCTCCGCGAGCACGCCGGAGAGCAGCAGCCGCTCCGGCGGGCGCTCGACGCTCGCCGCCAGCGCGGTCAGCAGCGGCGCGAAGAGGTTCGCGCATACGGTCGGCGCCCACGGCGCGGCGCCCGCGGTGAGGTCGGCGGCGCGGGCCTCGACCGCCACCCCGTTGACCGCGCCGTTGGCCTCGATCACGGCGACCGCGGCGACGTCGAGCTCGAGCGCCGTCACCGGCGCCCATCCGAGTCGCGCGGCCGCGACGGCGAGCACGCCGGTCCCCGCGCCCCAGTCGCACAGGGCGCCGCCGGGCTCGCACCCGAGCAGCAGCCGCAGCACCAGCCGCGTCGTCGGGTGCGTCCCGGCGCCGAACATCACGTCGGGGTCCACGACGAGGTCGCCGGGGTCGCCAGGGACCCACGGCGGGCGGATCGTCAGCGCCCGCCCGGCCTCCTGCACCGTCACCGGCCCGAGATGCGCGTGCCAGCGACGCGCCCAGTCCTCCGGGACCGGCGCGCGCGAGAGCCCGGCGAGCGCGCCGCCGAGCCGGGCCCGCAGCACCGCAGGATCGGGGAGCGCATCCGGCGCGGCGTAGGTCGCGAACTCGACGTCGGGGCCGAGCGGGCGCTCCTCCAGCCCGCCGGGCAGCAGGTCGAGCAGCGTCGCGAGGGCGGTCTCGGCGTGCTCGCCGTGGACCCGGATGCCGAGGCGGACGAGCCCGCTCACCGTGCGATGACGCGGCGCAGCTTGGCCAGCATGCCCTCGTCGGCGCGGAGGTTGTCCTCCGTGAGCGAGTCCGACAGCTGCTCGAGCAGCTCGCGCTGCTCGCGCGAGAGCCGGCGCGGGATCGCGACGTTGACCACGACGCGCAGGTCGCCGGTGCGCCCGCGGCCCATCCGCGGCATGCCGCGGCCGCCGAGCCTGATCGTCTCCCCCGGCTGGGTGCCGGCGGGGACGTCGACCGGGACCTCCCCGTCGAGCGTCGGCACCTGGACGACGCCGCCGAGCGCGGCGCGGGGCGCCGGGACGTCGATCACGGTGACGAGGTCGTCGCCGTCGCGCAGGAAGCGCTCGTCCTCGCGGATGCGGACCACGACGATCAGATCGCCCGGCGGCCCGCCGCGCTCGCCCGCGTGGCCGCGGCCGCCGACGCGGATCCGCTGGCCGTCGGGGATGCCGGGCGGGACGTCGACCGCGACGCGGCGGCGCTCGACGACCATCCCCTCGCCGCGGCAGGTGTGACACGGCTGCTCGGGGATGCGCCCGTCGCCGCCGCACTGGTCGCAGATCGCGGTGCGCACGAGCTGGCCGAACGCGGTGCGCTGGACGGCCTGCAGCTGCCCCGAGCCCTGGCAGCGGGGGCAGGTGACGATCGGCGTCCCCGGCTCGGCGCCGTTGCCGTTGCAGGTGCCGCAGCGCTCGCGGACGTCGTAGGCGACCTCGACCTGCGTGCCCGTGGCCGCCTCGGCCAGGTCGATCGTGGCCGCGACGCCGATGTCGCCGCCCTGGACCGCGCCGCCGCGGGCGGCGCCGCCGCCGAAGGCCGACTCGAAGCCGCCGCCGCCGAAGAACGCCGAGAAGAGGTCGGTGATCGAGCCATCGAAGCCGCTGTAGCCGCCCGAGCGCGGGCCTTCGTGCCCGTAGGCGTCGTAGAGCTGGCGGCGCTCGGCGTCCGAGAGGACCTCGTAGGCCTCGGCGGCCTCCTTGAACTGCTCCTCGGCCGCAGGGTCCGGATTGGTGTCCGGGTGCAGCTGGCGCGCCACCCGCCGGAAGGCCTTCTTGATGTCGGTCTCCGACGCCTGGCGGTCGACGCCGAGGACCTCGTAGTAGTCGCGGGGCATGTGGGGTCAGTCCTCGTAGAGCTCTTCGACGAAGCGCGACAGCTGGCCGGCCGCCTCGCGGACCGTGCGGATCGCGCGGCCGTAGTCCATGCGGGTCGGGCCGATCACCGAGACGGCGCCGAGGTTGCGCTGCGGCAGCCCGTAGTTGGCGGCGACGAGCGAGAGCGACTGCAGTGCGGGCATCTGGTTCTCGGCGCCGATGCGCACGTAGAGCTCGCGCTGGTCGAGCGCCTCGGTCAGCACGCCGAGCAGCGAGACGCGGCGCTCGAGCGCCTCGAGCAGCTCGTTGAGCTGGGAGACGTCCTGGAAGCGGTGCTCGGACAGCAGCCGCGCGGCGCCGTCGACGTACAGCGTGCTCTCGGCGGTCTCGGCGAGCATCGTGAACGCGGGCGCCAGCTGCGCGATGAACGCGCGCTCGATCGGATGCAGCGACGGGTCGTCGAGGCGCGAGTGCAGCATGCGGGCGCCGAGCCCCCAGCCCACCAGCTGCTCGTTGAGGTAGGCCGACGCCCATTCGGCGAGGCCCGGGTCGACCGCGCGCTCGAAGGTGAAGACGCGCTTGGAGACGCCGCCGGTCGAGGTGATGATCACGACCATCAGCACCTGTGGCTGCAGCGCGAGCACCTCGACGTGGCGGATCGTCGTCGTGCGGATCGGCGGCGCGGAGACGATCGCGAGCAGGTTCGTGACCTGCGAGAGCGCCTCGGTGGTGTGCCGCATCGCCTCGTCGACCTCGCGACGCACGAGCTCCAGCCGCAGCTCGCCGTGCGGCGCGCTGGGCACCCGCGGGAGCAGCTCGTCGACGTAGTAGCGGTAGCCCGCGTCGGTCGGGACGCGGCCCGCGGAGGTGTGCGGATGGGCGAGCAGCCCGCGCTCCTCGAGCACGGCCAGCTCGTTGCGGACGGTCGAGGATCCGGCGCTCACCTCGGGATCGGCCGCGAGCGCCTTCGAGCCGACGGGGAGCCCGGTCTCGGCGAAGCCGTCGACGACCTTGCGCAGCAACAGCTCCTGGCGCGGGGTGAGCACCTCGTTGATGTTATGAGGCGACCTCCGCGCAGCGGCTGATGCGGCTCGCGACCTGGCGGGCCGGCGGGGAACTGCGCTTCTAGGAACGTCCGGCGGGCCGGACCACGGCCTCGCCGTTGCGGATGATCCGCTTGCCGTCCTGCTCGGCGTCGCAGCGGATCACGAGCTCCCCGTCGCGCTCCTCGCGCACCGTCGAGCTGATCGTGATCTCGCGCTCGGGCAGGCCCATCCCGCGGAACTGCACCTCGAGCGACCGCAGCGACTCCGGTCCCCCGCCCGCCTCGGTCTGCGCGCGGGCGACCTGCGACATCGTCCAGAGCCCGTGCAGGATCCGGCTCGGCAGGCCGACCGAGCGGGCGAACGCGTCGTCGAGGTGGATCGGGTTGAAGTCGCCCGACGCTCCCGCGTAGCGGTAGGTCAGGTAGCGATCGGGGGTGACGCTCAGCGAACGATGTTCGTCCATCGCCCCTCGCTCACGGTCGCGCCGTCCTGGTTGGTGGAGATCGTGCGGAACACGAAGAAGGTCAGGCCGCCGCGCTCGGAGCGTTCCTCGAGCTCGGCCACGGTGGTGATCTCGTCGCCGGCGACGACCGGATCGCCCCACTCGAAGCGCTGGGCGCCGTGGACCATGCGGGCGAAGTCGATGCCGACCTCGGGGTCGAGGATCGCCGGCCCGATCGCCGGCGCGCAGTAGACCGCGGCGAACATCGGCGGCGCGACGACGTCGGCATACCCCGCGGCGCGGGCCGCGTCGGGGTCGAGGTGGCGCGGGTCGCTCTCCCCCGTCGCGTACGCGTACTCGCGCACCTTCTCGCGCCCGACGGCGTAGACCGCGCGGGTCACGACGAGGAGGAGTCGCCCAGCTCGAGCACGGCGAGGAAGGCGTCCTGCGGGACCTCGATGCGGCCGACCTGCTTCATCCGCTTCTTGCCCTCCTTCTGGCGCTCGAGCAGCTTGCGCTTGCGCGAGATGTCGCCCCCGTAGCACTTCGACGTGACGTCCTTGCGGAACGCCTTGACCGTCTCGCGGGCGATGATCTTCGCGCCGACGGCGGCCTGGATCGGCACGTCGTACTGCTGGCGCGGGATCTTCTTGCGCAGCCGCTCGGTCAGCAGCTTGCCGGCGTCGTAGGCCTTGTCGCGGTGCACGATCATCGACAGCGCGTCGACCGGGTCGCCGGCGAGCAGCACGTCGAGCTTGACCAGGTTGGACTCGCGCAGGCCGATCGGCTCGTAGTCGAGCGACGCGTAGCCGCGCGTGCGTGACTTGAGCTGGTCGAAGAAGTCGAGCACGATCTCGGCCAGCGGCAGGTCGTAGTTGACCTGGACGCGCTCGGCGGACAGGAAGTGCATGCCGGTGTGGATGCCGCGGCGCTCCTGGCAGAGCTCCATGACCTGGCCGATGTACTCCTTCGGCGTGAGGATCGAGGCGCGGATGTAGGGCTCGCGGATCTCGGCGATCCGCGCCGGATCGGGCATGTCGGCCGGCGAGTGCAGCTCGCGGACCTCGCCGTCGGTGAGCGTGACCTCGAACCCGACGGAGGGCATCGTCGCCATCAGCTCGAGGTCGTACTCGCGCTCGAGCCGCTCGCGCACGATGTCCATGTGCAGGAGGCCGAGGAACCCGCAGCGGAAGCCGAAGCCGAGCGCGTCCGAGGTCTCCGGCTCCCAGGACAGCGCCGCGTCGTTGAGCGTGAGCTTCTCGAGCGCGTCGCGCAGCTCCGGGTACTCGTCCGAGTTGATCGGGAACAGGCCGCAGAAGACCATCGGCTTGACTTCGCGATAGCCGGGCAGCGGCTCGGTGGCGCCGCCCTTGGCCTTGGTCGTCAGCGTGTCGCCGACGCGCAGCTTGGTGACGTCCTTGATGCCGGTGATGACGTAGCCGACCTCGCCCGCCGCCAGCTCCTCGACGGGCATCTGGGCGGGCGTGAAGAAGCCGATGTCGTCGATCTCGGCCTCGGTGCCGTTCTGCATCGCGCGGATCGCCTCGCCCTTGCGGAACGTGCCGTCGACGACGCGGATGTAGGCGATCACGCCGCGGTACTGGTCGAACTCGGAGTCGAAGATCAGCGCGCGCGGGGGCGCCTCGCGGTCGCCGCCGGGCGGCGGGACGCGCCGGACGATCTCCTCCAGCAGGTCCTCGACGCCCTCCCCCGTCTTGGCCGAGATCGTGCGCACGTCGTCGGCGGGCTCGCCGATCAGCTCCGCGATCTCCTGGGCGACGCGCTCGGGCTCGGCGCCCGGCAGGTCGATCTTGTTCAGGCACGGGATCAGCTCGAGCCCCGAGTCGATCGCCAGGTAGGTGTTGGCGAC
>DATBDM010000018.1:0-11794 GCA_036269915.1 Solirubrobacteraceae bacterium | reverse complement strand
TCCACCGCCGCGCGGGCCGGAGCGGCGACCATCGCCTGCAGGCGCCGCGCGGCGTCGAGGTGATCGCCGGTCCAGAGCACGCGGACGGCGGTCGCGCCGGTCTCGGCGTCGGCCGCGCTCAGGTCCTCCCCCACGGCGGCGATGAGCCGCTCGAAGGCCGCGTCGTCGTCGGGCAGCGGCTCCGGCACGGTGCCGTGATCGGTGAGCCCGGCGGCGAAGGCCTCATACCAGGCGCTCACCTCGTCGGTGGTGGCGAGCAGCTCGCGGCGGGCGGCGGCCCGATCACCGCCGGTGACGCCGTCACCGGCCCAGACGTCGAGCACGGCGTCGCCCGCCAGCCGCAGGCCGATCACCCCGGCGAGCAGAGACGTGACCTCGCCGAGCGGCACCGGCTTGGCGCCGCGCTCGGCGAGATAGGTGCGGAACGCGTCGTCCAGGCGTCGCGAGGCCGCGGCGGCGCGGACGGCGAGCTCGGTCGGCGCGGGCGCCGGCGCGGTCCCCTCGTCGCAGCGGCCGAGTCCGAAGCGGACGGCGGCCGCCAGGTACCGCGCGCTGTCGCGGTACGCCGTGGCGAGCGCGATCGAGAGCGCCGCGGCCGCCCCGCGCGGCCAGAACAGCAGCCCGACGACGACGCTGACCGCGCAGCCCAGGGCGACGTCCTCGATGCGCACGAGGCCGATCCGCCAGCCCTCCGGCGCGAGGATGTTGAAGACGATCAGCACGGTGACCGTGAACGCGGCCTGGCCGGCGACGAACGACGCGGTCGCCGGCGCCAGCCCGGCGAGCAGGACGGCGAACGGCAGCAGCACCCACAGCAGCGTGGTGTCGGTGCCGACCGCGGCGACGATCGCCGCGCCGATGGCGAAGCCGACGGCGGTGCCGAGCAGCGCGCGCAACACGTCCTGGCCGGTGCTGAGCGCGTTCGAGCGCAGCACCGACAGCGTGCCGAGCACGACCCAGAACCCGTGCGAGACGTCGGTGGCGTCGGCGATCAGGACCGCGATCCCCAGTCCGACGGCTCCGCGGACGCTGTTCTGCAGCCACAGCGACTGCCGCGCGACGTGCGCGCCGGCGCGCTCTTGCGCCGAGGCGAGCGTCCCGCGCACGTCGGTGGGCTCGCGCCCCATCAGCTGGGCGAGCCAGGAGCGCCGCTCGGCGGCTGCCGCGAGGTCGATGTTGCGGCCGACCGCGGCGACGACGAAGCTCAGCTCCTGCGCGCGGAAGCTCGGGTCGATCGAGGAGAGCACCAGCCGCCGGCGGGCGTCGCGCTCGAGCTCTGCGGCCCGCGCCTGCAGGTCGTCGAGCGCGGCCCGCAGCTCCGCGGGCGAGCGGTCCGGCGCGTCGAGCAGCTCCGCCCCGCGTTCGAGCGCGGCGGCGGCGGCGAGCTTGACCTCGCAGACCGACCGGTCGACACGGACGCCCGCCGGCGACGCCGCCTGGACGAGCACGCCGTTCATCCACTGCAGCTCGTCGACGAGGCGCACGACCGTGCGCGCCGCGGTGCTGAGGCCGGTCGGTCGGTACGGCGTCGCGTAGAAGACGTCGTGCAGCGCAGCGACGCGCGCGTCGGCCTCGGCGACGGCGGCCGCGTACTCGGCCTCGATCGGGCGGTCGTCCTCGCCGATCCGGTGCTCGACCTCGGTGCGCAGCCGCGCCCCGAGCGCGCGGCACGCGGCGATCGCCGCGGAGCGCACCGGATCGCGCGCCGGCGCCGGCCACAGCAGCGCCACCGCGAGCAGCGCGCCCGCCGACGCGAGGCCCCAGCCGGCCAGCCGCTCGGGGATCGAGGACACCGCCCCGGGCAGGCAGACCGAGAGGATGAAGGCCAGCAGCAGCGAGGTCGTGGCGCCCGCCAGCAGCGAGCTGACCACGCCGGAGAAGATGATCCCGAAGGCGATGATCGCCGTCGCGACGGCGGCGCTCCCCGCGGTCTGCTCGGCGAGCGTGCCGAGGCAGACGAGGACCGCGCCCGCGACGGCGAGCGCGAGCTGGGCCCGCAGCCGAGCGCGTATCGGGCCGGGCGGGTCGAACAGCAGCAGCGACGCGAAGGAGCCGAACGCCGCGAAGGCCGCGGTCGTCGGGTCGCCGATGACGAGATCGCCGACCGCGAACATGCCCGGCATCACGATCGCGGTGCGCGCCGCCCTGCGCAACGCGATCAGGCCGCGATCGCGCCGGCGCAGCCACGTCAGGACCATCCGGCAACTATGACGCGCCGATCAAGCCGGCGTCCGCCCCGGCGGCGCACAGCGCGTCGTGAGGATCCGCCAATGCGCGTTGGTCGCCGCCACGCGCGCCTTCCGGGGGGCGGGCGGCCCGAAGCGCGCCCGCGCGCGGGCGCGCTCCTGGAAGATCACCGCCAGCGGCCCGTGCTCCTCGAGCCGTGCGGACGCCACGCCGAGGTCCGAGGCGACAAGCCGGCGCGAAGCCCGCACGGCGCGACGGTAGCCACCGCGGGTGAGCGCTCGGGATGCGCGCTCATCGAGCGCGGCGATACGGTTCGCCGCCGATGCGACCGGCCGCGCTGCCACCCCTCGCCGCGCTCGCCGCGCTGGGCGTGCTCGCCGGCGGATGCGGCGGCCGAGCGGACCGCGCGGCCGCCCCCGCGCCCCGGGCCACGCCCGCGGCGACCGCCACGCCGGCGCCCGTCCCGCACGGGACGCCGGTGCGCTTCCGCGCCACCGACGGCGTGCGCCTGCGCGGCCGGCTGATCCCCGCGACGGCCCGGCACGCCCCCGCGGTCGTGCTCGTGCACCAGTCCGACGGCGGTCCCGACCAGTTCGACGCGTTCCTGCCCTACCTGCGCGCCGCGGGCTACAGCGCGCTCGTCTACGGATCGCGCCCGATGCCGGGGCGCATGGACGAGGCCGCCAATGCGCGCGACGTGGCCGGCGCCGTCGCGCTGCTGCGTCGCGAGCCCCGCGTCGACCACCGCCGGATCGCCGTCGTCGGTGCGAGCATCGGCGCCTCGGCCGCGGCCTACCTGAGCTTCTCCCGCGTCGGGCGGAGCCTGCCGGCGATCGTCGGCCTCTCCCCAGCCGACTTCGCCGGCGACCCGCCCGGTGGACGGCATCCGCACGACGTGCTGCTGATTACCGACGCCGCGGAGCGCGCGAGCGCGGACTTCATCGCCAGCGGCTCGCACGGCATCCAGGTGCGCACGTCGCCCGTCGGCGGACACGGCGTCGCCCTGCTCCCCGACGCGCGCGTGCGCGGCTGGGTACTGGGCTGGCTGCGCGCCCGCCTCGGCGGCTGAGCTCAGCCGAGCGTGTAGGAGTCCACGTAGCGCCCGCACGCGCGTGCGAGCGGGATCCGCCGGGGGCGCTCGCCGTGCGGCGTCGCCGCGAGCTCGCCGAGCGCGTGGAAGCCGGGCGAGTTCAGCGCGCGGGTCTGGCCCTTCGAGCCGAGCAGGCGGCCGATCAGCCCCAGCTCGTCGACCTTGACCGCGATCTTCACGGGTCCGCCGCCGGTGACCGTGCCGACGTTGAAGAAGGAGCCCATGCGATCGAGGTTGGCCGGCATGCGGCTGCGCATCCCCGGCGCGGTGATCGTCATCGGGTTCCGGCTCTGGTACTGCAGCGACAGGTCCCAGCGGCCGGGCGGCAGGTCGAGCGTGCGCGAGCTGGCCGAGCCCGCGTCGTCGGCATAGCGGTCCCAGCCGTAGCGGCCCGCGATCACGGGCCGTGTGCGCACGATCGCGGTGCCGGTCCGGCGGCTCAGCCGGCGTCCCGCGCGCGTCGTGCAGTCGAGCACCTTGCCGGGGCGCCACCGCTCGTCGAGCGTCTGCCGCGGTGGGACGGTGGCGGTGCGTTCCCAGAGGATCCACGACTTGGTGCGCCTGACGATCCGCAGCCCGGGCGGCGGGAAGCTCGCGAACGGGGTGTTCGGCGAGACGACCCACTTGAACCGGTTCAGCGTCGCCGAGGTCATCCCGTCGAGGTCGATCGCCATGCCCTGGTGCCAGTCCTTCTCGGGCCGCGTCGGCAGGGTGTTGACCTTGTAGAGCAGCGTCGGCCGGTATGGGCGCAGCGCGTAGAGGTCCCAGCCGCCGTAGTCGCTCTGCTCGAGGAACGCGGTCGGCCCCGTCTTCGCCGTCGCCTCGATCGAGCGCAGCTCGGCGGCGTGCGCGTCGGGCCCGACGATGCCGTCGCGCAGCGCGAGGAAGGTCGAGATCCCGGCGGCGACGATCACCGCGGCGACGCCCGCGCGCCGCGCCGTCCGCAGGGCCGGGCGGCGCCCGCGCAGCGACCAGGCGAGCACGGCGCCGGTGACCAGCGCCAGGCCGATCAGCGGCGCCATCATCGCGAGGCCCTTGGCCGCGTTGTACGGGTTGCGGAACAGCGACAGGGCGACCCACAGCCCCCACGACGTGATCAGCGCGGCGGCGAGCGAGCTCGGCCCGCGCCGGATCCAGTGGACGATGGCGGCGACGATCAGGATCGCCGCGCCGACGAGCAGCAGCGCGGTCAGCACCGGCAGGTGCGTGGCGAAGCGGAAGTCCGGGTTCAGCCACACGCCGAGCGCCTTCCACGGCGGCAGCCGGCCGCCGAGGTTGCCGACGCCGCCGTCGGGCTCGTTGGCGAAGTGACTCGACTGGAAGTGGATGAGGCGCGGGATCTCCGGCGCCTGCAGGATCAGCGTGATGACGATCCCGGCGGCGACCGTCGGCACGGCGCGGCGGACGAGCGCGACCATCTCGGCGCGCACGCGCCGGCGGCGCAGGAGCTCGATGATCGCCCACAGCCCGAACGTGCCGAGCGGCCACAGCGCCGCGCCGCCGCTGATGATCTGCGTCGCCCCGACGATCAGCATCGCCGGCGGGAGCGCCGCGCGCATCGCCTCCGCGCGGCCGCCGGTCGCGACCGCCCGCGCCACCGCGGGCAGCGTCAGCGCGAACCCGGCGATGGGGATCGCGGCGAGCACCTCCTTGTGCGAGGCCTGCGCGTAGTAGGCGGCGCCGAGGTAGGAGAGCCCGGCGACGACCGCCAGCGCCCAGTTGGCCGGGCGGCGGACGCCCTCGAGCACCGAGAGCGCGGCGCGGGCGGCGAGCACCGGCCCGGCGGCCATCACCGCGGTCAGCGCCTGCGGGGCAGTGAGGCCGAGCACGGTGAGCGAGGCGGCGATCGCGTGCGGCCCGACCGGATAGCCGACGTCGACGACGGTGTCGCCGACCGGGATCTCGTGGTGCGCGAGCCAGCGGACGACGATCAGGTGCATGGTCCAGTCGTCGTTGTTGCCCATGCCGAGGATCCCGAAGTGGCCGGAGACGATGAACGGCAGCAGCAGGGCGAGCAGCGCGACGGCCATCACGGGCACGGCATCGGCGAGGCCGGCGAGCGCATCCCGGCGCACCCCGGGCACCGCCGCGGCGGCGAGCGTCAGCACCGTGGCGAGGATCAGCCCGTTCCAGGCATGCCCGGGCAGGAAGACGGCAGGCAGGACGAGCACGAGCAGCGTCGCGAACCCGGTGATCGGCGCGACGTGCGAGGAGCCGTCGAGCCCGGCGATCCGCCACACGGCGGCGCCGAGCAGCGAGGACGCGGTGAGCACCGCGACCGCGGCGAGCGCGACCCAGACCACTAGGGGAGAGAGCGGCGGCGGGCGGCGGTCACGGCGCTCAATATGGCAGGAGCCGTCAACTTGACGAGCGACAAGTTATGCTCCGGCGCATGGCGGACCGTCCGCTGCTGTACTCCTGGTCGGCGACGCTCGAGCGATCGGCGCGGATCGCGCGCAGCGCCTTCCGGCTGCAGTTCGCGGGCGGCGCCGACCTCGCGGACGTCGCGGTCCTCGAGGTCGCCGCGCGCGACGCGGGCCTCGACGCCGCCGCGCTGCGGCCGGCGATCGCCGACCCCGCGGTCAAGCAGCGACTGCGCGACGCCACGCAGGCGGCGTGGGACGCCGGCGTCCGCGGCATCCCCACGCTGGCGGTCGGCGGCGAGCTGTACTACGGCGACGACCGGCTCGAGGCGGCGGCGTGAACCCCGCCCGGCTGGAGCTCCCGATCGTGCTCGCGCCGCTCGCCGGCGGGCCGGCGACCGTCGAGCTCGCGGTCGCCGTCTCGGAGGCCGGCGGCCTCGGCTTCCTCGCCGCCGGCTACCTGACCGCGGCGGACGTGCGCGAGCAGGTCGAGCGCTTCCGCGCGGCGAGCGACCGCCCGTTCGGCGTCAACGTCTTCGCGCCGCCGGCGGCGCCCGCCGAGCCCTACGAGGCGTTCGTCGAGAGCCTGCGCGGCGAGCAGGCGCGCGCGGGCGTTCCGCTCGGAGCGCCGCGCTCCGACGACGACGACTGGAAGGCCAAGCTCGACGTGCTGGCCGAGGTCGCCCCGCCGGTCGTCTCGTTCGCGTTCGGCTGCCCGCCCGCGGACGTGCTCGCGCGGCTGCAGGCGGGCGGCAGCGCGCCCTGGGTCACCGTCACCACGCCGGCCGAGGCGGCGCAGGCGCGCGCGGCGGGAGCCCAAGCCCTCGTCGCCCAGGGGTCCGAGGCGGGCGGCCATCGCGCGGCGTTCGACGACCGCGGCGAGGAGCCCTACGGGCTGCTCGCGCTGCTGCAGCTGCTGCGGGCCGCGAGCGACATGCCGCTGCTGGCGGCCGGCGGGATCGCCACGGGCGCCGGCATCGCCGCCGCGCTGGCCGCGGGCGCGAGCGCGGCCCAGGTCGGCACGGCGTTCCTGCGCTGCCCGGAGGCAGGCACCGCCGAGGTCCATCGCGCCGCGCTCGCGGGCGACGCGCCGACGGCGCTCACGCGCGCCTTCAGCGGCAAGCTCGCGCGCGGGATCGTCAACCGCTTCATGCGAGACCACTCCGACGCGCCTTCGGCCTACCCCGAGATCCACCACGTGACCTCGCCGCTGCGCAGGGCCGCGCGGGCGAACGGTGATCCCGACCTCGTGAACCTGTGGGCCGGGCAGGCGCACGCGCTGGCGGTGGCGGAGCCGGCGGGCGACGTGGCCCGCCGGCTGGCCGCCGAGGCGCGCGAGGCGGCCAGTCGCCTCGCGCGCCGCCTCGGGACCTAGGGCTCAGGTCCCAAGCTCGACCTCGATCTCGCGCGGCTCGGCGCCGCGCAGGACCGCGAGCGACAGGCGGCCATTCGCCGCCCGCACGGCGCGGTCGAGGTCGCCGACGGAGTGCACGCCCTCGCCGGCCGCCCGCGTGACGAGGTCGCCCCGCAGCACGCCCGCCGTCGCGGCCGGGCTGTCGGGCCTGACGCCGACGACGAGAACGCCGGGCTCGTCGGAGAGGCCGACGGCGCGACGCATCCGGGCCGCGACCGCCGACGGCGCGACGGCGACGCCGAGCCGTGGCGCGACGCGCTCGTCGGGCTCGAAGAAGCCCAGCCAGGCCGAGAGCTGCTCGGCGAGCGCGGGGGTGCCGTCCCCCAGGGCGCCGACGAGTCGCGCGGCGCGCTCCTCGTAGGCGGGCCGGGCGGCACGCACGAGCTTTGCCCCGCGCTCGGTCAGTGTGACGGTGACGCGGCGGCGGTTGTCCGGGTCGGGCTCGCGCGTGATGACCTTCGCGCGCTCGAGCCGGCCGAGCCGGACCGAGAGGGTGCCCGAGGTGCGCCGGACCTGGGCGACGAGCTCACGCTGGCCGAGCGCGTGGTCCGGCGCCTGCTCGAGCGCGTCGAGCACGAGGAAGCTCGCCCGGGTCAGGCGGTGCTCGGCAAGCGCCTCCTCGAGCTCTGACTCGAGGTGTGCCGCGACGCTGATCACGTCGTCCGCGACGCGGCGGGGATCGGGTGTCGACATGGCAATCTCCAAATGGTTGAGTCGAAACGGTTGGTACGATCATAGACATGTCAGTGCTCGACGCCTATTCCCAGACCGTCGTCGGCGTGGCCGAGGCGATCTCCCCCAGCGTCGCCAACCTGCAGGTCCGCCACCGCACCCGCCGCGGCGAGGGCGTCGGCGCCGGCAGCGGCGTCGTGATCGCGCCCGACGGCTTCCTGCTCACCTCCGCGCATGTGATCGAGCGCGCCCGCCGCGGCACCGCCACGTTCGGTGACGGGCGCGAGACGGCGGTCGAGCTGATCGGCGCCGACCCGCTCTCCGACCTCGCGCTGCTGCGCGCGGAGGCCGGCGCGCTCGATCCGGCGCCGCTCGGCGACGCCGAGGACCTGCGCGTGGGCCAGCTCGTCGTCGCGATCGGCAACCCGCAGGGCTTCGCCAGCTCGGTCACCGCGGGCGTCGTCTCGGGCCTCGGGCGCTCGCTGCCCGTCGGGGCGCGCGGCGGTCCGCGGCGGCTCGTGGAGAACGTGATCCAGACCGACGCCGCGCTCAACCCCGGCAACTCGGGCGGCGCGCTGGTCGACGGGACGGGCCACGTCGTCGGCATCAACACCGCGCTGGCGGGGATCGGACTCGGCCTCGCCGTCCCGATCAACAGCGCCACCCGCGCGATCGTCTCGGCGCTGATGCGCGACGGCCGCGTGCGGCGCGCGCAGCTCGGCATCGCGGTCGCGCCGCGGCCGCTCACGCCCGCCGCGGCCGCGCGGATCGGGCGCCCGCGCGGCGTCGCGGTCGTGCAGGTCGTCGAGGGCAGCGCGGCCGAACGCGGCGGTCTGCGCTCGGGCGACGTGCTCGTGGCGCTCGACGGCGTCGCGCTCGAGGACGCGACCGACCTGCAGCGGCTGATGGTCGACGAGCGCATCGGCCGCCCGCTCGACGCCCGCGTCCTGCGCGACGGCGCGGACCGGATGGTGACCGTGGTGCCCGACGAGCTCGTGGCCTGACGACGTAGCATCGCCCCCGTGGGCGTCGAAGTCACCAACAACCCCGAGGAGCATCGCTACGAGGTTCGTGCCGACGGCGTGCTCGCCGGCTACACGATCTACCGCGAGCGGCCCGGGCTGATCGTGTTCGTCCACACCGAGATCGACCCGCGCTTCGAGGGGCAGGGCCTCGCGTCGACGCTGATCAGATCCGCGCTCGACGACGCCAGGCGCCGCGAGCTGCAGGTGCTGCCGTTCTGCCCCTTCGTCAACGGCTACATCCAGCGGCACGGCGAGTACGCGGATCTCGTCCCGGAGGCGTTCCGCGCCCGCTTCGGGCTGTGAGCAATGATTTCCGGGCGCCGCCGGGGTCTCTATCCGCATGGACACCTTCGCCAGCACCAAGGCCTTCAGCGGCTTCGCGGTTGACGACATGGACGCCGCGCGCGCCTTCTACGGAGACACGCTCGGCATCCGCACGTCGACCGAGTACGGGTTGATGACCCTTCACCTCCAGGACGGCGACCGGCCAACGCTCGTGTACCCGAAGGAACGGCACACGCCCGCCGACTACACCGTCCTGAACTTCCCGGTCGACGACATCGAGGGCGCCGTCGACACGCTGGTCGAGCGCGGCGTCGCGTTCGAGCGCTTCGACGGGATGCCCCAGGACGAGCGCGGGATCATGCGCGAGGGCGGGCCGTACATCGCCTGGTTCCGCGACCCTGCCGGGAACATCCTCTCGGTCCTCCAGGAGCGCTAGTACTAGGCGACCCCGGCGTCGGCCAGCCAGCGCCACAGCTGGTCCTGGTCGACGACGGTGACGCCGAGCTTGTCGGCCTTCGCCGTCTTCGAGGCGCCGACGTCGGCGCCCGCGAGCAGGAAGTCCGTGTTCGCCGACACCGACGACGCCGCCGTCGCCGCGGCCTGCTCGACGAGCCGGGTCACCTCGGGGCGGCTGATCTTCGCGCCGGTGCGGGGATCGGTGAACGCGCCGGTGATCACGACCGTCGCGCCCTTCAGCGGCGACTCGCCCGCCGCGGCGACATCGACCGGCCGGTCCTCGTCGTGGACGTCGAGATCGACGCCGTGCGCGCGCAGCGCGGCGATCTCCTCGACCACCTCGGGCCGCGCGAAGAAGGCGACGACGCTCTCGGCCACCTTGGGACCGATGTCGCGGATCGCCACGAGCTCCTCGGCCGGGGCCGCCGCGATGTCCTCGATGCGCTCGAAGCCCGCCAGGCACAGCCGCTTGGCCGTGCCCTCCGAGGCCATCGGGATCGCCAGGCCGATCAGCGCACGGCGCAGCCCGAGCCCCTTGGAGGACTCGATCGAGTCGATCATCTTGCCCGCGCTGACCTCGCCCATCCGCTCGTAGCCGAGCAGCTGGTCGGCGGTCAGCCCGTAGAAGTCGCTGCGCCGCTTGAGCACCCCGTCGTCGGCCAGCTTCTCGATCCAGACGTCGCCGACGCCCTCCATGTCGGCGGCGTGGCGCGAGGCCCAGTGCATCAGCCGCCGCGTCGCCTGCGCCGGGCACTGGAGGTTCAGGCACCAGCGCTCCTCCCCGGTGCCGCGGATCTCGAGCTCGGTGCCGCACGACGGGCAGTGCGTCGGCGGGACGATCTCCTGCTCGGAGCCGTCACGGTCCTCGGGGATCGAGCGCCCGGCGAACGGGATCACGTCCCCGCGGCGCACGACCGCCACCGTGTCGCCGATGCGCAGGTCGCGCTCGCGGATCAGCCGCGGGTTGTGCAGCGTGATGTTCTCGACCGTGACGCCGCCGACGAACACCGGCTCGACGCGGGCGCGCGGCGGGACGCGGCCGATCTTGCCGACCGGCCACTCGACGGCCAGCAGCTTCGTCAGCTTCTCCTCCGGCGGGTACTTGAAGGCGATCGCGCCGCGCGGCTCGGCGGAGTTGAAGCCCGCCGCGTCGAACGCCGCCGGCTCGTGCAGGCGCACGACCGCGCCGTCGATGTCGTAGTCGAGCCCGTCGCGGCGCTCGCCGATGGCGTCGATCGCCTCGATCACCGCGTCGGCGTCCTCGCAGACCGCCTGGGCCGCCGCCTCGAAGGGCAGCTCGGCGAGGTCGACGGCCGCGCCGCCGCGATCGGCCCCGAAGGCGAAGAAGCGCAGCAGCCGCCCGGCCTGCGCCGCCGCCTCGGGGTCCTTCTGCATCAGCGTGCCGGCCGCGCCGGAGCGGGGGTTGGTCAGCGTCTTGTCGGGGTGCGCGTCGTTGTACGCGGTCCAGGTGGAGCGCAGCATCACCGCCTCCCCGCGCACCTCGACGCGGCCCGGCGCGCCGATCCCGGCGGGCATGTCCGGGATCACCCAGCGCGCCTTCTCGGTGACGAGCTCACCGATCGCGCCGGTGCCGCGGGTGGCGACGTAGTCGAGCGTCCCGTCCTCGTAGACCATGCTCAGCGAGAGGCCGTCGAGCTTCTCGGAGACACGGAACACCTGCCCGGCAAAGCGCTCGCAGAAGGCGCGGATCTGCTCCTCACCCGTCGCCTTGGCGAGCGAGAGCATCGGCCGCGCGTGGCGGACGGTCGGGCCGGTCAGCTGCGCGGGCGCGTTGACCTTGCCGAGCGGGCTGTCGGAGGGCTCGAGCTCGGGATGCTCGGCGACGAGCGCCGCGAGCTCGTCCTTGATCGCGTCGTAGTCCGCGTCGGGCAGCGGGCTGTCGCCCGTGCGGTAGTAGAGGTCGTTGAGGCGGCGGACCTCGGCGCTCAGCTCGCCGATCCGCTGCGGGGCGTCCTGCGTCACACCCTCATGGTGAACGGACCGCCTGACGGCTGTCGTACAGCCGCATCGCGAAGGCGCCGGCCGGGTGGGCGCGGAAGCGCCGCATCTCGCTCGCGAGCGGCTCGTGGAGCTGCTCGGGCTGGGGCAGGACGATGCCGTAGACCGGCGGCGAGAGCACGGGCGCGGCGAGGCAGGCGAAGGTCAGGTCGGCCGCGGTGAAGCGCTCGCCGCACAGGTACGGCCGGCCGTCGGCGAGCCGCTCGGCGATCGCGTCGAACGCCCGCTCGACGCGCGCGCCGTCCTCGCGGATCGTGGCGGGGCCGACGCCGAGCTCGCGCGC
>DATBDM010000017.1:0-3958 GCA_036269915.1 Solirubrobacteraceae bacterium | reverse complement strand
CTTCGGGGCCGAGGCGATCATCGACTTCGTCGGCGAGAAGGGCGCGATCCAGGACGGCATCGACATGGTCCGGGACGGCGGCTTCTACTACGTCATCGGCTACGGCGAGAACATCGACATCCCCACGATCGACGTGATCTCACGCGAGATCTCCTTCATCGGGAACCTCGTCGGCACCTACACCGACCTCGAGGACCTGATGACGCTGACTGCGCAGGGCAAGGTGACCCTGCACACGACGACCTATCCCCTCGACGCCGTCAACGACGCCATGGCGGATCTCGACCGGGGCCGCCTGCAGGGCCGCGGAATCCTCGTCCCCGCCGGCGCCTAGGAGACCACCAAATGGGCAAGCGACTGCACTTCAACCACGACGCGCGGCTGCTGCTCCAGGCCGGCGTCGACGAGCTCGCGAACACCGTCAAGGTGACGCTCGGCCCGAAGGGCCGCAACGTCGTCCTCGAGCGGCTCGCGGGCGCGCCGACGATCACCAACGACGGCGTCTCGATCGCGCGCGAGATCGAGCTGTCGGACCAGTTCAAGAACATGGGCGCGCAGCTCGTGCGCGAGGTCGCCAACAAGACCTCCGACCTGACCGGCGACGGCACGACGACGGCGACGCTGCTCGCCCAGGCGATCGTGCGCGAGGGGATGCACGCGCTCGACGAGGGCGCGAACCCGATGCTGCTGCGGCGCGGCATCGAGCAGGCGACCGAGGTGCTCGCCGACGCCCTGCGGGCGATGGCGCGGCCGGTCCAGGGCCGTGACGCCCTCCTGCACGTGGCGACGATCGCCGCCAAGGAGGATGAGGTCATCGGCGAGGCGGTGGCGAGCGCGCTCGACCGCGTCGGCGCCGAGGGAGTCGTGACCATCGAGGAGTCCGAGCTGCCCGGCCTGCAGGTCGAGTTCGGCGAGGGCATGCTCGTCGAGAACGGCTGGGTCTCGCCCTACATGGTCACCGATCGCCACAAGATGGAGACGGTCGTCGAGGACCCGCTGATCCTCATGACCACGAAGCCGATCTCCCACCCCCAGGACCTGCTCCCCACGCTCGATCTGGTGATGAAGGCCTCGCGGCCGCTGCTGATCCTCGCCGAGAAGGTCGACGGCGGCGCGCTCGGCATGCTCGTCACCAACAACCAGCACCGCACGATCCAGGCCGTCGCCGCGCGCGCGCCCGGCTTCGGGCACCGGCGCATCCAGCACCTCGGCGACGTCGCCGCGTTCACCGGCGGCCAGGTGATCGCCGACGAGGCCGGGCTGAACCTCGCCGGCGTGCGGCTCGAGCACCTCGGCGGCGCTCGGCGCGTGATCGTCACCGCCGACTCGACGACGATCATCGAGGGCGCCGGCTCCCACGAGGCGGTCGCGGCCCGGCTCGCCGAGATCCGCGCCGAGCTCGCGCGAGCGAGCCAGGAGCGCGACGTCGAGATCATGCAGGAGCGCCTGGCGCGGCTCGCCTCGCGGCTTGCCGTGATCCGCGTCGGGGCGGCCACCGAACCGGCGCTCAAGGACCGGCTGCGCCGTACCGAGGGCGCGCTCGCCGCCACCCAGGCCGCGCTGGCCGAGGGCATCGTGCCCGGCGGCGGCACCGCGCTGCTGCGCTCCGCGTCGGCGCTCGACTCGCTCGAGCTCGAGGGCGACTACGCGCGCGGCGTCGAGGTCGTGCGCGCGGTGCTGGCCGAGCCGCTGTTCTGGATCGCGACGAACGCCGGCTACGACGGCCGCGCGGCGATCGACCAGGTCTCCGCGATGCCCGGCGGCCACGGCCTGGACGCGCTGACCGGCGAGTTCGGCGACCTCTACGAGAAGGGCGTGATCGACCCGGTGCGCGTGACGCGGCTCTCGCTGGAGAACGCCGCCTCGGTCGCGGCGCTCTTGCTGACCACCGAGGCGCTGGTCGCCGAGGAGCTGATCGCGCAGCCCGGCGCGATCGTCGCGCCTGGCTTCGGGGACCTCGCGGAGGGGATGGCGCGTCCGTCGTCGCCGATCTGATCCGGGCGTCATACTCTTGCGGCAGATGACCGCACCGCCAGCTGGAGGAATCCCGTCGTGCTGACTCTGCTCGGGCTGAGCGAGGCCTGGAAGTTCTCGCTGGGGCTCATCGCCGTGTTCTTCGTCGCGTTCCCGATCCTCGTGCAGGGTCTGATCATGTTCGCCGCCTCCGTCGCCCGCGGCGAGCACGAGGCGAACGAGCAGCGCAAGAACCGGCGCCGCTAGGGCGCCTCAGGCGCCGTCGCGGCGGGCGCGGAGGAAGTCGCGCTCCGCGGCGTCCGGGCTGCTCGCGATGGCGGCGTCGTAGTCCTGCGCCGCCTCCGCGGTGCGGCCCAGCCGGCGCAGCAGGTCGGCCCGCACGGCGTGGAACACCCGGTAGCCGTCGAGGTCCAGCGCGTCGACGAGGTCCAGCCCCGCCTGCGGGCCGTCCAGCTCGCCGACCACGACCGCGCGGTTGAGCGCCACGACCGGCGTCGGCGCGAGCGCGAGCAGCTGGTCGTAGAGCGCCAGGATCTGCCGCCAGTCGGTCGCGGCCACGTCCGGCGCGTCCGCGTGCACGGCGTTGATGGCCGCCTGCAGCTGGTAGGGGCCCGGCTGCCCGCGGCGCAGGCAGCGGCGCACGAGCGCCTGGCCCTCGGCGATCAGCGCGGCGTCCCACGCGGCTCGGTCCTGGTCGCCGAGCAGCACGAGCCCGCCCGCCGCGTCGGTGCGCGCCGCGCGCCGTGACTCCACCAGCAGCATGAGCGCGAGCAGGCCGAGCACCTCGGGCTCGTCGGGCATCAGCCCGGCCAGCAGCCGCCCGAGGCGGATCGCCTCCGCGCACAGCTCCGGGCGACCTTCGTTGAAGATCAGGTAGACGACCGCCAGGACGGCGTTCAAGCGGTCGGGCAGGTCGGCCTCGCGCGGGACGCGGTACGGGATCCCGGCGTCGCGGATCTTCCCCTTGGCCCGCACGATCCGTTGCGCCAGCGCCGGCTCGGCGACGAGGAAGGCGCGCGCGATCTCGGCGGTGCTGAGCCCGCCGAGCAGCTTCAGCGTGAGCGCCACCTGGGCGCTCGCGGCCAGCGACGGATGGCAGCACGTGAAGATCAGCCGCAGGCGGTCGTCGCGCACCGGTCCCCCCTCGGCGGGCTCGGCGCGGGCGTGCAGCAGCGCGGCCTCGGCGTGCCGGTCGTCGCGCGAGGCCTCGCGGCGCAGGCGGTCGATCGCGCGGTTGCGGGCGGTGGTGATGATCCAGCCCGCCGGGCTCGGCGGCACGCCGCGCTCGGGCCAGCGTCGCACGGCCTCGGCGAAGGCGTCCTGGACCGCGTCCTCGGCGATGTCGAGATCGCCGAAGACGCGGGTGAGGACGGCGACGGCACGGCCGTGCTCGGCGCGGAAGACACGCTCGATCTCGGTCAGTGATGCTCCTGGAACGGGCGCACCTCGATCGGCAGCGTGGTGGCCGCGGCGAGGCGGCGGCCCCAGCCCAGCGCGGCGTCGAGGTCATCCGCCTGGACGATCGTGAAGCCGCCGAGATGCTCCTTGCCCTCGGTGAACGGTCCGTCGGTCATCAGGACCTCGCCGTCGTGCGGGCGCAGCACGGTGGCCGTGCCCGCCGCGTGCAGGCCGGCGGAGAAGACCCAGGCGCCCGCAGCCTTCATCTCCTCGTTGAGGGCCTGGAGGTCGCGGACGATCGGGTCGAGCACCTCGGGCGCGGGCGGGTCGCCGTCGGGCTGGTAGACGCTCAGCAGATACTGCTTCATAGGGGTGATCCTCCCTCGGCTCGGTGGGGGTTTCACCCTCTATACGAACGGGCGGCGCCCGTTTCGACATCGCCTCAGGCGACGCGGAAGCGCAGCGTCACCGGCGCCGAGCGCAGGCCCGCGCGGTCGGCGGCGACGAGCGTCGCGACCCACCGCCCGCGATGGAGGCCGCGGCCGAAGGCGAGGACGGAGCGGCCCGCCTTCGCTTTCAGCGTGAC
>DATBDM010000016.1:0-16880 GCA_036269915.1 Solirubrobacteraceae bacterium | reverse complement strand
CGACGTCGTTCAGCGTCGCCATCACCGCGATCGCCCGCTCGAGCAGCTCGTCCCCGACCAGGCCGCGCTTGCGGCCCGTCGCGACCGCCCCGGCGCCCAGCGGCTTGGTCAGCACGAGCGCGTCGCCGGCGCGGCCGCCGGAGTTGGTCAGCACCGCGCGGGGGTCGACGACGCCCGTGACCGCCATGCCGTACTTCGGCTCCGCATCGTCGATCGAGTGGCCGCCGACGATCGACACGCCCGCCGCCTGCGCCGCCTCGAGCCCGCCGCGCAGGATCTCGCGCAGCACGTCGGGGCCGAGCGTCTCGAGGGGGAAGGCGACGAGGTTCAGGGCGCTGACGGGGCGGCCGCCCATCGCGTAGACGTCCGACATCGCGTTGGTGGCGGCGATCCGCCCGAACCAGTACGGGTCGTCGACGATCGGCGTGAAGAAGTCCGCGGTCTGCACGATGGCGATGTCGTCGGAGAGCACGACGACGCCGGCGTCGTCGGCGGTGTCGGCGGCGACGAGCACGCGGGGGTCGTCGGGGCGGGGCAGGCCGGCCACGATCGGGCGCAGCGCGGCGGCGGGCAGCTTGCACCCGCAGCCCGCGCCGTGGGAGAGGGAGGTGAGGGGGACGGCCATGGAGTCCTATGATGCCCCGCAGTGGCCGAGCGCAGCGCGCACTCCGACGCCGAGATCGACGCCGCGATCCGGACCCTCTCAGACCCGGAGCGCCTCGAGGCGGCGACGCAGCTGGTCGCGGCCCGCGCGCCGCAACTGCAGGGGATCCTCGATCAGGCGCTGCACGCGGCCGGGTGGTTCGACCAGGCGCACGAGTCGAGCGTCCTCTCCGCCGCCGGCAAGCCCGACGCCGACGAGCGCCTCCGCGCGGTGCGGACGCTGATCGTGGAGGAGACGCGGGTGAGCATGATGATCGGCGTCGCCGTGGGGTATGAGCTGGCCAACGCGCTTCTGAATCCCGAGTCCGAGGAGACCGACTGATGGCAGTGGACATCCGCTTTCTGGGGCAGTCCTGCTTCGAGCTGAAGGCCGGCGGCACGACGGTGATCACCGACCCCTTCCTGACGGGCAACCCGCTGGCCGCCGCGACGGCGGACGAGGTGCAGCCCGACGTCATCCTGCTCTCGCACGGGCACGGCGACCACCTCGGGGACACCGTCGACATCGCCAAGCGCACCGGCGCGACCGTCGTCGCGATCGTCGAGCTCGCGGCCGAGATCGCCGGCGACGGGGTCGAGAACGTCCTCGATCCCAACTACGGCGGCACGGTCGCGTTCGACTGGGGCTGGGTCAAGCTCGTCCCCGCCTGGCACACCGCGGTCAGCCCCAAGGGCACCGCGCACGCGCCGGCCGGTCTGCTGATCCACATCGGCGACCGGCTCGTCTACCACCTCGGCGACACCGCGCTGTTCTCCGACATCGAGCTGATCGCCAAGCGCGGCGACAAGGTCGACCTCGCGCTGGTGCCGATCGGCGGCCACTACACGATGGACCGCTTCGACGCCGTCACCGCGGTGGGCATGATCGAGCCGCAGCAGGTGATCCCCTGCCACTACAACACGTTCCCGGCGATCGAGGCCGACGCGCAGGCGTTCAAGCAGGACGTCCAGAACGCCGGGTTCTCGGAGGTCGTGGTGCTCGACCCGGGCCAGACCCACAAGCTCAGGTGACCCACGCGATCGTCCTCATCGAGGCGGAGCGCGAGGCGATCTCGACCCTCGGCGGCGCCCTGGCAGATGTCAGCGGCGTCGCCGAGGCGTACTCCGTGACTGGCGAGTGGGACTTCGTGGCGATGCTGCGGGTGCGCAATCCGGAGGAGGTCGCGGAGGTCGTCACGCATCGCTTCGCGGAGCTGAAGGGCATCCGCAACACGCAGACGATGATCGCCTTCGAGACCTTCTCGCAGCACGACCTCGAGGCGCTGTTCTCGATCGGGTCCTAGCGGGCTATCGGTGATCCTGCCAGCCGCGGGAGAACCACATCCCGCGGTCCTTCCAGTCGTGAACCATCAGCGCGAGGCCGAGGGTGGCGAGCAACGCGCCGGTCGCGCCATGATGGCAGCGCTGCCCGCGGATCCACAGCCGCCGGAGCCGGCGGTCGTAGTACAGCGGCTTGTGCAGGAGCTCAGGCGACATGGATCACTCATAAAACGTTGTCGACACGTCACATCTCGCACTTGATCGGCGTCGTGACCTCGACGTGCGTACTGGCCGGCTGCGGAAGCGGCGAGGAGCCGGCCGCGACCGCGACCCCGGCAACGGCGGCGACCCCGGCCGCCACGGCCGCGGCCACGGCCACGGCCGCGACCTCGGCCACGTCCACGGCCACGACGACCGCGACCTCGCCCGAGAGCGAGCCGGGCGGCGCCGGCGACGAGCAGGTCGTCCGCGTGCCGGTCGAGCTGACGGTCCATCCGGATGGCCAGCTGAGCCCCGCGACCGTCTCGGTCCCCGCCTTCCTGACGCTCGAGCTGATCATCCACAACGACACCGGCGCGTCGATCCCGGTGAGCTTCCAGGGCGAGCGGCTCGTCGTCGCCTCCGGCGCGACGGAGCACCGCCGCTTCGAGGGCCTGCGCAAGGGCCGCTACGCGGTGCGCGCCGCGGGCGCCGGCACGGCGACCGTGATCGCCGGCGTCGAGCCCGGCCCGTAGGCTTCCCGGCCGATGACCATCACCTTCGACGAGTTCCTCGCCGTCGACATGCGCGTCGGCCGCGTGCTCGAGGTCCACGACTTCCCCGAGGCGCGCAAGCCCGCGTGGAAGCTGACGATCGACTTCGGCGAGGAGATCGGGGTCAAGCGCTCCTCGGCCCAGATCACCAACTACGCCCGCGAGGACCTCGAGGGCCGGCTGATCGTCGCCGTCGTCAACTTCCCGCCGCGCCAGATCGGGCCCGTCTCCTCAGAGGTGCTGTGCCTCGGCGCCCCGGACGCGGAGGGGCGCATCATCCTGCTCGCGCCCGACGCCGCCGTGCCGGTGGGCGGGCGGATCTTCTAGGGCGCCGGCGTCGCCGTGGGCTGCGGCGACGGCTCCGGCGTCGGCTGCGCGGGCTGCGGCGTCGGCGTCGGCGCGGGTTGGGCCGGAGCGGGCGTCGCCGTCGGGGCGGGCGCGGGCTGCGTGGGCGCGGTGGTCGCCGGCTGATCGGGCTGCGTCTGGCCGGCGCCGAGCGAGCCCGTGCCGGAGCCCGCGGAGCCGGTCGTCTGCGACGGCAGCGTCGTCGTGTCGCCGTCGTGCTGCTCGGTCGAGCCGGTGCCGGCGGCGGTGTTGGGCGCGGTGGTCGGCGTCGGGGTGGCGGTCGCCGTGGCCGTCGCGGTGGGCGTCGGCGTCGCCTTCGGCTCGCGCTTCTCGTCGGCCGGCGTCTTGGCCTCGCGGCGCTCCTTGGGCACCGCGGGGGCGGCGATCCGGTGCTCGGCCGGAACGGTCGCGGCAGGCGTCGCGGCCGGCGCCGTCTGCGCGACCTCGGTCCGGGGCGCGGCCTGGACCGCGGCGAGCGGCGTGCTGGCCGCGCGCGGGTGCTCGGCGACGTGGCGGACCTCGACGGCACCGGCGGTGACGATGGCGGCGGCGGCGAGGCCGGCGGCCGCCTTCGTCGCGAGTGTGGCCATGCCGGCCTGGAGCGCGCCGCCGGCGGCGGCGCCGCCCGCGGCCGCGCCGGCCGACGCCGCGGCGGACGACCCGCCGGCGGCGGCGGTCGTGCCGAGGTGGGCGAGCAGCGACTTCTTCAAGAACAGCAGCGGGCCGACCGGCAGCAGCGCGGCGAGCTGGCGGTTGGTCTGGCGCAGCTGCTTGCGGAACGCGCCGCAACGCTCGCAGGTGCGCAGGTGGCGGCGGACCGGCGGGCTCGTCCGGCGCAGCCCCTCGGCGACCTCGCCGAGCTCATCGCGGACCTCCTCGCAGGTGAGCATGCGCGCCTCGGAGGCCTCGGCGAGCGAGACGCGGGCACGCACGAGCAGCGACTTGACCGACGGGATCGTCGTCTCCATCGCCTCGGCGATCTGGTCGTAGGAGAGCGCGTCGATCTCGCGCAGCAGCAGGGCGGTGCGCTGCGTCTCGGGCAGGTCCTGGACGTCGGACATGAGGAGCCGGAACTCCTCGCGCTTGTGCGCCTTCTCGGCCGTCGTCTCGCCGTGCTCGGAGAGGTGGACGTCCATCGAGTCGACGCCGATCGCGGTCGTCCGGCGCAGATGGTTGAGCGAGCGATTGCGCGCGATCCGGTACAGCCACGGGCGCACGTTGATCTCGCGCTCGTCGGCGAGGATCGCGTTGAAGGCGGCGGCGAAGACCTCCTGGAGGACGTCCTCGGCGTCCTCGCGGGAAGCGAGCATGTGCCGGCAGAAGGCGAGCAGGCGCGACTGGTAGCGGCCGACGAGCGCCTCGAACGCGTGGGAGTTCCCACGCCGGATGAGCGCGATCAGACGCTCGTCGGACTGCAGCCGCAACAGCGGCGAACGACCGTGGATCCCGGCCGCGCCGGCGTGGGTGAGTGCTGAGGCTTCCAAGTCCGAGAGCGGGCGCGCGCGTGAAGGGCCCGCCGCTGGAACTCGCCAGCGGGCAGGAAGTTGCGCCCTGAGCCAGGGTAGCGGCGACTACGATCGCTCGGGGATGGTGCGCCCGGGTGGCGGAATCGGTAGACGCCGCGGCCTTAAAAGCCGTTGCTCGAGAGAGCGTGTGGGTTCGAGTCCCACCCCGGGCACTCGAGTCGGACGACGGTCTACGCCGCTGCGGCGCGGCGGCCCGCGATGGCCGTGAAGCCGTTGAGCAGCTCCTCGGCGAGCCGGCGGTCGCCGCCGATCTCGAGGCCGCTCGTGTCACCGTCCGGACCCAGCGCCCGGACCCAGGCCTCCTCGCTGCCGGTGACCGTCGCGTCGGGCTCGCCGGGCGCATCGCGCTCGATGATCTCGACACGGCCGCCGTCGGCGACCAGCACGTAGCGCCGCTGGCCGGCGCCCTCGGTCGCCTCGCGGCGCTCGACGACGCAGGCGAGCCGCCCGGTGAGCGAGTCCGGCGGGGCGAGCATGCCGGGCGCCAGCCGGAGCACGGCCCCGACGTCGATCGCCTCGCCCTCGCGGGGGGCGCTCCAGGCCCAGTCGAACCCCCAGCGCCCGAGCGCGCCGAGCACCGGCATCAGCTCCCGCGCGCGCTCCGTCAGCTCGTAGTCCACGCGCGGCGGCACCTCGCGGTAGCGCTGGCGCGTGAGCAGCCCGTCGGCGACCATCCGGTTCAGCCGCGAGCGCAGCTGCTCGGTCGAGATGCCGGGCAGCACCCGCTGGAGCTCGACGAAGCGGCGAGGACCGGCCGCGAGGTCACGCACGATCAGCAGCGTCCACTTGTCGCCGACGAGATCCAGGGCTCGGGCATCCGGTGACCACTGGTCGTACGGGTGTCGCTTGGGTGGCGGTACGGGCGGAATAGCGGGCCTGCCTTCTGGGGCGGAAGGACGGGGGAAAGCCGAGCATACCCGCTGTTCCGGGCTTTCGTGGACCGAATTGGGGTGAATCCCCTGGGGCGGTGACCGGAATCGGACACTTGCTCGACTCGAGCCCGATCTGCGCAATTTTCCCTGCCCAGTTGCGTTCAGGACTTCGAGCCGATGCGCCGATGAGGAGCGCAGGGCACGGTTTCGACGACGGAAATGGAAGCGGGTAATCGATGGGCGAGGTGATCCAGCTCGCAGAGCGACGAGCACGGCGGCGCGGGAGCCGCTGCGCACCCTCGCGAGCCGGGGCGATGCGGGCGGAGTTCCTCTTCGACCTCGCATGCCCGTTCACGTATCTCGCGGCCGAGCGCGTGGACCGCGCATTCGACGCGGTCGTCTGGACGCCGGCCAGCGGCACCGCTCTGCGGCGCGGCTCGCTCGACGGCGACGGCGCCGGCGCGCGGCGGATGCGCCGCGCGGTCGAGGAGCGCGCCGCGCAGCTGCGCATGCCGCTCATCTGGCCCGACCGCTTCCCCGACGAGGTCCCGGCGGCGATGCGCGTCGCCTCGCTCGCGTCCGAGCGCGGCCGCGGCGCGGCCTTCGCCCTCGCCGCGGGCCGGCTGGCCTACTGCGGCGGCTTCGATCTCGAGGATCCGGAGATCCTCGCCGAGGCGGCCGCGGCCGCCGGGCTCGCGCTCGACGAGGCGCTGGCCGCGGCGCGCGACCATGGCCGCGATGGCGCACTCGAGGCGGCGGGCCGCCGGATGCTCGCCTCGGGCGCCGACCGGCTCCCGGCGCTGTCGGTCGGACGCGCGCTGTTCTGGGGCGAGGAGCGCGTCGGCGACGCAGCGGCCGCGGCGCGCATGCACGCCGCAGCGGCTCGCTAGGCCGAGCTAGGGACTGACGAGACCCGCGAGGATCTGCTCGTCGATGGCCTCTTGGCCCTCGGGCGCGTCGGGGCGCGGCGCGGGGGACAGGAACCGGTCCTCGCGGTCGTTCTCGGCGAGGAGCAGGTCGAGGTCGGCGTAGGGGTCGCTCGGGATCGTGCGCGGGGTGCGGGGATCGCTGGCCATGGGCACCACCTCCTTGCCCGGCGACGCTAGAGGCGCCGCCGCTCTCGCGCACCCGCTGCGCGGCTCGCACCCCCCGAGCGGGGGGTAGGGTCCCGCGCCATGACCACCTCTCCGTCCGAGACGACGACGCTGCACGGCGGCCGCCTGGTCGCCCGCCGCCTCAAGGACTACGGCGTGAGCACGCTCTTCACGCTGTCCGGCGGGCACCTGTTCTCGATCTACGACGGCTGCCGCGAGGAGGGCATCGACATCGTCGACGTCCGCCACGAGGCGACCGCCACGTTCGCCGCCGAGGGTTGGGCGAAGGTCACGCGCGAGCCGGGCGTCGCCGCGCTCACCGCCGGCCCGGGCGTGACCAACGGCATGAGCGCGATCGCCTCCGCGCAGCAGAACAACTCCCCGGTGCTCGTGCTCGGTGGCCGCGCGCCCGCGATGCGGTGGGGCCAGGGCTCGCTGCAGGAGATCGACCATGTCCCGTTCGTCCGCCCGCTGGTCAAGCTCGCCGCGACCCCGGCGGCGACCGCCGAGATCCCCGGCCTGCTCGACGACGCCTGGCAGGCCGTCCGCACGCCGCACACCGGGCCGGCGTTTTTGGACTTCCCGCTCGACGTCGTCTTCATGGAGGCGCCCGAGGCGGAGCCGTGGGCGGCACCGCCGGTGCGGACCGCCACCGCCGACGCCGCCGCGCTCGACCGCGCCGCCGCGCTGCTGCGGGCGGCCGAGCGGCCGGTGATCATGGCCGGGACGAACCTCTACTGGGGCCGCGGCGAGACCGCGCTCGTGGAGGTCGCCGAGGCGCTCGGCATCCCGGTCTTCCTCAACGGCCTCGCGCGCGGGTGCGTCCCGGCCGACCATCCGCTGTTCTTCTCGCGCGCCCGGAGCGCCGGCCTCAAGGAGGCCGACGTCGCGCTGGTCATCGGCGTGCCCATGGACTTCCGGCTGGGCTTCGGCGGCGCCTTCGGGGAGGAGACCGACATCGTCGCGATCGACGTGGCCGAGCCGGGCCGCGAGCACCCGCGTGCCGTCGCCGCCGAGCTCTACGGCGACGTGCCGGGCACGCTGCGCGCGCTCGCGGGAGCGACCGGCGGCGGCACCCGCGAGTGGGTCGCGCACCTGCGCGAGATGGAGGACGCCAAGCGCGCGGGCGAGCGCGACCTGCTCGCCGACGACCGCGCCCCGCTGCATCCCATGCGCGTGTACGCCGGGCTCGCCGAGGTGCTCGACCGCGACGCGATCGTCGTCGGCGACGGCGGCGACTACGTCTCCTACGCCGGCCGCATGATCAGCTCCTACGAGCCCGGCTGCTGGCTGGACCCGGGGCCGTTCGGCTGCCTCGGCAGCGGGCCGGGCTACGCGCTCGCGGCCAAGCTCGCGCATCCCGAGCGCCAGGTCGTGCTGCTGCTCGGCGACGGTGCCTTCGGTTTCTCGGGCATGGAGTTCGACACGCTCGCGCGCCACGGCGTCCACATCGTCGGGGTGATGGGCAACAACGGCATCTGGGCGCTCGAGAAGCACCCGATGGAGTTCCTCTACGGCTACTCGGTCGCGGCCGAGCTGCGGCCCGAGACGCGCTACGACCAGGTGGTCGAGGCGCTCGGCGGCCACGGCGAGCTCGTGCGCGCTCCGGACGAGCTCCGCGGCGCGCTCGATCGCGCGCTGGCCCACCGCGGAGGCCCCGCGCTCGTCAACGTGCTCACCGACCCGTCGGTCGCCTATCCGCGGTCGGCGAACCTGGCCTGAGGCCGCGCGTTAAGTGAAGCCGCCCGCGGCGGGGCGGGCGGCTTCGAGGTGGTCCCGTCAGGACGGGCAGGGGTACGTGCCTTGGGGGACCGGTTATGGGTGGCCCGGACGGCGGGAGGCGCCGATGATGCGGCATCGCCCGGACCTATGTGTCGAAAGAGGGACGGCGGCGGGAGGCACGACCGCCCTTCTCCGACAGATCCGAGTAAAGCGACATCGAGTCAATGGCTGCAATCGAACACCCGTCCAACGCGGGGGATCTTCCTCACCCCGATGCGGCGTCCAGCGCGGCGCCCCAGAGGATGTCGTGCTCGGACACCTCGGTGGCGTCGAGCCCGAAGTGCCGCAGCACCAGGGCGAGGATCACGACGCCGGCGACGATCGTCGGCGCGCGATCGGGGTGCAGGCCGGGGATCGTCCGGCGCTCGGCGAGCGGCATCGACGACAGCCGCGAGAGCAGCCCGCCGAGCCGGTCGAGCGACATCACGTGGCCCTCGACCTGGCCCGGGTCGTAGGGGTCGAGCTCGAGGTCGATCGCCGCGCAGCTCGTCGCGGTCCCGGCCACGGCGACGGCGGCACGCGCGCCGAGCGAGGCCGGGTCCGGGACGGCCGCCTCCAGCACCCCGCGCACGTCGGCGGCCAGCGCCTCGAGCTCCTCCGGTCGCGGCGGGTCGGAGGCGAGGTAACGCTCGGTGTGACGGACCACGCCGGCCTGGGTGGAGACGTGGAACTCCACCCGGTCGCGCACGCCGACGACGAGCTCGGTCGAGCCGCCGCCGATGTCGATCAACAGCCGCGGCGCCTCGTCGTTGCGTCCGGCGGTCGCGCCGAGGTAGGTCAGCCGCGCCTCCTCGTCCCCGGTCAGGGTGCGCGCGTCGAGCCCGAAGCGCTCGCGCACCGCGGCGGCGAACTCCGCCCCGTTGGCCGCGTCGCGCACCGCGGAGGTCATCACCGCGACGCGCTGCTCGCAGTGGTGGCGCTCGATCGCCTCGGCGTACTCCGCCAGCGTCGCGAAGACGCGCTCCTGCGGGGCGTCGCCGAGCCGGCCGCTCGCGTCCACGCCCTCGCCCAGCCGGGTCACGGCGGTGCGCCGGTCGAGCTCGGTGACGCTGCCGTCGCGCACGTCCGCGACGAGCAGCCGGGTCGAGTTCGAGCCGATGTCGACGACGGCGACGTGCACGTCAGCCGGCCGGGTGGGGCATCGGCCGGTCGTCGAGTGCCGCGAGCAGGTTGTCGACCGCCATGGCCGCCATCCTGGCGCGTGTACCCGCCGTCGCGGATCCGATGTGTGGAACCACGATCAGGTTGGGCGCGTCCAGCAGCGGGTCGTCGGCGGGCAGCGGCTCGGGGTCGGTGACGTCGAGCGCGGCGCCCGCCAGCCGGCGTCGCTGGAGCGCGTCGCGCAGCGCGTCCTGGTCGACGACGCCGCCGCGTGCGGTGTTGACGAGATAGGCGCTCTGCTTCATGCGCGAGAGCGCCACGCTGTCGATCAGGTGATGGGTGGCAGGTGAAAGCGGCACGTGGAGCGAGACGACGTCAGCGCAGCCGAGCAGCTCGTCCAGGGTGACGCCCGAGGAGCGCGCGGTGTGAACGATCTGCATCCCGAACGCTGCCGCCCGCGTGGCGAGCGCCCGGCCGATGCGCCCGAAGCCGACGACACCCAGCGTCGCGCCGGCCAGGTCGGCGCCGAGGTCCTGGGCCGGCTGCCACGGTCCCCAGCGACCCTCGCGCACGCGCGCCTGCCCCTCGGGCAGCCGCCGGGTGACCGCGAGGATGAGCGCCATCGCGAGGTCCGCGGTGGCGTCGGTCAGCACGCCGGGCGTGCTGCCGATCGCGATGCCGCGGTCGCGCGCGGCCTCGAGGTCGATGTTGTCGGTGCCGACGGCCATGTTCGCGACCGCCCGCAGCTGGGGGATCCCGTCGAGCAGCTCCGCGTCGACGCGGTCGGTGAGCATGGTCAGCAGGGCGTCCGCGCCGGCCGCCCGCTCGCGCAGCTCGCTCGGCGACGGCGGGTCCGTGGCGGGCCAGACGTCGACGTCGTGCGCCGCCCGCAGGCGGTCCAGCGCCTCGAACGGAAGCGCCCGCGTGACGAAGACCCGTGCCATCCCGGGCATCCTGCCCCGTGTGCACGCGATCCGAATCGGATGCTCGGGCTGGAACTACGCGGACTGGCGCGGGCGGGTCTACCCGAAGGGCGTCCCGGCGCGGCGCTGGCTCGAGCACTACGCCACGCTGTTCGACACCGTCGAGGTCAACTCCACCTTCTACCGGCTCGCGCGCCCCGAGGCGGTCGCCGGCTGGGTGCGCGACACGCCCGCGGACTTCGCCTTCGCGGTCAAGGCGAGCCAGTACCTGACGCACATGAAGCGGCTGCGCGACATGCGCGAGGGCATCGGGCGCTTCTTCGACGCGATCCGGCCGCTGGCCGAGTCGCCCAAGCTCGGCCCCGTGCTCTGGCAGCTGCCCGAGCGCATGCAGCGCGACGAGGACCTGCTCGAGCGGGCGCTCGACGACATCCTCGCCGCCTCGCCGCCGGCACGGCACTGCTTCGAGTTCCGCCATCCGAGCTGGTTCACCGAGCCGGTGCTCGACATGCTGCGCTGGCACGGCGTCGCCCTCGCGATCGGCGACCACCCGCAGCGCCCGTGGCAGCCGTGGACGCTGACGACCGACTTCGGCTTCGTGCGGCTGCACTACGGCCACCGCGGAAGGCGCGGGAACTACTCGGACTCGGAGCTCGCCGAGCTGGCCGACCGGCTCGTCGCGCTGGCGGGCGGCGCGGGAGGGCCGATCTACGTCTACTTCAACAACGACTGGGAGGCCTTCGCCGTCCGCAACGCGCAGCGCCTGCGCTCGCTGGTGGCGGAGCGGGTGCGAGACTGAGCGCCATGGACGACGACGTGCGCGAGATCCTCACGAGCACCCGCGTGTGGGCGGTCGTGGGCTGCTCCCCCGATCCGGGCCGCGACTCGCACCGGATCGCCGTGCTGCTGCAGCGCCGCGGCTATCACGTCATCCCCGTGAACCCGGTCGCGGACGAGATCCTCGGCGAGCGCTGCTACCCCGACCTGCGCGCGATTCCCGCCGAAGAGGGCGTCGAGGTCGTCGACGTGTTCCGCCGCTCCTCGGCGGCGGGCGCCCACGTCGACGAGGCGATCGAGATCGGCGCGAGCGCCGTCTGGATGCAGCTCGGCGTCATCGACACCGCTGCCGCCGAGCGCGGCCGCGCGGCCGGGCTGCGGGTGATCATGGACCGCTGCCCGGCCATCGAGCTGCCGCGGCTCGCCGGCTTCACCGGTCCGGCGGCGCGGTGATCGCCTTCGTCTCGGCATCGCCGTCCGTCGATCGGCTGATCGAGGTCGACGAGGTGCGCGTCGGCGAGATCCACCGCCCGCGTCGCGTCGTCGCAGTGCCCGGCGGCAAGGGGCTCAACGCCGCTCGCGCCGCGCACGCGCTCGGCGCGCGGACCGTGGCGGTCGCCCTGCTCGCCGGCCACTCGGGGAGCTGGATCGCGCAGGAGCTGCGCGCCGAGGGTGTCGCGGTCGAGGTCGTCGAGGGTCCCGGCGAGTCGCGCGTGTCGCTGAGCGTCGCTCCGCACGGCGGCGGCGCCCTGACCGAGTTCTACGAGCCGGCGCCCGAGGTCGACGAGGGGGTCTGGGCCGCGCTCGAGCTGGCCGTCGAGCGCGCCGGGCGCGACGCGCGCTGGGTCGCGATCGCCGGCTCGCTGCCGCCGGGCGCGCCGGACGAGGCCTACCGCCGGCTCGCCGATGCGGCGCGCCGCGCGGGAGCGCTGGTCGCGCTCGACGCCCGCGACGAGGGTCTCGCCGCCGGCCTGCGCGCCCGCCCCGACTTCGTCAAGGTCAACGCCGGCGAGGCAGCCGAGCTCGGGCTCTCGACCGCGGCCGAGCTGCGCCTCGCGGCCGGCGGCGGCGACGCGGTCGCGGCACTCACGCACGGTGCGGACGGGATGGAGCTGGCGCTGCCCGACGGCACCGAGCTGCGCACGACGCCGCCCGCGTTCGGCGGCTACCCGGTCGGCAGCGGCGACGCCGCGCTCGGCGGCTTCCTCACCGCGCTGGACATCGGCGGCACGTGGGAGGCGGCGCTCTCGATGGCCTCCGGCGCGGCCGCGGCGAACGCCGAGCAGCCGGGCGCGGGCCGCCTCGACGGCACCCGCGCGCACGAGCTCGCGCTCGCCGTCCGCCCGTCTTGAACCCTCGCGCGAGAGTGCTAGATTCAGTTGCCCAAGCGACGCGGGGTGGAGCAGCCAGGTAGCTCGTCGGGCTCATAACCCGAAGGTCGCAGGTTCGAATCCTGCCCCCGCTATACGACAAAAGCCCTGCTCAGGTAGGGCTTTTCTCGTTCTCCGGGTTGGTCTGGCCGCTCGTCACTCGGGGTGCAGGACCAGGGTGCAGGACGAACTTGCCGCCCGGCGACTCGATTGCGGACACGGGCCGATGACGCCACGAATGATCAATCCGAATTGGCCGCCGTCGCGGTGAGCGTTCTCGTGGCCACGATGGCTCGGTGCGCTGCGGTGGTGTTCGCGGTGGTCCTCGCGGCCGGATGCGCCACGGGATCGGCGGGGGCGGGTCCCACGCCCCAGTCGACGACCGCCAGGGGCGCGAGCGCCTCAGCGCGGTCACCCGCGCGCATCACGAAGGTCCTCGCGATCGTCGAGGAGAACCACAGCCTTCCGGAGATGCGCGCGGACATGCCCTACCTCGACGGGCTCGCGCGCCGGTACGGATACGCCAGCGATTACCGCGCCATCGCGCATCCGTCGCTCCCGAACTACCTCGCAATCGTGGGCGGATCGACCTTCGCGGTGCGCGACGACGCGTCGCCGCCGGCGCATCCCGTGCACGGCGCGTCGGTGTTCGGCCAGGCGCTGCGCACCGGCCACACCGCGCGGCTCTACGCGGAGTCGATGCCGACCCGCTGCGCGACCGCTCCCGCGTCGACCTACGCGGTCAAGCACGCGCCGTGGGCCTATTTCGTCGACGAGCGCGCAGCGTGTCGGACGGGGATGGTGCCGTCCGGAACCCCTGAGCGCGGCGCGTTGCAACGCGATCTCCGCGCAGGGAGGCTGCCGACGGTCGGCATGCTGATCCCCAACCTCGACCATGATGCGCACGACGGCAGCCTCGCCACGGCGGACGGGTGGCTGCGCGGCTGGCTGCCGCGGCTCCTCCACGGCCCCGATTTCCGCTCGGGACGCCTCGCGATCGTCGTGACCGCCGACGAGGACGACGGCTCGAACGCGAACCGCGTGCTCACGGTAGTGCTCGCGCCCGGGTTGGCACACCGTGTCGTCACGACGCCGCTCACGCACTACTCGCTGACGCGCTTCTACGACGATGTGGCCCAGACGCGCCCGCTACGCGCCGCTGCGGGCGCGACATCGCTGGGCACGGCGTTCGGTCTCCGGGTCGCGACGGGCCATTGAGCGGCGGGCACGCAGGAGTCGATCATGCCCGCGCTACGGAGGAGCTTGCGCGTCGCGGATGTCGTGGATGACGAACTCAGCTGTGAAGCCGTTCGCCGCGGCGCAGCATGTCGAGGTACTTCGCGAGCCGGCGCGCGCGGGTCTCGGGCCGCTTGGCATCGTTGAGCCGCCAAGTGATCGCGTACCGGTTGCGTGCGTCGAGCGCTTCGAAGGCCCTAGCGGCAACGGGGTCGGCCTGGAGCTCGCGCTGGAGGTCGTCGGGAACGACCGCGGCGCGCTGCCCGTCGTAGGCGGCATCCCAGCGGCCGTCGGCGCGGGCACGTTCGACCTCGGCCACGCCCGCCGGACGCATGCGTCCGGCGGCGATGAGCTCCTCGGCCTTGTCGCGGTTGACGCGCGACCAGCGGCTGCGCCTCGAGCGCGGTGTGAAGCGCTGTCGCCAGTGCGCATGGTCGCCGCGCGCTTTCTGGCCGTCTATCCAGCCAAAACAGAGCGCGATCTCGATCGCCTCGGGGTAGGTGACCGTGGGCTCGGACGAGCCCTTCTTCGCGATCTCGAGCCAAACGCCGCGGTGGTGTTCGTGGTTGTCCTCCAGCCATGCCTCGAACTCAGCCGCGTCGGCGAACCGGACGCTGGTGTCCGCGGACGGCTCGGTCATGCCCGCTGCCGGTCGGCGACCATCTCGCCGTCGCCGGGCGAGTGTGATCCGAAAGCGAGGACCTCGAGGCCCTGAGGGCCTGCTTCTAGCTCGCGCGTGGAGCCCGGCGCGATCCGCACCGCTTCGAGCGGCTGCAGCTCGAACGCGTCGTCGTCGACCGTGATGCGACCGGTGCCGGACAAGGCCACGTAGATCTCTTCGGCCACACCGTGGCGATGCGCGCACCCCTGCCGGCGTCCCGGCCGAAGCCGGTAGTGCGTCAAGCCGACCCGCACCGCACCAAGGTGCTCGCGGACGTAGCGTGCCTCACCGACCTCCGCGAGCTCGTAGCGGTCGAGCAGGCTGGTGTCCTTCGACAGGTCCGGTGCGTCGAGGATCGAGAACGCCGTCGCGCCCGTGGTATGGCTCGCCCACATCTCACCGACGCGAACGGTATCGGGGTCCTCGCCATCGCGGTGCACGAGCCACAGCTCGCACCCAGGCGCCTCGGCCACAAGCGAGGCGGCGTGCAGAAGGCGCTCGGCCAGCGGCCCGCCGTGGCGCGGGCGGGCGTGGAAGATCGCGGTAGGGGTCTTCGGAGGCGTCGAGGTCATAGGCAGGACCGTAGGGACGGTCGCCGGGTCCGTCTTGGAAAAATCCGCCGATGCCCACGCCGTCCCCAACGGACAACCATGGCCTCGTACGCCCGTGGAACGCGTTTTCGTTCCGACGCGTACCTCACGCGCTCGAAGCGAGCTACGGCCAGTAGTCCGTGAAGTCCGTGCTCAAGAGGTCCGACTTCAGCACGAAGCCGCGCGCGCCCGCGAGACGCAGCGCATCGTCGCAGCCGTGGTAGTCGTTGGCCGACGTCAGCAGCACGGCCGTCCCGGGCCGCGTCCGCGCCACCGCGCGGGCGACGTCGAAGCCGTCGTCCGGGCCGAGGCGGATGTCGAGCAGGACGGCGTCGGGCTGGAGGAGCTCGACCGCGGCGATGGCCGAAGGGCCGTCGTGGGCATCCGCCACGACCGCGTAGCCGCGGACGCGAAGCAGCTCCCGCGCGGCCTGGCGAAAGCCGGGGTCGTCGTCGATGATCAGGACGCGGAGCGGCACGATCGCGCATGGTGGTGGGCCGGCGCGTTGTTTGCAGTCGCACGGATGGGTGAGGTCTTGGGCACCATGGTGTGCCATCGAGGCGTTGTAATGATGCCAGAGTGATGCCATAATGGCGCGCCATGGATCTGACGCAATACGTCGAGAAGCTCCGGGACGAGCTCGCCGTCGCAGCGGAAGCGGGCGGTGACGACGCCCGGGCGCTCGCCGAGCGCCTGACCGCGCCGCTCGAGTCGGCTGTCCGGCTGATGCTGCTCGAGGCACTGTCGGCAGCGGCGGACGACATCACGCGCGAACTCGCGCCCGGGTCGGTCGAGCTGCGCCTGCGTGCCGGCGAGCCCGACTTCGTCGTGACACCGGCACCGGCCGACGAATCGCTCGAGCCGGAGCCCGAAGGACCGGCGCCCGCCGCGCCGGAGGCCGACGACGCCGCGACGGCGCGGATCAACCTGCGCCTGCCCGAGCAGCTCAAGGCGGGCATCGAGCAGGCCGCGAGCCGCGAGCGGCTCTCGGTCAACGCATGGCTCGTCCGCGCGGCCGCCGCGGCGCTCGCCACCGACGACCGCCGGCCGCGGCAGCGCGGCGGCCGGATCGGTCAGGGCTACACCGGCTGGGTGCGCTGAGCGCGCCCGTCTTCGACCACGACACACCAGATGAATTCGAGCCTGGACCCACAGGAGGGCATCCCCATGCCGACCTTCGACACTCCCGAACCGATCACGGCCACGATCGACGTCGCCTTCGGCGACGTCCGGATCAGCGCGACAGACCAGGGCGTCGCTGTCGTCGCGGTGCAGCCCAGCGACGCGTCGGACGAGGAGGACGTCAGAGCCGCCGAGCTGACCCGCATCGAGCATGCTGACGGGCGGCTGCTCGTCAAAGGGCCGAAGCTGCGCTCATGGTTGAGCCGGCGTACCGGCGGCTCGATCGACGTGACGATCGAGCTGCCCGCCGGCTCGCACGTGCTCGGGACGCTGGGATTGGGGGACATCAACTGCGACGGCCGGCTCGGTGACTGCGAGATCAAGACGGGCCTCGGCCGCATCCGGCTCGATCGGGCCGAGACGCTCGATCTGAAGAGCGGCGCCGGTGACATCAGCGTCGATCGCGCCTCGGGCCGTGCCGACGTGACGGCCGGCTCGGGCGATGTGCGCCTCGGCGCGCTCGACGACAGCGCGGTGGTCAAGAACAGCAACGGCAGCACGTGGGTCGGGGTGGCGGCCGGAGACCTGCGCCTGCGCGCGGCGAACGGCAGCATCGCCGTCGACGTGGCGAACGGCGGCGTCAGTGCGAAGTCCTCGAACGGCGACGTCCGAGTCGGCGACGTCGTGCACGGCTCGATCGTGCTCGAGACCAAGATCGGCGACCTCGAGGTCGGCATCCGCGAGGGGACGGCCGCCTGGCTCGACGTGCACTCCAGCTTCGGTCAGGTGCACAACGCGCTGGAGTC
>DATBDM010000015.1:0-20249 GCA_036269915.1 Solirubrobacteraceae bacterium | reverse complement strand
ACGACGTCGTCGTGCTCCAGCAGGTGTCCGGGCGCGCCTGGCTGCGGGCGATCAATGCGCTGCAGGACGCGGGCGTCACCGTCCTCTACGAGATCGACGACTGGATGCACGGCGCGCGCAAGCTCGCCGGCCACGGCCACGGCGACCGCTACGACCGCGCGACGATCGAGGCGCACGAGCTGTGCATGCGTGCCTGCGACGGCGTCATCTGCTCGACGCCCTGGCTCGCCCGGCGCTACCGCTCGATCAACTCGCGCACCTTCACGTGCCGCAACGGCGTCGACCTCGCCCGCTACGCCTACACGCGCCCGGCGCGCGACCACGTCGGCATCGGCTGGGCCGGCGGCACCGGGCACGTCACCGCGGTGAAGCCGTGGATCGAGGGCGTCGCCGAGGTCATGCGCCGCCGTCCGGACGCGCGCTTCACGAGCGTCGGCCAGCCGTTCGCGGACTGGCTCGAGCCCGAGTTCGGCCCGCGCGCGCTGAGCATCCCGTGGACCGCGCTCGAGGTCTATCCGGCCGCGATGACGCACTTCGACGTCGTGCTCGCGCCCGCCGCGACCAACGACTTCTTCCGGGCCAAGAGCGACCTGCGCTGGCTCGAGGCCGCCGCCCTGTCGCTGCCCTGCATCGCCGACCCGGTCGTCTACCCCGAGATCGAGCACGGCGTGACCGGCTTCCACGCGTCCACGCCGGACGAGATGACCGCGATCCTCACTGAGCTCGTCGGCGACCGCGAGCTGCGCGAGCGCGTCGGCGCCGCGGCCCACGCGCACGTGCGCGAGCACCGCTGCGCCCAGGTGGCCGCGGCGAGCTGGGCCGCCGTGCTGCGCGAGGTCGCCGGGGAGCGTACGCCCGCCGTCGCATGAGCATCGAGGCCACCCTCCAGCGCATCACCCAGCTGCAGTCGATGCTGGCGCTCTCCCAGGGAGGCTCCGGCGCGACCGCGACCGCGACGCCCGCCGTCGCCTCGAGCTCGGCGGCGATGGGAGCCACCGACACGGCGTCCTCGCAGCGCAGCTTCACCTCCGCACTGCAGGCCGCCGGGCTCGACGTCACCGGCGCGAGCGCGACGGCCGGCGCCGCCGCCCCCGCGGGCGCCGGCGGCACGAACGCCGGCCGCGCTGCGCTGGCGTTCGCCGAGCGCGAGGTCGGCCAGGCCGAGCAGCCGCCCGGCTCCAACGACTCCGCGCGGATCGCGACCTACCGCAACGCCACCGCCGGCTCCGGCGTCGGCCCCTGGTGCGCGTACTTCGTCTCGTGGGCCGCGCGCCAGGCCGGTGCGCCACTCGGCGAGCAGGGCCAGGGCTTCGGCGCCGTCGCCGACGTCGCGGCCTGGGCGCAGCGCACGGGCCGCTCGCTCCCTGCCGGCTCGAAGCCCCAGCCGGGCGACCTGATCGTCTGGGGCAGCCGGCACGTCGGCATCGTCGAGTCCGTCGACGCCGGCGGCTCGATCCACACCATCGAAGGCAACTCCTCCGACCGCGTCTCCCGTCGCACGTACGGGCCCGACGGCGGCGGCGCCACGAGCTACGTGAGGCTGGGCTGAGGAATGGAACCGTTCGTCTCCTGCGTCATCTGCGCGCACAACTACGAGGCCTACGTCGCCGAGGCGGTCGAGAGCGCACTCGCGCAGGACTACCCGTGCGACCGCTTCGAGGTCGTGGTGATCGACGACGGCTCGACCGATCGCACGCCGGAGGTGCTCGCCTCCTTCGGCGACGCGATCCGCGTCGTGCGCCAGGACAACGCCGGCCTGACCGCCGCCACCACGCGAGGCATCCGCGAGGCACGCGGCGAGCTGATCGCCCTGCTCGACGCCGACGACGCGTGGCGTCCAGACAAGCTGCGCCGCCAGGTGCCGCTGTTCGAGCGTCCCGAGGTCGGCCTCGCGTTCACCGACAAGGAGCTCGTCGACGGGCGCGGCCATCGGCTGCACCCGAGCTTCTTCGCCTACTACGGCTACGAGATCGACGTCACCGCGCCGCTCGGCGAGCTGCTGCGGCGCAACTTCGTGCCCGCGCCGACGATCATGTTCCGCGCTTCGCTGGCCGACCACGTGCTGCCCGTCGCCGAGGAGGCGATCTACCAGGACTGGTGGCTGGCCGTCCAGATCGGCCGCGTGGCCGAGCTCGCCTGGGTCGACGCGCCGCTCACGCGCTACCGGATCCACGGCGACAACATGCTCGGCGGCGCCGCATCGGACCGCCGCGCCGAGCTCGTGCGCCGCGACAACGTCTTTCGCCGCCACCTGCTGCGCCGGGACTGGCTCGACGAGGTCGATCCGGTCGACTGCTACCGCGCCTTCGGCACCTACCTCTCGACGGTGAGCTGGGTCGCCGAGCGCGCGAAGACGCTGCGCGGGGACGAGATCGCCGTCACGGACGCCGATCGCGCCGAGGCGGCCGCCCGCGTCGCCGCGGCGCGTGCGGCCGAGGCCGCCGGCGATCTCGACACCGCCGTCCGCCGCTGGGCCAACGCGCGCGGCGCCGATCCGCTCGAGCCCGTCTACGAGCTCGGCCTCGACGCGGCGGTCGCGGCGCTGATCTCCGCCCGCGGCGAGGTCCCGCCGCCGCCGGCTCCGCCGCTGCCCACCGGCGACTCCGAGCGCCTCGCCTGGGCCGAGGCCCGCTTCGAGGGCGGCGATCCCGGCGCCGCGATCGAGGTCCTGATGGATCTCGCGGAGACGGCCGCCGACCCGGCGGACGCCGTCGCCGCGCGCGCCGACCTCGCCGTCATCGCCCTGTCGCTGGGCGACGCCGACACCGCGCGCCGGATCGCCGGCGAGACACTCGCGCTCGACGGCGACAACGCCGCGGCGCTCGAGGTCCTCGCCACCGCCGCCACCGGCGACGACGACCACGTCCAGGCCGCCCACTTCCTGCGCCGCGCGGCCGCCGCCGCGCCCGCCGACGCCGGCGTGCGCCGCGCGCTCGGCGCCGCCGAGGCGGAGCGCGCGCACTGGCCGCAGGCGCTCGCCGCGCTGCGCGAGGCGCAGGCGATCGAGCCGCTCGACGCCCGCCACGAGGAGCTGCTGGCCACCGCCGTCGCACGCGTCGCCTCTGCCGCGGCCGCGCCGACGCCCGCGGTCGCCGAGCGCGGCCGCGTGCTGGTCTGCGTCGACTACTTCCACCCGAGCGTCGGCGGCTCCGAGCGGCTCGCCGAGGGCGTCGGCGTCGCGCTGGGCAAGCTCGGCTGGAGCGTCGAGATCGCCTGCCGCGCGCTGCCCGAGCGGACCGGCTCCCGCCACCGCGGCATGCGCATCCACGAGGTCCGCGAGCGCCCGCGCGAGGAGCTCGCCGCGCTCGTCGCCCGCCGCGGCTACGACGCCGTGCTCGCCTTCTCGGACCCCCATTCCTGGCCCGTGCCCGCCGCCATGCGGCTCGGCTCGAGCGGCCCGCGCGTCGTCGCCGTCCCCTGCGTGATGCCCCACAACGAGGGCTTCGTGCGCGAGAACGTCGAGAACCTGCGCGGCTGGCGCGAGCTGCTCGAGGGCATCCATGCGCCGGTGCACTCCTCCCATGGCGGTCGCGACGCGCGCCTGCACGCCGACCTCGACCTCGACGCCGAGTACGTCCCCAACGCGAGCGAGGAGATCCCGCCGCTGGGATCGCTGCGCGCGCGGCTGGGGCTCGACGCCGACGTCCCGCTGCTGCTGCAGGTCTCGAACTTCTGGACCCAGAAGAACCACCTCGGCCTGCTCGAGGCGCTCGAGCACCACCCGGGCGACTTCCGCCTGGCCATGGTCGGCGGCCCCGCGCCGGGCAACGACGAGCTCGCGCGCGAGATCATCCGCCGCGCCGCCGCCGACCCGCGCGTGATCGTGACCGGCGGGCTGCCCGGAGAGCTCGTCAGCGCGGGCATGCGCGAGGCCGACCTGCTCGTGCACCCCTCGATCTCGGAGGGAGCGCCGATCACCGTGCTCGAGGCGATGAGCGCCGGCCTGCCGTGGATCGCCACGCCCGGGTGCAGCGCCGTGCACGACCATGCCGGTGGCCTGATCCTCCCCGTCCGCCACTTCGGCGACGCGATCGACTTCCTGCTCGCGCACCCCGAGCACCGTGCGTCACTCGCGGCCGCGGGCCGCGAGCACTGGGAGCACGCGTACACGTACGAGGTCGTGGCGAGTCGCTACGACACGCTGCTGCGCGGCGGCCGCGGGCTGCCCGAGCTCGTCCAGCCGGCAGCGGCCCTCGCCGCCACCGGCGCGATCCGCGCCGCGTTCTACGACGCGGCCACGGTGGCGGGGACGCAGGTCGCGGCGTACGCTTGACCGCGTGCCGGATCCCAAGACCGAAGAGCTGAGCACCGAGCAGGTGCAGCGCGAGGCGATCGAGCGCGAGCAGGCCCGTGAGGCGGACCTGCGCGCGGAGGAGCGCGCGCACGAGCGGCGCGCCGACAAGGCGGCCTACCTGCGCGAGAAGCTCGACGAGCGCGCCCACGCCGAGGACGACGGCTGACCCGCTCGCCCACCGGGTACCCCGGAGGGCGATGAGCGACTACGAGCGGCAGGCCGACGACGTCGAGCGCGAGCTCGACGACATGGAGCACAAGTCCGAGCGCCTCGAGGGCGAGATCCAGGACGCGCGCGAGGACTGGGAGCGCACGAAGCACGAAAGCCTCACGCCGAGCGCCGACGATGCCGAGTCGGCCGACGGCGACGAGGACGAGGGCTAGCCGCTCAGCGCGACGCCGCGGCCCGGCACCTCGGCGCGGCCGGCATGGTCGGTGACCGTGCCGATCCGGCGCGTGCCCGGATGCTCGGCGGCGAGGATCTCCACTGCGGCATCGACGTGCTCGGCCGGGCAGACGACGCAGAAGCCGCAGCCCATGTTGAAGACCTCCCACATCTCTGCCTCGGAGACCGACTCGAGCTCCTGGACGAGGCCGAAGACCGGCGGCACCGGAAGCGGATCCTCGATCGCGAAGCCGACGTCGTCGTTGAGCCGCAACAGGTTCAGCAGCCCGCCGCCGGTGATGTGCGCGAGGCCATGGACGTCGACCCGCGGCGAGCGGATCAGCGCCAGCACCGCGCGGACGTAGATGACCGTCGGCTCGAGCAGGGCGTCGGCCACGCTCGCGCCGCCGAGCGCGTCCGGGCGGGCGTCGAGACCCAGCGGCTCGAGCGCGCGCCGCGCGAGCGAGTAGCCGTTGGAGTGCAGGCCGGACGAGGGCAGGCCGATCAGCGCGTCGCCCGGCACGCAGGCCGCGCCGGTGATCATGGCGTCGAGCGCGACCGTCCCGAAGCACGCGGCGGTGAGGTCGAAGCCGCCGGGAGAGGGGTGGCCCTGGATCAGCTCGGGCAGCACGGCGACCTCGCCGCCCGGGATCTCGACGCCCGCCGCCTCGGCGCCGGCGCGCAGGCCCCGGCCGATCTGCGCGAGCATCTCCGGGTCGGCCTGCTGCACGGCGATGTAGTCGAGCAGCGCGATCGGCTCCGCCCCGACGCAGACCACGTCGTTGACGTTCATCGCCACGCAGTCGATCCCGACCGTCCCGAGCCGGCCCGCGCGCTCGGCGACCACGAGCTTGGAGCCGACGCCGTCGGTGCCGACGGCGATGCCGAGGTTGGGCGCCACCTCGAGCACGGCGGCGTAGTGGCCCGAGCCCAGGCGCGAGCGCGAGGGGCGGCCCGGCTCGACGGCGCGCAGCACGTCCACGAGAGCGGCCACCGCGCGATCGGACTCGTGCGTGTCGACCCCGGAGGAGGCGTAGGCGTCGCTCATCGCGAGCGATTCTGCCGCACGCGCCAGATGGCGGCGGCCAGCGCGAGCCGGTAGGCGGCCCAGACCGCGTAGGGCATCCGCCCCGTCAGCGCGCGCTCGGCGCGCAGGGCGAGCGCGGTCGACGCGGCGGCGGCGCCCGTCCCCGCCGCCAGCGCGCGCAGCGTCGCGCCGCCCGGCCGGCGCTGGGCGAGCCGGACGCCCTTGAGCACCGCCGCGCCGGCCAGGACGGGCAGCGCGACCTCGCGCGAGAGCGCCGCGGCGCTCGCCCGGTCGAAGCCGAGCGTCCGTGCGGCGGCACGCGTCATACCGCTGCGCGAGACCCCGGGGATCAGCGCGAGCGCCTGGGCGAAGCCGAGCCACAGCGCGTCGCGCGGCGTCGCGTCGGCGGGCCGGCGCCCGCGCGGGCCGCGCGCGTCGGCGACGGCCATCGCCACGGCGCCGGCCGCGAGCCCGAAGGCGACCGAGCCCGGGCCGCCGAGGCGTCGCTCGATCGCGCGCTCGAGTGCCGTCGCCGCCACCGCGGGCGGGCCGAGGGCCAGCACGCCGAGCCAATGGCGGGTGCGGCCCTCGCCCGAGGCCACCAGGGCCATGGCGGTCCCTGCGTGCAGCGCGACCTCGACCTCCTTGCGCGCGTCGCCCGGCAGCTCCGCGTGGCGCCAGCCCAGCAGCCACGGGAGCAGCTCCACGTGCGCCGAGGAGGAGATCGGAAGCAGCTCCGCCGGGCCTTGGAGCAGGCCGAGCGCGACGGTCTCGCCGAGGTGCGGCTCAGGCGGTCGCATCGGTGCGGCGGGAGCGCCGCACGAGCAGCCAGGCGAGCCCGAGCGCGATGGCCGCGACCACGGCGTAGTCCACGTAGTGCAGGTTGTCCTTCCACTGGTCCCAGTTGTCGCCCGCCTGCATGCCGACGTAGGCGAGCAGCCAGACCCAGGGGAGGCAGCCGAGGACGGTCAGCGCCGTGAAGCGCCAGAACGGCATCCGCGCGACGCCGGCGGGCAGCGAGATGAACGTGCGCACGACGGGCAGCAGCCGGCAGACGAACACGGTGACCGAGCCGTAGCGCTCGAACCAGCGGTCGGCGGTCTGCAGGTGCGACGGCTTGATGTGCAGCTTCGAGCCGTGGCGCTCGAGGATGTCGACGCGGCCGAAGTAGCCGACGGCGTAGGCGATCCAGGACCCGATCAGGTTGCCGGCGACGCCCGCGGTGGTGACCTCGGCCATCGACCACTGGCTGTCGGAGACGTTGAAGCCGGCGAACAGCATCGTCGCCTCGGACGGGATCGGGATGCACGCGCTCTCGGCCACCATCAGGGCGAAGATGCCGGGCAGCCCGAGGGCGTCGATCACGTCCGTCGCGAAGCGGACGAGCGGGTCGGTGATCGAGGCCAGGACGACGTACATGGGGGGCCGCAGGCTAGCGGCCCCCCACGTTGGCCGGCGTTAGAGCAGCGGCCCCGAGAATGCCTCGGTGCCGTTCGCGAGCGTCACGTCGGGACCGCCGTGCGTGCGCATGTAGCTGAGCATGCGCGAGAGGTCCGAGACGCCGTTGGCAGCGGGCTTCGGCGCCAGCTGCAGCGTCGAGAGCACGCCGAACGCCTTGCCGTCGGCGGCCATGAAGCCCGAGCCGGAATCGCCGGGGATGCCCGGGCTTACGGTGTAGACCTCGTGCGTCCAGCCGCCGCCGGTCTGGCCGAGGCTCGTGCCCTGCTTGGGCGAGAGCGCCGTGACGCCGGCGCGCAGCGACGAGTTGCCGTAGCTGAGCACCGTGTCGCCCAGCGCCGTCGTGTCGGTCAGCCCGGTCGGGCCGCCCCAGAAGGGAACGGTCGGATTGGTCTCGGCCGCGTCGGCGGGGTCGAGCCTGATCAGCGAGATGTCGTTGTAGGCGCAGGTGTTCGCGTCGCTCTCGCCGTTGGCCTGCATCGTCGCCCACGAGGAGTACGCGAGCGTGCCGGGCTTGGAGGCGCCGTCGACCGTGACCGGCGTGCCGACGGGCAGCGTGCCGGCGGTGCAGCCGTCGGTCTCCGTGTTGCCGCCGGTGCCCGCGCAGTGCGCGGCCTGGCCGATGTAGACGTTCGACGCGTCGTAGTAGACGAAGTTCGCGGTGCACTGGGCACCCTGGGTGTCGGTCTGCACGCCCGGGTGAATCGGGGCCGTGCTCGCCGGTGCCCAGGTGGGGGCAGCCGAGGCGGTGCCCGCGGCGGCGAACGTGAGGCAGATGGCCGCTGCGAGGGCGACCAGGGGCTTGCGCATGTCTCCTCCGTGTTCTCGGGTCTGGAGGCTGCGAACGCAGCGACTCGCCAGAACTTGCGGTAAGTAGCCTGTCCGCCGATGGCCGTCCCCCTCTTCGACACCAAGACCCCGCTCGCGCCGCTGCGCGAGGACCTCGACGCCGGCGTGCTCGCCGTCATGGACGACGGGCGCTTCATCCTCGGGCCCGAGGTCGGCGCCTTCGAGTCGGAGTTCGCCGCCTACCTCGGCGTGGCCCATGCGATCGGCGTCGCCAACGGCACCGACGCGCTGACGCTCGCCCTGCGCGCGCTCGGCGTCGGCCCGGGCGATGAGGTCGTCGTCCCCTCCTTCACCTTCTACGCCTCCGCGGAGGCGATCGGGCCGACGGGCGCGACGCCGGTGTTCTGCGACGTCGATCCGGTGACGATGTGCGTCACGGCCGAGACCGTGCGGGCGGCGCTCACGCCGGAGACCAAGGCCGTGATCGTCGTCGACCTGTTCGGCAACGTCGCGCCGCTCGACGAGATCATGGCGCTCGGCGTGCCCGTGGTGGAGGACGCCGCGCAGGCCGCCGGCTCGACGTACCAGGGCCGCCGCGCCGGATCGACGGCGACGGTGGCGACGTTCTCGTTCTTCCCGTCGAAGAACCTCGGCGCCTTCGGCGACGGCGGCGCGGTCACCACCGGCGACGACGCGATCGCCGAGCGCGTCCGGATGCTGCGCTTCCACGGCTCGCGCGACAAGCAGACCTTCGAGCTCGTCGGCCACAACTCGCGCCTGGACGAGATGCAGGCGGCGATCCTGCGCGTGCAGCTGCCGTCGCTGGACGCGTGGTGCGACGGCCGCCGCGCTGCCGCCGCGCACTACGCGGCCGCGGGGCTCGGCGAGCACGCCCAGCTGCCCGTCCCCGTCGCGGGCGCCGACCCCGCCTGGCACCTGTACGTGATCCGCCACGAGCGGGCGGACCACCTCGCCGCCGCCCTGAAGGCGGCCGGGATCGGCCAGAAGGCGTACTACCGTCGCCCGGCGCACGCCCAGCCGGCGATGGTGCCGTACCCGCCGCGCGTCCCGCTGCCCGGCACGGAGGTCCTCGCCCGCACGCACCTGGCGATCCCGATGAGCCCGGTGCTGACGCGCGAGCAGGCCGACGAGGTCGTCGCCGCGGTGCGCGATGCGCGTCTGGATTGACCTGACGAACTCGCCCCACGTGCTCGTCATGCGCCCGATCATCCGGGCGCTCGAGGAGCGCGGGGCCGAGGTGCGCGTGACCGCGCGCGACTTCGCCCAGACGATCGGGCTGCTCGAGCGCTTCGGGATCGAGCACGAGGCGATCGGCCACCATCGCGGCGGCCGGCTCGCCGCCAAGGGCGTCGGGCTCCTCTCGCGCTCCGCGGCGCTGGCGCGCTGGGCGCGCGGCAAGCGGATCGACGTCGCCCTCGGACACGGCTCCAACGACGTCACGGTCGCGGCGCGGCTGTTGGGGATCCCCGCGAGCACCGCGTTCGACTACGAGTGGGCGCGCGTCCAGCACACCGTCAACTGCCGGCTCTGCAAGGCGATCGTCGTGCCCGACGCGATCCCGCCCGAGCGGCTCGCGCCCTACGGCGCCACGGCCGCGAAGCTGCAGCGCTACGCCGGCCTCAAGGAGGAGTACTACCTCGCGGACTTCGAGCCCGGTCGCGCGGTGCTCGACGAGCTCGGGCTCGACCCGGAGCAGCCGATCGCGGTCGTGCGGACGCCGCCGGCGGTCTCGCTCTACCACCGCTTCGAGAACCCGCTGTTCAGCGCGGTGCTCGAGCGCCTGCGCGGGACGCAGGCGGTCGTGCTGCCGCGCACGCCCGAGCAGCGCGCCGAGCTGGCCCGCGCGGGCGGCTTCGTCGTCCCCGAGCAGGCGATCGACGCGCAGTCGCTGATCGCCTTCGCCGATCTCGTCATCTCCGCGGGCGGCACGATGAACCGCGAGGCGGTCGCGCTCGGCACCCCGGTCTGGACCACGTTCGAGGGGCGTCTCGGCGCCGTCGACGAGCGCCTGATCGCCGAGGGCCGCCTGCGGCGCCTCGAGCGCGCGGAGGACGTGGTGCTCACCCGTCGCGACGACCGCGGCGGCGTCGCGGCCGGCGAGCGCGTCCGCCGCGACCCGGCGATCCTGGCCGACATGCTGCTCGCGCCGGTCGGCGGCCTGCCGGGCTGAGGGTCCGGCGGGCGGGATCCGCGCCGAGTTTGCCTCGAAGGTGGAGGCGAAGTCGGCGCGCGTGCCGCGGTGAGGTCGATCGCGCCGTGCAAGGTCGGACAACGCGGGCGCCCGGTGCACCACAATTCGATCGCCCGGTACGCGCCTGCCGCTGGACGCGACCCCTAGAATCCCGCGGATGCGCCGCCGGATCCGCTCCGCGGCCTTGCCCGTCCACCGCCATGCGATCCCGCAGGTGCTGCTGGACGCGGGGCTGGTCGCGCTCGCCTACTACCTCGCCTACCGGCTGAGGTTCGACGGCGGCGTGCCCGAGAAGTACACGGACCTGTTCGCCCGCACGATCGTCTTCGCGGTCGTGGGCACGGTCGTCGTGTTCGCGCTGTTCGGGCTCTACCGGCACTGGCTCCGCTACGCGTCCGGGCGCGACTACATGCAGCTGCTGCCGGCGGTGCTCGTCTCGGTGCTGCTGCTCGCCGGCTACGTCGCCGTCGTGCACCCGAAGCTGATCTTCACGCCGTCGGGCTTCGCCGCCGTGACCGTGCCGTCCGGCGTGCTGGCCCTCTGGGGGCTGCTCTCGCTGTTCTTCTGCGTGCTCACGCGCATCGGCATACGGGCGATCTACGAGCGTCCGTTCAAGGCCTACCGCGCGCCGCGCGACGCCCGCCGCGTGCTGATCGTCGGCGCCGGCGACGGCGGCCGCCTGCTGCTGCGCGAGATCATGCGCAACCCCGAGCTGCACCTGCGCCCCGTCGGCTTCGTCGACGACGACCCGCGCAAGCAGGGCGCGCGCATCGACCGCGGGATCGAGGTCCTCGGCAGCACCTCCGAGCTCGGCCGCGTGCTCGACGACGTCGAGCCCGACGAGGTCCTGATCGCCGTCCCGTCCGCGCCGGGCACGATGCGCGCCCGCGTGGTCAGCGCCTGCCGCACCCGCGGCGTCCCGGTCCGCACGATGCCGACCGTCTTCGAGTTGCTGCAGAACGGCGGCCGGCTGATGCGCCAGGTCCGCGAGGTGCGCGTCGAGGACGTCCTCGGCCGCGAGCCGGTGCGCATGGAGATCGAGCGGGTCGGCTCCTACCTCTCCGGCCGCCGCGTGCTGGTCACCGGCGCCGGCGGGTCGATCGGCTCCGAGCTGTGCCGCCAGATCGCGCGCGTCGGGCCCGCGACGCTCGTGCTGGTCGACCACGCCGAGGACAACCTCTTCGAGATCCAGCGCGAGCTCGTCGACGACCGCCACGTGCTCGAGGCGGTGCCGGTGCTCGCCGACTGCAAGGAGGAGGAGCGGATCCGCGAGGTGTTCGCCGCGTACCGGCCCGACGTCGTCTTCCACGCGGCCGCTTACAAGCACGTCGGCCTGATGGAGGCCAACCCGGTCGAGGCGATCCGCAACAACGCGATCGCCACCCGCACGATGGCGCGCGTCGCCGGCGAGGCACAGACCGAGACGTTCGTGCTCGTGTCGACCGACAAGGCCGTCGAGCCCGCGACCGTGATGGGCGCGTCGAAGGCACTCGCCGAATGGGCGGTCGAGGCGGCCGGCTCGCACCACCCGCAGACCGCGTACGCCTCGGTGCGGTTCGGCAACGTGCTCGGCTCCTCGGGCTCGGTCGTCCCGATCTTCCGCCGTCAGATCGCGAACGGCGGCCCGATCACGGTCACTCACGAGAACATGACCCGCTTCTTCATGACGATCCCGGAGGCGGTGCAGCTCGTGATCCGCGCCGGATCGCTCGCCCGCGGCGGCGACGTCTACGTGCTCGAGATGGGCGAGCCAGTGCGGATCATGGACCTCGCCGAGGACATGATCCGCTTCTCCGGGCTCGAGCCCGGCAAGGACATCGCGATCGAGGTCATCGGCCCGCGCCAGGGCGAGAAGCTGCACGAGGACCTGTTCAACGCCTACGAGCAGCCGGAGGCGACGGCCGCCGCGAAGATCCTGCGCGCCGTCCGCGACGCCGCCGATCCGATCTGGGTGGAACGCACCTTCGAGCGCATCGAGGGGCTGGTCGACGCCGGCGACGCGGCCACGCTGGCGGCCGAGGTCGCCCAGCTCGCGGGTCTGCGCGCAGGCGTCGATCTGCTCACTTCGACCCTCCCGGAGGTGGCGGTCGAACCCGACCGCCGCACGACTTCGTAACATCTCCGCCGCAGTCCATGCCCTTCGTCCTCGCGTTCTCGCTTCAGGGCGAGGTCGAGAAGTACGGCGCCTACATCGGCATCGCGTCGTTCATCGGCCTTGCTCTGCTCTCAGTCCTCTACTTCTCGCAAGCGCGGGAGGTCCGCCGCCTGCGTGATTGGGCCGGCCGTGCACCCGAGCGCGATCGCGATCTCGAGCAGCGCGTGAGCGCCCAGGCGGACGAGCAGCGGCGCGCGCCCGTTCCCGTCCGTCGCCCCGTCGCCGAGCCCGTCACCCTCGCGGCCGCCGGCGCCGCGGTCGCCGCCGAGGCCGGCGCCGAGGCGCCCGGGCCCGCAGCGGTCCCGCGTCCCGCCAACGGCCGCAAGCCCGGCCCCGCCGCCGTCCCGATGGGCCCGCGCCCGGCGACGGCCGCCGCGGCCGTCGCCGCCGCCGTCAGCGCGGTCGCCGCGCCCGCCAAGCAGGAGGAGGCGGCGCAGGCCGCCGAGCCCGAGGTCGAGCCCGAGCCCACGTCCCAGCCCGCCGCCGAGCCGGCCGCGGCCCCGGTCGCCGCCACCGCCGCCTCGGCCGAACTCGAGGGCACCGAGGCCCCCGCCGAGCCTGCCGAGCCCGCGCAGGCGACCCCGCCGCCCGCGGAGACCAACGGCCACGGCGACCAGGAGACCGGCGAGTCCGCCGTCGCCGAGGCGATCCCGCGCGCGACGCCGCGCCAGGGCGCCCAGCAGCGCCGCCCGGCGCAGCCGCTCCGCCAGCCGCAGCGCAGCGCCACGCCCGGCCAGCGGCGCCAGACGCCGCCGCCTCGCCGCCGCCCGCCCGCCAAGGTCCAGCCCGCCCCGTCGCGAAGCCGCGGCGGCCACACGCCCTCGCGCGGCGTGCTCCTCGGCGCGCTCGCGGGCCTGATCGTCGTCGCGGTCGCCGCGCTCTTCGCCACGGGCGTGATCGGCGGCGGCTCCGGCGGCAACCAGCCGGCGTCGCAGAACGCCGCCACTCCGTCGCCCACGGCCAAGTCCGGCGGCGGCACGCCGGCCGCGTCCTCGTCGCGTCCCGCGTCCTCGGCCGCGAGCCGCGCGGCCGCCACCGTCGTCGTCCTCAACGGCACGACGGTCAACGGCCTCGCCGCCGGCGAGAAGACCAAGCTCGAGCAGCTCGGCTACAAGGACGTCCAGACGACGAACAGCACCAACCAGGCGGAGCAGCAGTCGACGGTGACCTACGCCTCGGGCGAGCGCCGCCAGGCGATGGACGTGGCCAAGGCGCTCTCGATCAGCTCGGTCACCCCGCTCGATACCGACACGCAGTCGCTCGCGAACAACTCGTTCGCAAAGCCCGTGCAGGCGGACGTCGTGGTGATCGTCGGCGCCGACCAGTCGCCGTAGGCGGCCGCGTGTCGCGCGCCGCGCTGGCTGCCTTCGTCGCGCTCGTCGCGGCCACCTTCGCGGCCTTCTTCGTCGCCCAGCGCCTGAAGGGCGCGGCGCCCGTCGTCGAACTGCGCAACGCGCGCGCCCCGTTCTCGCCCAACGGCGACCACCGTCACGACATCAAGCGCTTCAGCGTCGTCGTGCGCCATTCCGACCGCCTCACCGTCGAGATCGTCGACGACGGGGGCGGCACGGTGCGCCGGCTCGCGGACCACGTCCCCGCCCGGCCCAACGTCCCGGTGCACGTGCGCTGGAACGGCCGCGACGACTCGGGCCAGACCGTCCCGGACGGCGTCTACCACGTGCGCGTCACGCTCGGGCGCACCGGTCGCACGGTCACCGTGCCGCGCGACGTACGCGTCGACACCGTCGCGCCGCGCCCGTACGTCAAGGCGGTCGGGCCGAGTCGGATCGTCGCGCCCGGCGGGTCGGTCACGTTCACGCTCGGCCACCGCGGGCGCTCGCGCCCGACGAGGCTGAACCTGCTGCGGACCGACCTCGCCCACCCGCGCGTCGTCCTCACCACGAGCATCGCCGCCGACCGGCAGAGCTGGACCTGGGACGGCGACCTCGACGGCGGCCCGGCGCATGCGGGCACGTACCTCGCGCAGCTCGTCCGCCGCGACGGCGCGGGGAACATCGGCCGCGTCCCCGCCCAGGTCCCGACCCGCCAGCCGATCCCCGGCCACCCCGGCGTGACCGTGCGCGGCATCGGCGCCCAGCCGCCCGTCGGGCCGGTCACCGCGGGCTCGCGCGTCTCGATCGACGTCGACAGCCGCAGGCGGCCCTACCGCTGGCGCCTGCGTCGCGCCGGCGTGCGGGGGACGGTGCTCTCCGGCCACGGCACCGGCACCCCGCTGCGCTTCACCGCCCCGTCGGGCCCCTCCGGCCTGTTCGTGCTGACCCTGCGCGCCGGCCGTCAGCGCACACGCGTGCCGATCCTCGTGCAGTCCCAGAAGCGGGCGCGGCTGCTCGTCGTCGTCCCGTCCCTGAGCTGGGAGGGCAGCGCCGAGGTCGACGACAACGGCGATGGCCAGCCCGACACGCTCGACGCCGGCGGTCCCGCGCAGTGGCCGCGCGTGCTGCCCGAGCTGCCGGCGGACCTGCGGACCGAGGAGGCCCCGCTGCTGACCTTCCTCGACCGCGCGAAGATCCGCTACGACCTCACCAGCGACCTCGCGCTCGCGCTCGGCAACGGGCCGCGCGCGACGGACCGGCCCGCCGTGCTGCTCGCGGGACCCGAGCGCTGGATCACCGTCGCCTATGGCAAGCGGCTGCGCCGCTACGTCGAGGATGGCGGCCGGCTGGCGACGATCGCCACGGGCTCGCTGCGCCGCGGCGTGACCGTGCTGACCCGTGCCCACGGCGACTCGGGGCAGCTCAGCCGCCCGACACAGGCCGTCGACCGCGATCCGCTCGACGCACGCCTGCGGCCGCTGCGCACGCTGCCGGCGGGCACGACCCTGCAGCCGATCGCCGGAACCGCCACGGCGCCCCTGCTCGCCTTCTGGGACGGCACGCTGACCGGCTTCGCCACCGCCGAGGAGTCCGATCCGCCGGACTCGCAGAGCGGCGCGCGGCTGGACACGGGCGTCGGCGCGGTGCCCGGCATCACGGCCGGCATCCAGGACGAGCCGCACCCCGCGCTGACGCAGTCGACGCTCGGCAAGGGCACGGTCATCCGGATCGGCCTGCCCGGCTGGGCCGCGCGCACCACGACCGACACCGACGTGGCGCAGCTGACCTGGAACGCGATCGACGTCCTGCTGGGCGCGACGCCGAGCCCGCACGACCTGACCGAGCTGGCGGCGCCGGCGCCGAAGGTCAAGAAGAAGGCGAAGACGCGCCACCGGCGCGCCAAGCGCCCATGACGTCGGCGCGCTCGGAGCCGAGCCGCCCGCTCTCCACGCCCAGGCCCTCGAGCCGCTCCCACAGCTCGCGGTTGCACTCCCGCGCGCTGACGCCCTCCGGCTGAGGGCTTGCGTCGAAGCGCCAGTCCGCGCGCAGCTCGGCCATCGTGTGGAAGTCGGCGATGCGCCGCTGCACGCGCGGTGGATGCTCCGCATCGTCCTCGGGCGACCAGTGCGCGTACCAGAGCTGGGCGTCCGGGTTGTCGGAGATCAGCGAGCGCGCCAGCGGATACTGGAGCGGGTGGAAGACGAGCACCGCGCGCGGGACGCCGGGAAAGCGCATGCGGCGCGCCTGACCGGCCGCGATGCCGGTCATCACCGTGTCGGGCAGGCGCCCGAACGCGCGATAGGAGATCCGGGCCGGATCGGCGGCGAAGACGCTCGGGGCGGTCAGCAGGTCCTCGGCGCGCTCGCGCAGCCAGAACGCCTCCAGCGGCTGCGGGAGCAGCATCACCCCGATCGGCGGCTCGTCGCCCGGCACGGCCCGCTCGGCGCGCTGCGCGAGGCCGAGCACGCCGCCGCGGCGCCGGGGCATGTAGGGCCCGGCCCGCCAGCCGTATCCGCCGCCGGGGTCGCTCACCGTTCCGAGTCTAGGAACTCGTGGTCGTGGACCACGGCACGAGCGTCGGGGACGAGCAGCAGCCGGTATCCGGCGCGTCGCATGCGCCGGCAGAAGTCGCGCTCCGCGCCCCGGCCGTCCAGCGCGGGGTCGAACGATCCGGCCCGCGCCGCGGCGTCGCGGCGCACCAGCATCGCCGCGGTGCGCGCCCAGCTCACGCGCCGCACTCCGCCGCGGCCGCCGCGCACGCTCGCGCCCAGGCGCCACGCCGAATCCCGCGGCGTGCCGTCGGCGTCGACCAGCGTCGCGCAGGCGGCGCCCGCGCGCGGCAGCCGATCGAGCTCGTCGTGCAGCGCCGCGGTCGCGCCCGGCTCGAGCTCGGAGTCCTCGTCGAGCAGCAGGCAGTAGCGCCCGCGCGCATGCGCGAGCAGCGCCGCGACGTTGGCGCCGAGCGGCTGCGCGCGGTCGAGCGCGATCACCTCGGAGGTCACGTGATGCGTGCGCGCCGCCTCCGCCGACCCGTCGTCCGAGCCGTTGTCGAGGACGAGCACCTCGGTCTCGAAGGCCACCGTCGCGCGCTCGCGGGCGATCGCGTCCAGGCAGTAGTGCAGCAGCTGCCGCCGTCCGGTGTTGACGACGCAATAGGAGAGCTCGACGGCCATGACGGCCCATACTGCCCCACCGCCTCGCGCGCCGAGTCCCGGCCCGGCCTGCCAGGATGGCGCCCCGTGCGCATCCTCTTCTGGACCGCCGGGATCCTGCTGGCCTACGCACAGGTCGGATACGGGCTTCTGCTCGCCGCGCTGCGCCGTTCCGGCCTGCTCGAGACCTGGACGCCCCCGGCGCCCGACGCAGCGTCGCACCCGCGCGTGTCGGTGATCGTCGCGGCGTTCCGCGAGGAGGCGGTGATCGCGGCCCGCGTCGCGAACCTGCTCACCCTCGACTGGCCCCGCGAGGGGCTCGAGGTGATCGTGGCCGTCGACGGCGGCGCCGGCCCGGGCGCCGACCGCACGGCGGAGCGGGCGCGCGCCGCGGGCGCCGACCTCGTCCTCGAGCTGCCGCGTCGCGGCAAGGTCCGTACGCAGGACGCGGCCGTGCGCGCCGCCACGGGCGAGGTGCTGGCCTTCTCGGACGCCAATGCGACCTGGGCGCCCGACGCCCTCGCCCGCCTCGTCGCGGCGTTCTCCGACCCGGCGGTCGGCTACGCCTGCGGCCGCGTGCAGTTCGTCAGCGACGCGGGCACCAACCAGGAGGGGCTGTACTGGCGCTGGGACATGTTCCAGCGCGCCCGCGAGTCGGCGCTCGCCTCGGTCACGGCGGGCAACGGGGCGATCTACGCGGTGCGCCGGGAGGCCTACGTGGAGATGGACGCGGTGATGGGCCACGACCTCTCGCTGCCGTTCACGCTCGTCAAGGCGGGCTGGCGCGCCGTCGAGGTCGAGGACGCGTGCGCGACGGAGAAGATGGTCCCGACGGTCGAGGGCGAGTGGCGGCGCAAGCGGCGGATGATGAGCCACGCGTGGGCGATCGTCCTGCGCGGCGGGATGCTCGACCCGCGCGGCTACCCGCCGCTGTACGCGCTGTTCGTCGCCAGCCATCGCGTGCTGCGCTACGTCACGCCCTTCCTGCACCTCGGCGCCGCGCTGGCGACGCTCGCGCTGCTGCGCCGCGGCCGCCCCTACGTCGCCGCCGCGCTCGCCCAGGCGGCGCTGCTGGGCGCCGCCGCGGCCGGCGGTCGGGTACGGTCGCGCCCGCTGCTCGTGGCCCGCTACTACGTCCTCACGACCGCCTCGCTCGCCTTCGGGCTCTACGACCACCTCCGGCACGGCACCGAGGCCGGCTGGGACGCGGCCGAGGGCACCCGATGAGCGTCCCCACCGAGCAGCCGCACGTCCGCTCGCGCTACCTGCACTCGCGCCGCAAGCGCGCGCTCGACGTGCTGATCGCCGGGGGAATGCTCGCCGCCGCCTCGCCGCTGCTCGCCGTCGCCTCTGTCGTGATCCGCCTCGAGACCCACGGGCACGCGCTCTACCGCCAGCGGCGCGTCGGCCGCGACGGCGTCCCGTTCGAGCTCTACAAGCTGCGCACGATGGTCACGGGCGCCGAGACGATGGGCGCGGGACTGGCGGTGAACCACGGCGACGACCGGATCACCCGAGCGGGCGCGCTGCTGCGGCGGACCTCCTTCGACGAGGTGCCCAACCTGATCAACGTGCTCCGCGGCGAGATGTCGGTCGTCGGCCCGCGCCCGACCGTGCAGGTGCAGGTCGACCGCTACTCGCCCCGCCAGCGCCGCCGGCTGGACGCGCTCCCCGGCCTGACCGGGTGGGCGCAGGTCAACGGCCGCGCGACGCTGCCGTGGGCCGAGCGGATCGAGCTCGACGTCTGGTACCTCGAGCACGCGTCGCTGCGGCTCGACCTGCGGATCCTCGCCCACACCGCGCGCATGGCGGTCACCGGGCACGGGCTCTACAAGGGCGCCACCGGCGGCTGGACCGAGCCGCCGCGGGCGGACTAGGGCACGACCTCCGGGCCCTTGTCGATGTAGCGCTCGCGGAAGGTGCGGACCGCGTCGAAGACCTTCGAGTTCATCTGCGGGCAGCCGAGCAGCTGGCCCCAGGCGGTCGCGGCCACCTGGTACTTCATGCCGGTCGTGTTCTCAAAGAGCAGCATGTGGTAGCCCTGCGAGGACTCCTGGAAGAGCGCCTCGAGCTGGGTGACGACCGGCTTCGGGGTCCCCGGCTCGTACTGGAGCTCGATGCGGCCGTGCTCGAGCGGATGGACGAGCATGCCGAGGTTCGGGACGTCGCCCGCGTTGTAGATCCCGTCCTGGTAGTAGACCGGGTTGTGGTTGCCCGAGGTCGGCGGGTTGGTCTTGTAGTCCTTCTCGGTCAGCTTGCGCGTGACGTGCGTACGGCCCTCGATCGGCGGGTGCTGGAGCACGCAGCCGGCGGCCTTCGCCGCGGCGAAGACGTCGCTGGTCTGCTGTTGGGGCAGCCGCACCTTCGCGGCGGCCGCGCTGATGTCGGTGGCCTTGCCCACGCCGCCGCCCGAGCTGCCGCCGGCGCCCGCGGCCACGAACACCACGACGGCGGCGACGAGTGCGACGACGAGGACCCCGCCGCCCGCCCACTGCAGGCGCTTGCGGCGCGCCGCGGCAGCCGCCTCTGCCCGTTCGCGCGCGAGCCGCTCCTCGCGGCGGCGCTGCTTCTCCTCCTGCCGACTGGCCATGCGACGGCGCAGGGTAGCGGATGCCGGTACCCGGCGGGGGTATGATGGCGGACATGCAGACCGATACGCGCGCGCTCCACAACCGGCTGGCCAGGATCGAAGGCCAGGTGCGCGGTCTGCAGCGGATGGTCGACGACGACGCCTACTGCATCGACGTGCTCACCCAGGTCTCGGCCGTCCAGACGGCGCTCGAGCAGGTCGCGGTCCAGGTGCTCGACTCGCACGTGCGCCACTGCGTCGCCGATGCGGTGGCCGGCCCCGACGAGGCCGCGGCCGACGAGCGCCTCGACGAGCTGATGGCGGCCGTGCGCCGCTTCGCGAAGGTCCGCTAGGCGCCTGCCGCCCGGCGACGCCGGGACCTGGCGGCCGGGCGCGGCTTCCAGCACTCCTCGACGAACGCGGCGATCTCGCCGGTCAGCCGTTGCGGTCGCACGCGCAGCTCGAGGATCGAATTGGCCTCCAGCAGCCGCGCGTCGGGCAACTCGGCGGCAAGCATCCCCGCGTCCGAGAACGGGTGGACGATGTCGTGGCGGTGCCCGATGACCAGCGCGGGCACGTCGATCCGCGCACGCTCCGAGCGGTGCGGAGCGGTCCGGCCGAAGAACAGCCCCTGGATGACCGACGCGCTGGGCTTCGGGTCCTGGCGCAGCGCGTCGAGCACGATGTCGAGCCCCCACGGCACGCCGCGCGAGGGGATCGCCCGCATGCCGCGCGAGAGGAGCCGCATCGGCTGCTCGCCGAAGCTCAGCGCCACCATCAGCGGCGTGAAGGCGAGTGCGCAGCCGAGGAGCGCGTTGTCGAGCACGGGCATCTCGACGACCATCCCGCGCAGCCGCTCGGGCGCCTGGACGGCG
>DATBDM010000014.1:0-9183 GCA_036269915.1 Solirubrobacteraceae bacterium | reverse complement strand
AGCTGCTCGTAGAGGACGTGCAGCAGCGCCTGGCCGGTGATGTCGGCGATGTAGTACGTGCGGGCCGCGGAGGCGCCGCCGAACGCGCGGGTGCCGAGGCGCCCCTCGGCGTTGCGGTGGAAGGTGACGCCGTGGTGCTCGAGCCAGAGCACCTCGTCCGGCGCCTCGCGGCACATGATCTCGATCGCGTCCTGGTCGCCGAGGTAGTCGGAGCCCTTGACGGTGTCGAACGCGTGCGACTCCCACGAGTCGTCGGGGTTCAGCGCGGCGTTGATGCCGCCCGCCGCCGCGTTGGAATGCGAGCGGACGGGATGGACCTTGGACATGATCGCCACGGTCGCGCCCTCGCGGGCCGCCGCGAGCGCGGCGCGCTGACCGGCCAGGCCGGCGCCGATGATCAGGACGTCGTGGGAGGGCATATGGCAGGAGTCTATTGACGGGTCGGTTGCTCACGATGCGCGCCGAGTTTGCCTCACATGTCGAGGCGAAGTCGGCGCGGATGCCGTACGCCTAGCCCCAGCGCCCCTTCGCCGCGCCCAGTAACGCCGGGGCGGCGAGGAGCATGCGCGGCAGGTCCGAGCGCGAGCGGGCGTAGGCCTCGTGAAGCGCGGTCGTGGCCTCCGGGCCGTGCAGCGGGTCGCCGTGGCCGAGCAGCAGGTGCTCCGGCTGGTAGCGGCGCAGTGAGCCCGGCGGCAGCAGCCGGACCATCGGGTGGATGCCCGCGGTGCGGTCACCGCCCAGCGTGTAGTGCGAGGAGCTGCCGACGACCTCGGCGACGACGAGCGCGCGGCGCTCCGGCCACCACAGCGCCTGCTCGTGCCAGCCCGGGACGTGCAGCAGGCGGACGACCTCGAAGGGCGAGTCCGGGATCGCGTCCGGCAGCGAGTACAGCGGCACGCCCAGCGAGGCGGCGAGGCTGTCGCAGTCGCGGCCGTGGCGGTCGAGCAGCCGGATCACGCCGGCCGGCTCGCCGAGCTCGGCGGCCCGCGCGAGCACCGCGTCGTCGGCCACCGGGTCGATGAACCAGACGCGCCCGTCGGCGGCGAGCGCGTGGCTCGCGCGCTGCAGCGGCTCCTCGACGACCCAGCTCAGCCCGAGCTCGTGCTCGGACACCCGCAGCTTCACGTCGCCGCCAGCCGCGCCCGCAGCGCGCGCTCGAGCTGCTCGCGCGTGACCACGCCGCGCAGCCGGCCGTCGGGATCGACCGCCATCAGCGCGCCGAGGCGCAGCAGCGGCTCCGAGCTCAGCAGCGACTCGAGCGAGGCGTCCGCCCGCACCTGGGTGTCCGAGGCGCTCGGCGTCGCCAGCTCGCGCACCGGCCGCTCCTCGCGTTCGTAGGCCGCGTGCTCGACCGCGGCGCGATGGGCCAGGCCGGCGAAGCGCCCGTCGTCCTCGACGACCGCGAACCACGGCCAGCCCTGGTAGCGCAGGAAGTAGTCCTCCCAGGCCTGGGTGGCGGTGATCGAGGCGGGGATCGTCACCGGCTCGGCGTCCATGATGTCCGCGACCGTCACGCCCTCGAGGCGCTGCGTGAACGCCGACTGCGCCACCGCCGCCCGCGCGCCGCCGCCGAGCATCCAGCCCAGCGCGACGTACCAGAGGCCGCCGAACGCGTCGCGCGACGTGAACAGCTGGTAGAGCCCGTAGAGGATCAGCAACCCGGCGAAGATCTGCCCGAGGAAGGCGGCGAAGCGCGTCGCCTTCGTGCGGTCGCCCGTCAGCTTCCAGGCGATCGAGCGCGCGATCCGGCCGCCGTCGAGCGGGAAGGCCGGAACGAGGTTGAACACCAGCAGCAGGACGTTCATCGAGACGAGGAACGAGAGCACCAGGTCGAAGACGCTCGAGGGCGCGGTGCCGCGCAGCAGCGCGGCGTCGACGAACGAGCTGCCGCCGATCGCCACCAGTCCGACGACCGACAGCAGCATCGCCAGCAGCAGCGTGACCGCCGGGCCGGCGGCCGAGACGCGGAACTCCTGGCCGGGCGACTCCGTGTCGTGGCTCATCTTCATCACGCCGCCGAACAGGAACAGGTCGATTCCCGTGACCTCGATCCCCTCGCGGCGCGCCGCGAGGGCGTGGCCGAGCTCGTGGAGCAGGATCGAGCCGAAGAAGCCGAGCGACGTCAGCACGGCGGTCAAGAAGCCGAGCTGCTGGTCGCCCAGGATGTCCGTGAACTGCTCCTGGAACCAGAAGATGAAGAGGAACAGGACGAGGAACCACGAGAGGTTCACCCCGACCCGGATGCCGAGGATGTTCGCCAGCCTCAATGAGCCGCCGCTACCGAGCACGTGGGGACAATGGTGGCATAGCATCGCCCGCTCACTTCTGAGGAGGACACCGAAACCATGGAGACGAACGCATGAGCCAGCCGGTCACGGTCACCGTCACGGGCGCCGCCGGCCAGATCGGCTACGCCCTGCTGTTCCGGATCGCCTCGGGCCAGATGCTCGGCGTCGACACCCCCGTCCGCCTCAAGCTGCTCGAGGTTCCGCAGGCGGTCAAGGCGGCGGAGGGTACCGCGCTCGAGCTTTTCGACTGCGCCTTCCCGCTCCTCACCGACATCGACATCACCGACGACGCCGACCAGGCCTTCGACGGCACGAGCGTCGCGCTGCTGGTCGGCGCGCGCCCGCGCACGAAGGGGATGGAGCGCGCCGACCTGCTCGAGGCCAACGGCGGCATCTTCAAGCCCCAGGGCGAGGCGATCGCGGCGCACGCGGCGTCGGACATCAAGGTGCTGGTCGTCGGCAACCCCGCCAACACCAACGCGCTGATCGCCCAGTCCAACGCGGACGGCGTCCCCGCCGAGCGCTTCACCGCGATGACCCGGCTGGACCACAACCGCGCCGTCGCCCAGCTCGCGCAGAAGACCGGAGTGGCCGTCTCGGACATCAGCCACATGGTCGTCTGGGGCAATCACTCGCCGAGCATGTACCCGGACCTCTTCAACGCGAAGGTGCGCGGCGAGCGCGCCTGGGACGTCGTCGGCGACGAATCCTGGGTCGCCGACGGATACATCCCGCGCGTGGGCAAGCGCGGGGCCGAGATCATCGAGGCGCGCGGAGCCTCCTCCGCGGCGTCGGCCGCCAACGCGGCGATCGACCACGTCCACGACTGGGTCCTCGGCACGCCCGGCGACGAGTGGGTATCGATGGCCGTCTACTCGCCCGGCGCCTACGGGGTCGAGGAGGGGATCATCTCCTCGTTCCCCGTCCGCTGCTCCGGCGGCGAGTGGGAGATCGTCGAGGGCCTCGACATCCCCGAGTTCTCCCAGCAGCGCATCGACGCCACCGTGAACGAGCTCAAGGAGGAGCGCGACGCGGTGAAGGGGCTGGGGCTGGTCTAGTCAGCGGGTGGGACTTCGGCGGACTCAGGCGCCGCCGGAGTCACTTCCCTCGCGCAGGTGCCACCCGCGACCTGACTTAACCACTCGATTCTCCTCAGCAAGGGTGGGCATCACGCGGTACAGGTAGTTCTGCTTGATGCCCATCGCTTCAGCGAGCTCGGGGATGGTGATCCCGGGGCGCTCGCGGACCAGCTTGAGCGCCTCCTGGGCCCGGGTGCCCGAGCCCCGCGGGCGCCCGCGGCGGCCGTTGGACGAGCCACTGGAGCGGCGCGCGCGACGTGGCGAGGCGCTCGCCGGGGCGGGGGTGGGATCGACGCCGGAAAGGGCGCGCTCGGCGGCCTCGAGGCGGTGGAACTCGTCGACGAGTGGGCGCAGCTCCTTGAGCCGCGTCTGGATCTCCTTGCGCTTCTCGTCAAGGAAGTCAGGCATCCGCGTTCTCCTGGTTAAAAGTCACAGTCACATGCGAATGTACCAGGTGTCATTGCCCCGAATAGGTGGCCTTGCCCGGGCCTTGGGTGAGAAACGACTGAACGGCGTGACGTGAGTCCCGCGTCTCGAACAGATGTGAGGTCAACTCGGGGGTGCGTGCATCGGCCCCGCGCGTGCCGTGGTCGGCCTGGGCGCGGACGATCGCCTTCGTCGCCGCGTGGGCGATCGTCGGGCCCGCCGCGAGCGTCGCGACGTGGGCGCGGGCGGCGTGGAGCAGCTTGGCCGCGGGCCGCAGCCGGTTCACCACGCCCCAGGCGTGCAGCTCCTCGGCGCCGTAGAGGTCGCCGGTCATGACGAACTCGCGGGCGCGGGCGGTCCCGGCGCGCTCGGCCATGCGCTGCGTGCCGCCCATGAGCGGTGTGATGCCGACGACCTTCTCCACCAGGCCGAAGCGCGCGTCCTGGGCGGCCCACAGCAGGTCGCAGGCGAGCGAGAGCTCGAGGCCGGCGGTCAGGCACAGCCCGTGGGCGACGGCGAGCGTCGGCAGCGGCAGCGCCTCGAGCGCGTGCGTGAGCCCGAGCAGCCGCTCGGTGAGCGCACGCGCGCCAGCTTCGTCGAGACCTTCGAAGACGTGCACGTCCACCCCCGCGGAGAACACGTCGCCCTCCGCGCGGATCAGCAGGCCACGGGGCCGTTCGGCCGCAGCGCGCGCGATCGCGTCCTCCAGCGCGCTGAAGAGGTCGGGTCCGAACAGGTTCAGCGGCGGGGCGGAGATGACGATCTCGGCGACCTCGCCGATGAGCTCGTAGCGGGCTGGCGGCATGACCGGCACGCTATCCGGAAACCTTGGCCGAATGAGCCTGCGCGAGAGCTGGGACGCCAACGCCGAGGCGTGGATCGGATGGGCGCGCGGAGAGGCCGGCGGCGTGCACACCGACCACTTCTTCTGGCGTTTCGGTCTGCCGGAGACGCTCGCCCTGCTGCCCGAGCCCGGGCGGCTGACGCTCGACCTCGGCTGCGGCGAGGGACGGCTCTCGCGCGTGCTCGCCGACCGCGGCCATCACGTCGTCGGCGTCGAGGCGTCGCCGAGGCTGGTGGAGGCCGCGCGCGACGCCGCGCCCGACATCGAGGTGCACGTCGCCGACGCCGGCGACCTCCCACTCGACGACGGCGCCGCGGACCTCGTCGTGGCCTCGATGGTGCTGATGAACCTCGACGACCTCGACGGGGCGATGCACGAGGTCGCCCGCGTGCTCGGTCCCGGCGGCCGCTTCGTGGCCTCGCTCGTGCACCCCTTCAACTCGCCCAAGGCCGGCAACTACTTCCAGCCGCTCGCCTACCCGGAGGAGCGCGTGCGCGGCGGGCTGTCGATGACCTTCCACGACCTCCACCGTCCGCTGTCGGCCTACGCCCTCGCGCTCGAGCGCGCCGGCCTGCTGATCGAGGCGATCCGCGAGCCGGTCCCCTCCGACGAGTACGTGGCCGGCCACCGCGAGGTCACCCGCTGGCGCTCGGAGCCCTGCTTGATGCTCCTGCGCGCGCGGCGTCCCTGAGGCCGCCCTAGGACTCGAGCAGGTCCTTCAGCCGCGCGAGCGACTTGCGCGCCTCGCGCTCCGGGACGCCGCCCATCAGCGCCCTCGAGGCCGCGGCGCCGAGGAAGCCGCCCGGCGCCTTGAACTCGTTCTCGTAGTCGAAGCGCGTGCCGCCGCCGTCGCGCGCGGAGAGGTGGTAGCTCGTACGGGCGTAGGAGTGGGCGGGGCCGCGGCCCTCCCAGGTGGCCGTGTCGGGCTTGTCGGCCTCGGTCAGCGTCCAGCGGACCTTGAAGTTCGCCCCGCGCACGCAGAGCGTCTGCTCCATCTCGTAGCCCTCCTTCGGCGCGCCGTCGTCGGAGCGGTTGATGCGCCGGTGAATGGTCACCCAGTCCTTCAGACGCGCAGGGTCGAGCATCGCGTCGTACACGCGTTCCGGCGGTGCGTCGATGTCGATCGACGCGGTCACGAGCGTCATCTGGCGGCAACCTCCTCGGTCAGCTCCCACTCGCGCAGCGCACGCTCCACCGCCGCGTCGAAGGCGTGCAACCTAACGCCGAACGCCTCCGGCGCGTCGAGATGGCGCGGGAGGAGGTCGCTCTCGAGCCCTTCCATGAGGGGTGTGATCAGCGCCGGATCCTCCCCGGCGATCGCCGCGGCGACCACGGAGGCGATCGGCGTCAGGTTCACCCCGAGCGACAGGCGCGGGCGGGTGACGACCAATGCGTCGGCGATCCGCTCGATCAGTCGCGCGTAGGTCATGACCTCCGGCCCGGCGATGTCCCACGACCGCCCGGCGAGCGCGGCGGGTGCGGTCGCGGCACGGGCCAGGAACTCGATCACGTCGCGCCCGTCGATCGGCGCGGTGCGGTTCTCGCGCCAGGCCGGCAGCGCGAGGACCGGAATGCGCTCGATCAGGCGCACGAGGAAGCGGAACGAGCGCGAGCGGGCGCCGATCACGATCGAGGCGCGCAGGGCGATCGACTCGGGGGCGGCGGCGAGCAGCCCCTCCTCGACGGCCAGCCGGCTGGCCAGGTGCCGGGAGGTGCGGCCGTCCTGGGGGACCAGTCCGCCGAGGTAGACGATCCGCCGAACCCCCGCCGTGCGCGCCGCGGCGGCGAACGCCTCCGCCGACCGGCGCTCCTGCTCGGGGAACGCGCCGCCGGCGGGTCCCTCCATCGAGTGGATCAGGTAGTAGGCGGCGTCGACGCCGTCCATCGCGGCGTCGAGCCCCGCGCCGGTGACGGCGTCGCCGAGCACGAGCTCGTCGAGCTCGACCCCCGCCGCCGCGACGCGCTCGGCGGAGCGGGCGAAGCCGCGCAGGTCGTGCCCGTCGCGACGCAGTCGCGGGACCAGCGCCGCGCCCACGTAGCCCGAGACGCCGGTCAGGAGGATTCTCACCTGGGCGACCTACCCGGCCCATCTCCGGCGAAACGGTGCCTGGCGCACCGACGAAACGTGCCGTGGATGCGGCATCCGGATTCCGGTCGCACGGTCTTTTACCGTCGTTTGGCGGGTATTTGCGGGGCCGCCACGAAGTTGGTGCGTTTTGCGGGAACGGCCCTTGCGCCGGGCCTCCGGTGTGGCTTTGCTTGCGCCGTCCTGTGACGGAGTGGTGAAGGGGAGAGCCGGTTGTCGCGCATCACCAAGGTCGGGCAGAAGGTCACCTGCGAGGAGTGCTACTTCGCTCGCAACCTGCTGTGCGCGCTCTCGCAGAACGAGGCCTGCCCGACCTTCCGCCCGGACCACGGAGCGGGGCTCCAGCCGCCCCAGCAGATGCGCTTCGTCTTCCGCCAGGAGCGCCAGCGCCAGATCGCCTGGGCGTTCTCCAGTGCGCAGGAGCAGGCCGCGCTTCACGCGTGACACGCGCCGCCGGGTAGAGTCGCTCGCGTGCGCATGACCGTGCTGGGCAAGTCGCCCGCGTGGGCGGACGCGGGGGGAGCCTGCAGCGGCTATCTGGTCGAGTCGGGGGACACCTGCGTCCTGCTCGACTGCGGGCCGGGGGTGCTGGGGAAGCTGCGTGAGGTCCGCGACTACGCGAGCGTCGACGCGATCGTCCTCTCGCACCTGCACGCCGACCACATGCTGGACATCGTCCCGTACGCGTCGGCACTGATCTACGGCCCGCGCTGGGCCGGCGACCGCGACGGGCGCCCGCGGCCGGTGCTGCACGCGCCGCCCGGCTCCCGCGACGCCTTCACGGTCGTCTGCGAGGGATCGGGCATGTTCGGCAACCACGTCGAGGACGCGTTCGACCTGCGCGAGTACGACCCGGGGCAGACGCTGAAGATCGGTCCGCTCACGGTCCGCTTCCGTCCGGTGCCGCACTTCGTGCCCGCCCAGGCGGTCGAGCTCGCCGACGGCGACGGGCGCCTGACCTTCTCCTCGGACTGCGGCCCGAACGTCGATCTGTGCGACTTCGCGCGCGACACGGACCTGCTGCTGATCGAGGCCTCGGTCACCGAGGAGGACGCCGCGCAGGGCGGGGAGCGCGGCCACCTGACGCCACGCGAGGCGGGCGAGCACGGCCGCCGCGCCGGGGCCCGCCGCGTGGTCCTCACGCACGTCACCGACGAGCTCGACCCGGAGGTGGTGCTCGAGCAGGCCGCCGCGGCCTACGGCGCCCCGGTCGAGCTGGCCGCCGAACTGGCGATGTACGAGGTGTGAACATCAAGGCGGGGCGGCCGCAGGCCGATGACGCTAGGGATGAGCCAGGAGGCCGGATCCGCCGCTGACGGCGTGCGACTGCTGTCGCACCGTCCCTCGGTGCTCTACAAGGTCGAGCATCACGCGACCGAGCCGGTCGACGGGGACATCGCGGTCGAGGGCCTGGTGCTCGCCGGCCCCGGCTGGGACGAGCGCCTCAAGGAGCTGCTCGCGAGCCTCGCGCAGCCCGAGCGCGCGTGCCTGTTCGCGATGCGCCTCGGCGACGACCAGGCGCTGCCGCTGCCCGCCGAGACGCTGCTCGATCGTGCGCGCACTGACTGGTTCCCCGACTTCCTCTCCCATGGGCAGATGAAGCCCCACTTCCAGCCGATCGTCGACCTGCGCACCGGCCGGGTCTACGGCCGCGAGGCGCTGATGCGCGGCAAGCTCGGCGCGACCGAGGTCCGCGGCGGCGAGCTGCTCGCGGCGGCCGAGGCGCACGACGCGCTCTTCTCCTTCGACTACCGGGCCCGCACCGCGGCGCTCGAGATCGGCCTCCCGCTGCTGCCCGAGGGCGAGATCCTCTTCGTCAACCTCGACCCGCGCGCGGTCCTCGACGTCGAGTCCTCGCTCCGCACGACCTGGCCGGTCGTCGGCCGGCTCGGCGCCGACCCCTCGCTGATCTGCCTCGAGATCGTCAAGCCCGAGCGCTGCCCCGACCGCGACCTGCTGCGCAAGATGGTCGAGGCCCACCGCAAGCGCGGCGCGCTGCTCGCGCTCGACGACCTCTCCGGCGGCTCGGAGTCGCTCGCCTGCCTCGAGGCGCTGCGCCCGGACGTCGGCAAGATCGACCAGGGGCTGACCGCCGGCATCCAGCACTCCGACGCCCGCCGGCGGCTGGTCATGGCACTGGTGGAATGCGCCCACGAGCTCGGCTGCAAGGTCGTCGCCGAGGGGATCGAGCGCGTCGACGAATACGAGACGATGGTCGAGCTCGGCGTCGACCTCGGCCAGGGCTACTACTTCGGCCATCCCGCCGAGCGCCCCATGGCGGTCGACGGCCGCCTGTTCAAGCGCCGCGGCGAACTCGTCTGAGTATGAGAACCGCCGGTGACCCGCGCGCTCGCGCGGGTCAACGGTCGCACTGACAGCGACTCCCTTGGAGGGGGTGCTCGATGCGTCCTCACACGTTGAGGCGGGCTGCGTTGGCCGGTGTGATGACGGGCATCGACC
>DATBDM010000013.1:0-27092 GCA_036269915.1 Solirubrobacteraceae bacterium | reverse complement strand
CTCGATCGACTCCGACGGCGACGGCGTGCCCGACGCGGTCGAGCTCAAGAACGGCACGCTGCCCAACGTCGCCGACGCGCCCGCCCCGGCGCCCGACCCCGCTCCGGTCAGCGACGGCGCCGGGACGGCCCCGGCGGCTGCCCCCGCGCCCACCGACACCTCCGACGCGGCTCCCGCCTCGGACCCGACTCCCGTCGCCACGGACAAGCCCGCCGCCGATCCCAAGCCCGACAAGCCGAAGGCCGACCCGTCGGCCCCGGTCGCGGCTCCGGCTCCGGCTCCCGCGGCCGACCCGGCGCCCGCTCCGGCTCCCGCGCCCGCTCCGGCCGCCGACCCGGCGCCCGCGCCGGTCCCCGTGGCCGAGCCGGCCCCGGCCCCGGCGCCCGCTCCGGCCCCGGCTGCTGCTCCGGCTCCGGCTCCGGCGCCCGCGCCGGTCGCCGCCGCCGCGCCCGCTGCTCCCGCCGCCCCGGCCGCTCCCGCGGCTCCGGCCGCGCCTGCCGCTCCGGCGGTGTCCGCGGCTCCGGTCGCCGGGTAGTCCCGCTTTGCTCCCGCGCCCGGCTCGGCCGGGCGCGGCGCCCGCCCGGTCAGGATCTGACCGTGACGTCGAGGGCGACCCGCCCGCCGGGCCGGCCGCGCAGCCAGTCGGCCGCCGCCATCACCCGTGCGCCCGGCGGGGTGATCGACTCCAGTTCGAGCGCGCCGCCGCGGCACTCGAGGCGCAGGATGCCGTCCTCGCCGTGCAGCAGGCCGGGCTCGCCGCCGGCGACTGGGACGGCCCGCGCCGCGTGCACGCCGAGGAACCCGCCCTCGGGAAGTGCCAGCCGGGCGCCGATGTGCGGATGCAGCGCGCGGACGGTGCGCTCGAGCTCCTCGGGTGACCGAGCCGGGTCGAGCGTGCGGTCGGCGGCCTCGATCTTGTGCGCGTACGTGATGCCCTCCTCGGACTGCCCGGCGAACGGCGGGCGCTCGTCGAGCGCGCGGATCAGCAGCCGCGCGCTGAGGTCCTCGAGCCGCGCGGCGAGCGTGCCGTAGTCGTCGTCGGCGCGGATCGGCTCGCGCTCCCGCAGGCACACCGGACCCTCGTCGAGCCCGGCGGTGAGGCGCATGATCGAGACGCCCGTCTCGGCGTCGCCGGCCATGATCGCCCGCTCGACGGGCGCGGCGCCGCGCCAGCGAGGCAGCAGCGAGGGGTGCACGTTGAGCACCTCGTAGCCCGACAGCAGCGGCTCGCGCACCAGCACGCCGTAGGCGCAGACGACGAGCGCGCTCGGCTCGGCGGCGGCGATGCGCTCGAGCGGCTCGGGGTCGTGCAGACGCTCGGGCTGGATCAGCTCGAGCCCCAGCTCACGGGCGCGCTCGGCGACCGGCGGCGGCGCGAGGCGCCGTCCGCGGCCCTTGGGGCGGTCGGGCCGGGTGACGACGAGCACCGGCCGGTGCGGCGTGGCGGCGAGCCGCTCGAGGACCGTCGCCGCGAAGTCCGAGGTGCCGAGGTAGACGGTCGCCATGCGCTAGGCCGCCGGGGCCGCCGCGGCGGACTCCCGGAGGGTGCGCATCGCCCGCTTGCGCTCCTCGCGCGAGGTGCGGTCGAGGATCAGCACGCCGTCGAGGTGGTCCATCTCGTGCTGGATCACCCGGGCCTCGAGGCCGGACGCCTCGATGAGGATGTCCTCGCCGTGCTCGTCCCGCGCGGCGACGCGCACGTGGATCGGGCGCTCGACCTCGACCAGCACGCCGGGCAGCGAGAGGCAGCCCTCGTCCATCGGCTCGGTCTCGGCGCCGGACCACTCGAGCCGCGGGTTGACCAGCGCGGCGACGGGCGCATCGCCCTCGACGCGGTAGACGAGCACGCGGTGCATGACGCCGAGCTGGGTCGCGGCCAGGCCGATGCCGTAGGCGTCGTGCATGATCTGCCCCATCCGGCGGACCTCCTCGACGAGCCCCTCATCGAAGGTCTCGACTGCGCGGGCGCGGCTGCGCAGCACCGGGTCGCCGTACTTGCGCACGAAGCGCAGGGCGGCCTCACGGCGCGCGCGGACCTCCGGGTCGAGCTGCTCGGGGTGCTCTCCCTCGAGCTCGATCTCGCCTGCGATGTGCTCCTCGGCCATGCCCTCCGAGTCTAGATAACCCGCATGGCGCGCAGCGCGGCCCGGCGCTGGTCCGCGGCGGCGCGGTCGAGCATCAGGACGCCGTCGAGGTGGTCGAGCTCGTGCTGGAGCACGCGCGCCTCGAGGCCCTCGGCCTCGACCGTGAGCTCGCGGCCGCGCGCGTCGAACCCGCGCATGCGCACGCGCAGCGCGCGCTCGACCTCGATCCAGACATCGGGGATCGAGAGGCAGCCCTCCTCATCGGTCTCGCGCTCCTCGCCGGTCCACTCGAGCACGGGGTTGACGAAGGCGCGGACCGGCGCGTCGGGCTGGGCCCGGAAGACGAAGACGCGGTGCATGACGGCGAGCTGGGTGGCGGCGAGGCCCGCACCGAGCGCGTCCTCGAGCAGCCCGGTCATCCGCCGCACCTCGTCCTCGAGGGCGCCGTCGAAGTGCTCGACAGGGCGGGCGACGCTCCGCAGCGCCGGGTCGCCGTAGCGGCGCAGCTGGGCGAGCGCCGCGTCGCGGCGGGCGATCGTCGCCTTGTCGAGGTCGGCCATCGGCGGGCCGCAGGTTACTGCGGGTCGACGTCGACCGAGAACGAGACCGCGCGATACCGGCGGTCGCGGGCGGCATCCTCGACGGCGCGGCCGGTCGCGGCGACGGCGCTGGCGCGCTCGGACGTCTTGAGCACGACCTGCCAGCGGTCGCGGCCGCGGAGGCGGTAGAGCGAGGCGGGGCCGAGCACGTCGGTCGCCTCGCCGGTGGCGGCGCGGACCGCGGCGGCCACGGCGTCCGCCGCGGCGCGGGCGGGCTCCGGCTCGGCGGCCGAGGCGACGACGCGGACGAGGTCGGCGAACGGCGGGTAGCGCAGCGCCTCGCGGCGGGCGAGCTCTCCGGCGAGGAAGGCGCGCGCGTCGTGACGGGCGGCGAGCGCGACCGCCTCGGCCTCGGGCGAGGCGGTCTGGACCAGCACCCGACCGCGGTCGGCCCCGCGGCCCGCGCGCCCCGCGAGCTGGGCGATCAGCGCGAACGTGCGCTCCTCGGCGCGGAAGTCGGGGAAGCGCAGCGTCGAGTCGGCGTCGAGCACGACGCCGAGCTCGACGTCGGGGAAGTCGTGACCCTTGGCGACCATCTGCGTGCCGAGCAGCACGCCGGCGGGCGCGGCGCGGAAGCGCGCGAGCAGCTCGGGGACGGCGTCCTTGGCGCCGGCGGTGTCGGCGTCGAGCCGGAAGATCGGGACGCCGAGCAGATCCCCGAGCTCGGCCTCGATGCGCTCGGTACCGGCGCCGTGCCGGGCGACCGCGAGCGAGCCGCACTCGTCGCAGCGGTCGGGAACGCGCTCGCGGTGGCCGCAGTGGTGGCAGGCGATCGCGTGCTCGGCGCGGTGCAGCACGAGCGCCACGTCGCACTGCGGGCACTCCCAGGCCTTGCCGCACGTGCGGCAGGTGAGGAAGTTCGACCACCCGCGGCGGTTGAGCAGCACGATCGACTTGCGCGAAGCCTCGAGCGCGCGGCGCGTGAGCGGGTGCAGCGGGCCGCGCGCGTCGCGCATGTCGAGCACCCGGACGGGCGGCAGCGGACGGGAGTCCACGCGGTTCGGCAGCCCGATGTGCGGCAGCGCGTGCCACGTCTCGGGCCGCGGCGTCGCGGTGCCGACGAGCAGCGTCGCCCCGGCCCGCCGGGCGCGCTCGGCGGCGATCAGCCGCGCGTCGTAGCGCGGGTCGCCCTCGTGCTTGAACGACGCGTCGTGCTCCTCGTCGACGACGACCAGGCCGAGGTCGGCGACCGGTGCGAAGACCGCCGAGCGCGGCCCGACCGCGATCCGCGCCTCGCCGGTGCGCAGCCGGCGCCACTCGTCGTAGCGCTCGCCCTCGCCGAGCGCCGAGTGCAGCAGCGCGACGGTGTCGCCGAAGCGCGCCTGGAAGCGCGCGACGGTCTGGGGCGTGAGCGCGATCTCCGGCACGAGCACGATCACGCCCCTGCCGCGCTCGAGCGCCTCGGCGGCGGCGCGCAGGTAGACCTCGGTCTTGCCCGACCCGGTGACGCCGTGGAGCAGGTACTCGCCCCTCTCGCGCAGGCGCGCGAGCGCCGCGCGCTGGTCCTCGGTCAGCTCGACGGGCCGGTCCGGCGGGACGTCGGTGCGCGGCGCGCGGCGGCGCTGGCGGGTCTCGATCACCAGCAGGCCACGCTGCTCGAGGCGCCGCAGCGCGGGCAGCTCGCCGGTGGCGGGAGCGGGCAGCCGGGCCAGCAGGGCGCGCTGGTTGTCGGTGAGGCGCTCGTCGGGCTCGGGCGTGCGCGCCGGCACTGCCCACTGCTCCGTGCGCGGGCGGCCGGGCGGCGGGAGGACGAGCGCGAGCGCCCGGGCGGGCGTCGAGCAGTACTCGCCGGCCATCCAGTGCGCGAGCTCGACGAGCTCGGGCGGGACGCTGTCCTCGCGCACGGCGGTCGGCGCCACGAGCCGCTCGCCCGCGATCTCGCTGGTCTCGGCAAGGCCGACGACGACGCCGTCGAGCCGCTGGCGCCCGAACGGGATCCGCACGATCGACCCGACGTCGACGGCCGCGCCGCCGGCGGGCAGCGCGTAGTCGAACGGCCCGGACAACCGGCGCGTGGTGGTGAGAGGCTCGACCCGGGCGATCATGCGCGTGAGGACGATAGGCGCCGGGCCGGGCGATCCGCCCCTCCCCCGGCTACCGTCCCGCCCGTGAACCGCGTCCTGCTCGGCGACAACCTCGAGCTCCTGCGAGCGCTGCCCGACGGGAGCGTCGCGATGGCGTACGCGGATCCGCCGTTCAACACCGGCAAGCGCCAGACGCGCCGGACGCTCGCGATCACCGCCGATCCGGACGGCGACCGGACCGGCTTCGGCGGGCGCCGCTACGCGAGCGCGCTCACCGCGACCAGCTCCTACGAGGACGCCTACGAGGACTACCTCGGCTTCCTGACGCCGCGCCTGCGCGAGCTCAGGCGGGTGCTGTCGGCCGAGGGCACGCTGTACCTCCATCTCGACTACCGCGAGGCGCACGCGACCAAGCTGCGGCTCGACGAGATCTTCGGCGCCGACTGCTTCCTCAACGAGCTGATCTGGGCCTACGACTACGGCGCCAAGCCCCGCTCGCGCTGGCCGCAGAAGCACGACACGATCCTCGTCTACGTCCGCGACCGCGCGCGCTACCACTTCGACGCCGAGGCGGTCGACCGCGAGCCCTACATGGCCCCTGGCCTCGTGACCCCCGAGCAGCGCGAGCGCGGCAAGCGCCCGACGAGCGTGATGTGGCACACGATCGTCTCGCCCACCGGCCGCGAGAAGACGGGCTATCCCACGCAGAAGCCGGAGGCGCTCGTCCGCCGCTTCGTGCAGGCCTCGAGCCGGCCCGGCGAGCTGTGCCTCGACCCGTTCGCCGGCTCGGGCACGCTCGGCGCGGTCGCGGCGAAGCTCGGCCGCCGCTTCGTGCTGATGGACTCGAGCCCGGACGCGATCGCCGTCATGGAGCGCCGCCTGGCGACCGCGCTCACAGCGGCCGGATGAAGCGCTCCCGCGTCGTCGACTGCTCCTCGTAGCCCAGCGCGGGATAGAACGCCTGCGCCGCCGCGCGCCGTCGCGACGACGTGACCTCCATGCGATCGCAGCCCCAGCCGCGTGCGATCGCCTCGGCGGCGCGCACGAGCGCCTCGCCGACGCCGCGGCGGCGGAATGCGTCGCCCACCACGAGCCCCATCAGGCGCGCGTTGAGCGCCGGGCGCGCGAGGTGCGGCTCGGCGCAGACGCCGGCCAGCCCGGCGACCGCGCCGTCGAGCTCGGCGACGAGCAGCTCGGCGTGCGGCGTGGCCGCGAACACGTCGATGCGGCCGGCGATCGTCTCCGCCGGCTGGGCGTGATCCCACTGCGCGAAGAGCGGCACGAGCGCGGGGACGTCGTGGGCGGTCGCCGGGCGGATGCGCACGCCGGGCAGTCTGCCAGCGCGGGTGCACTAGCGTCCCCGGCGTGAGCGCCATCCAGGCCCGCGGACCCGGCCGCGTCAACCTCATCGGGGAGCACACCGACTACAACGACGGGCTCGCGCTGCCGTTCGCGATCGACCGCGGCGTGACGGTGACCATCGAGGCGCGCAACGGCGACGAGGTCGTCGCCCGCGCCCTCGACGCCGGCGAGGAGGACGCGTTCGCCCTCGCCGATCCGCCCCCGAGCGAGGGCTGGCGCGCCTTCGTGCGCGGCACCGTCGCCGAGCTGCGCGGAGCCGGCCACGCGCTGCGCCCATGTGTGCTGACCATCGAGGGCGACCTCGACCAGGGTGCGGGCCTGTCGTCGTCGGCCGCGCTGGAGGCGGCGCTCTCGCTCGCCCTGCTCGCGCTCGCCGGCGAGCCGGATCCCGGCCGCGACGAGCGGCGCGAGCTCGCCCGCCTCTGCAGCCGTGTCGAGAACGACTGGGTCGGGGCCGAGACCGGCCTGCTCGACCAGCTCGCGTCGCTGTGCGGCGAGCGCGGCCACGCGCTGCGGATCGACTTCGCCTCGCTCGAGCTCGAGCCCGTACCCCTCGAGCTCGGCGACTGGAGCCTGATCACGCTGGACTCGGGAGCGACCCACTCGCACGCCGCCTCGGGCTACAACCAGCGGCGCGAGGAGTGCCGGCGCGCCTGCCGGGCGCTGGGCATCGCCAGCCTGCGCGAGGCGACGCTCGGCGACCTCGGCGCGCTCGACGACCCGCTGCTCGAGCGCCGCGCCCGTCACGTGCTCGAGGAGAACGACCGCGTCGACGCCATGGTGGCCGCCCTGCACGCGAACGACCTCGAGCAGGCCGGCCGGCTGCTGGACGCCTCGCACGCGTCGCTGCGCGACCTCTACGACGCGTCCGTGCCCGAGGTCGAGGCCACCGTCGCTGCGCTGAAGCGCGCGGGCGCGGCCGGCGCCCGCATGGTCGGCGGCGGCTTCGGCGGCGCGGTGCTGGCGCTGCTGGGGCCGGGCGTCGCGGGCCCCGACGGCGCCCTAGCGGTCGCCGCCGGACCGGGCGCGCGCCTCCTCTGACTCGCGTTCGGCCTTCGCCAGCTGCTCGCCCAGCGGCCGCGTGAACGCCCACACCAGGAAGAGGCCGCCGAGCACGAGCATGGCGATGCCCGCCCAGAGGTTGATGTGCACGCCCGCGGACTTGTCGATCTCCGCCTGGGTGTCGAACAGCCCGGTGATCGTGAGGATCGCGCCGTAGAGGACGAACAGCCCGCCGATGATGCGGCGCAGGTCGAACAGGTTCGCGGCCTCCAGCTCGCGGCCGCCGCCTTTCTCGGCCTCCGCGCTCTCGGTGCGGTTGATGAGCTCGTCGTCGCGCCGGTTGTCTTCAGACATGATCGCGCTCCTACCAGAAGATGATGGTCAGGACGGCGCCGATGCCGAGCGCGCTGAAGCCCAGCAGCTGTGGCGATTCCCACCACTTGGGCTTGCGGGCGCTCTCGTCGACGTTGGCCATGCCCCACACGAGGCCTTGGAGCTCCTCGACCGGCTTGGGCTTGGTGAACAGCGTCACCGCGACGGTGACGATCGCGTCGATGACGAACGCCGCCCCCGCGCCCCAGAAGGATTCGTCGAGGTCGGATCCGAAGCTGAACCAGCCCGCCCACTTGTAGCCGATGTAGGTCACGAGCGCCGCGGTCGTCCCCGCCACCAGGCCCCAGAAGCCGGCCGCCGGCGTCGATCGCTTCCAGAACATCCCGATGATGAACGTCGCGAACAGCGGCGCGTTGAAGATCGAGAACAGCGCCTGCAGGTAGTTCATGAGGTTCGAGTAGCCCGAGGCGATCAGCGCGGTGCCGATCGCCACGATCATGCCGGCGACGGTGACGATGCGCCCGACGCGCACGTAGTAGGCGTCGGGGCGGTCGCGCTGGATGTAGGGCTCGACGATGTCGGTCGTGACCACGGTGTTGAACGCCGAGACGTTCGCCGCCACGCCCGCCATGAACGAGGCCATCAGGCCGGTCAGCGCGATGCCGAGCATGCCGTTGGGCAGGTACTTGTTCATCAGCAGCGGGATCGCGTTGTTGTAGGCGAGGGTTCCCGTGTCCGAACCCAGCTTGGGGACGACGACGAGCGCGACCAGGCCGGGGATCACGGTGATGGCGGGGATGAACAGCTTCGGGAAGGCGCCGATCAGCGGGGTGCGCTGGCCGGCGGAGAGGTTCTTGGCCGAGAGCGCGCGCTGGACCTCGGCGAAGTTCGTGGTCCAGTAGCTGAACGAGAGCACGAAGCCGAGGCCGAAGACGAGACCGATCCAGGTCGCTCCGATCGGGTTCGTCACGTGCCCGGGCGCGGTGCCCTGCAGGGCATGCAGGCCCGCCTCGCCGAGCTTGGTCTTCTCGATCTTGTCGCTGAGCCCGCTCCAGCCGCCGAGCGCGTGCAGGCCGATCACCGAGATCGGGATCAGCGCCGCGATGATCACGAAGAACTGCAGCACCTCGTTGTAGATCGCCGAGGAGAGCCCGCCGAGCGTGATGTAGATCAGCACGATCACGGCGGCCACGACGATGCCGGTGAGGATCGTCCAGCCGAGCAGCAGCTCGAGCACGAGCGCCAGCGCGTACAGGTTCACGCCGGCGATCAGGATCGTGCCCAGCGCGAAGGTGATCGAGTTGAAGATGTGCGAGGAGTTGCTGAAGCGCAGCCGCAGGTACTCCGGCACCGAGCGGACCTTGGAGCCGTAGTAGAACGGCATCATCACGAGCCCCAGGAACACCATGGCCGGCACCGCGCCGATCCAGTAGTAGTTCACGGTCGCGACGCCGTACTGCGCGCCGTTGGCGCCCATGCCCAGGATCTCGGTGGCGCCCAGGTTCGCCGAGACGAACGCGAGGCCGGTGATCCACGCGGGCAGCGACCGGCCCGAGAGGAAGTAGTCGAGGCTCGTCTTGATGTACCGGCGAGCGGCGAAGCCGACTCCCAGGACCACGATGAAGTAGATCGCGAGGATCGCGTAGTCGAGGAAGTTCGTATCCAGCCGAGTCTGCGTCACGGCGCCTCCCAGAAGGGTTCCGGCGCGTCCCCAAGGCGCGCCGGAAGTGTCCTACCCCGGAAGGCGCGGGTCGCTAAACCACGGCGCGGGCGTCGAGGCCCGCGGCGGCGCGCAACGCGGCCGCCTTGTCCGTCCGCTCCCACGTGAAGTCGTGGTCCTCGCGGCCGAAGTGACCGTAGGCGGCGGTCTTCTGGTAGATCGGCCGGTGGAGCTTGAGGTACTCGCGGAACGCGCCCGGGCGCAGATCGAAGTGCTCGTCGACGAGCGCGAGGATCGCGCCGCGGCCGATCTTCTCGGTGCCGAACGTCTCGACCATCACAGACACCGGATGGGCGACGCCGATCGCGTAGGCGAGCTGGACCTCGCAGCGGTCGGCGAGGCCGGCCGCCACGACGTTCTTGGCGACGTAGCGCGCGGCGTAGGCGGCCGAGCGATCGACCTTGCTCGGGTCCTTGCCCGAGAAGGCGCCGCCGCCGTGGCGGGCCATGCCGCCGTACGTGTCGACGATGATCTTGCGGCCGGTCAGGCCCGCGTCGCCGACGGGGCCGCCGATGACGAAGCGGCCGGTCGGGTTGACGAGGAAGTTCTTGCGCAGCTTGCGCTCGTCGTAGAGGTCCTTGGGCAGGATCGGCTCGACGACGTGCTCCCAGAGGTCGTCCGGGATCAGCGACTCCGCGCCCTCGCGGTGCTGGGTCGAGATCAGCAGCTTCTCGATCTCCACCGGGCGGCCGTCGCGGTAGCGGACGGAGACCTGGGTCTTGCCGTCCGGGCGCAGGTAGGGCACGAGATCGGCGCGGCGCACGGCGGCGAGCCGCGCGGCCAGCTTGTGGGCCAGCGCGATCGGCAGCGGCATCAGCTCGTCGGTCTCGTTGGACGCGTAGCCGAACATCATCCCCTGGTCGCCCGCGCCGGCGATGTCGTGCTCGTCGTCGTCGTTGACGTCGGTGCGGGTCTCCCACGCGGCGTCGACGCCCTGGGCGATGTCGGGCGACTGCTTGTCGATCGCGTTGATGACGGCGCAGGAGTCGGCCGAGAAGCCGAGGTCGGCGTCCGTGTAGCCGATCTTGCGGATCGTCTCGCGCGCGATGTCCTGGATGTCGACGTAGGTCGACGTGGAGATCTCGCCCGAGACCACGACGAGGCCGGTGTTGACCAGCGTCTCGCAGGCCACGCGTCCGTAGGGGTCGTCGCGCAGGACGGCGTCGAGGACACCGTCGGAGATCTGGTCGGCCACCTTGTCCGGATGGCCTTCCGTCACGGATTCCGAGGTGAACAGGTACTCGTTGTCGGACAGCTCGGTCATGGGATCTGGAGGTACAGCTCCGCGTCGGTGTCGGTCGGGTGGTCCGGATCCTGCGTCGCGACGCCGGCGGCCGAGAGAACGGGGCCGAGGTCTCCGCGCACCGCTTGGAAGCCCGACCCGGTCGCCAGGCCCGTGCGCTCGCCCAGCCCGATCAGCTGGCGCAGGTCGAGATAGCCTAGCGCCTGGACGCTGCCGTCACCGTCCACGCGCACCGCCCGGAGCGCCTCCGCCTGAACGATCCCGCGCGGGGCGACGCGGGCCTCGTCGAGCCCCGGCTGCGCCGTCGTGGCGACCAGCGTGTCGCCGCCGACGGCGTAGGACGGCTGCAGCGCAGGCGTCACCGGCAGCGTGAACGCACCACCCGCCAGCGTGCGGAACGCGGGCTGCGCACCGCCGGTGAGCCGCTGCGCCAGCGGGCCCTGCGCGCGGGCGAGCGCCTCGCGCGTGGCGGACGGGTCGCGGGTGCGCGCGACGAGCGTGATCACGGGCACGTCGTTGAAGGCCCGGACCGAGAGCAGCGACTCGCGCAGCAGGCCGAGCACGTCGCGGTCGAGGTCGAGGCTCGACTCGGCGGCGAGCGCGCCGCGCACGGCGTCGAGCAGCGTGGCTCCGCCGAGGCGGTCGGCGAGGGCACCGAGTGCGCCGCCGCCCGGCAGCAGCACGGCGGCCGCGGCGTCGGACGGCACGCGCCCGAGCAGCGTCGGAGCGACCGCGACCGGCGCCGGGGTCCCGTCGCGCCGCAGGATGCGCGCGTGGATCCGCATGCCGCCGTCCAGCGTCTCCCCCACGCCCGCGACGGCCTCGTCGCCGGGCGCGGAGAGGATGGCGGCGCCGGCGCGGACAAGCGGCGAGCTCGAGCCGAGCAGCCGCGCGACCCCGCTCGTGGGGGCGTAGAACGCGACCTGGCCGTCGCCCGCCTCGTCCGCCGCGCGCGCGTAGACGGCGACGCCGTCGAGGCCCGCGCCCCGCCCCGCGGCACGCGCGGCCGCCGCGCGCACGGCCGCCGGCGGCCCGGCGATCAGCCGGCTGTCGGTCAGCGCGAACAGGCCGCGCCGGCTGGAGAGCAGCGCGGCGCCGTCGGCGCGCCCGGCCGCCCGCGCGCCGAGACGCTGCAGCGCGGCCCGCGCTCCGGCGCGGTCGCGCACGTCGGCGATCACCAGCGGGGCCGTCGAGCTGCCCTCCGGCACGAGCGCGAGGCCGGCCGCGTCGCCGAGCCACGGGCGCACGTCGCGACCGGGGTCCAGCCCGCTCAGGCCGAGGTCGGCGGCGAGCCGCGCGGGCACGCCGCGGACGGCCGGGAAGCGGCCGGCGAGGCGCTCCCCGCGGGCGATGTCGGCGTTCCCCGCGCTCGTGTCGGCCGCCACCCACAGCAGCGCGTCCGGCGGCGCGAGCCGCGCGAGATCGTCGCGCGCGCCGCTCCCGCTCGACTCCGTGAGCGCCAGCACGAGCACCACGACGATGGCGACGGCCACTACCGCCGCGGCGATCAGCAGCGCGAGCCGGCGGCGCGGGTCAGGCGGCGCGGTCGCGCCGGACGCGCTCGACGAAGTCGATGATGACCGGGATCCCCTCCAGCGCATACCGCTCACGGAGGCGATTCTCGACGAAGTACGCGTAGTCGCGCGTCAGGCGCTTGCGGTGGTTGACGTGGATCTGGAAGCGCGGCGGGCGCGTCGAGACCTGCGTCATGTACATCATCTTCAGCCGGTGGCCCTGCTTGGCCGGCGGCTGGCGCGAGGCGGAGATCTCGCCCAGGACGCGGTTGAGCTCGGCGGTCGCGACGCGATGCGAGGCCCGGTCGGCCAGCGACATCGCCTCCTGCAGGACGCGCTGGATGTTGCGGCCGGTCTTGGCCGAGGCGGTCAGCACGCGCGGGCGCAGGCGCAGCTTGCGGTTCACGCGCGCGCGCTCGGAGTCGAGCTCCTGGGCGCCGACCCCGCCGCCCGGTCCCCTGGCCTCGGCGTCGCCGCCGGTCAGGTCCCACTTGTTGAGCACGAGCGCGGTCGCGCAGCCCGACTTCATCGCCAGCTCGGCGATCCGGAGGTCCTGCGCGGTGATGCCGTCCTGGGCGTCGCAGACGACGAGTGCGACGTCGGCGCGCTCGGCCGCCCGCTGGGAGCGCAGCACGGTGTAGTACTCGACCGACTCGCGCACCTTCGAGGCGCGCCGGATGCCGGCCGTGTCGACCAGCAGCACCTTGCGATCGTCGACCTCGAGCAGCGTGTCGATCGCGTCGCGGGTCGTGCCCGCGACCTCGGAGACGATCACGCGCTCGCGGCCGAGGAAGGCGTTGACGAGCGAGGACTTGCCCGCGTTCGGGCGCCCGATCACGGCGAGGCGGATGACGTCGTCCGGGACCTCCTCCTCCTCGGGCTCGGGCGGCAGCAGCTCGACGACGCGGTCGAGCAGGTCGCCGGTCCCGAGGCCCTGGGCCGCCGAGACCGCGAGCGGCTCGCCGAAGCCGAGGCCGTGGAAGTCGTGCACGAGGTTCAGGTCGCGCGGCCCGTCGATCTTGTTGGCGGCGACGACGACCGGCATCTCCGAGCGGCGCAGGATCTCGGCGACCTCCTGGTCGCCGGGCCGGATGCCGGCCTTGGCGTCGACGACGAGCATCGCCACGTCCGCGTCCGAGAGCGCCGACCGGACCTGGTCCTGGATCGAGACGGCGAGCGGGTCGTCGTCCTCGAGGTCCACGCCGCCGGTGTCGACGAGCAGGAAGCGGCGCCCGTTCCAGTCGGTCGCGATCTCCTTGCGGTCGCGCGTCACGCCCGGGCGCTCGTGCACGACCGCCTCGCGCGTCTGCGTGAGGCGGTTGACGAGCGAGGACTTGCCGACGTTGGGGTAGCCGACGACCGCGACCTTCATCGCAGCTCCTCGGCCTCGACGACGAGCATGGCGATCTGGTCGACGACCTCGTCGACGGTCAGCGTCGTGGTGTCGACGGGCACGGCGTCGCGCGCGGGCTCGAGCACCGTGCGGCCCTCGGTCTGGTCGCGCACGTCGCGCTCGCGCTGCGCCTGCAGGACCTGGTCGATGTCGGTGCCCCGCTCGACCGCGCGGCGCTTGGCGCGCTCGGCGGGATCGGCGAAGAGGAAGACCTTGACCTCGGCGTCCGGCACGACGACCGAGCCGATGTCGCGCCCCTCGGCGACCCAGTCGCCGGTGGCCATGATCTCCTGCTGGCGGCGCACGAGCGCGGCGCGCACGCGCGGATCGCCGGAGACCTCCGACGCGCGCGCGGAGACGGCGGGCGTCCGGATCGCCTCGGTCACGTCGCGGCCGTCGAGCCGGACGCGCTCGCCGACCTCGATCTCGGACCACTCGGCCACCTCGGCGGCCGACCCGCCGGTCTCGAGCGTGCCCAGCGCGACGCAGCGGTACATCGCCCCCGTGTCGAGGAACGTGAAGCCGAGCCGCTCCGCGACGGCGCGCGCGACCGTGGACTTTCCGGCCCCCGCGGGCCCGTCGATGGCGATGACCATGGCCGATGAGCGTACGACGAACGCGCGCGGGGGCCGGCGCGCCGCGGTCAGACGGTCATGCGCGGGCGCATGCACGCCTCGTCGAAGCACGGCGCCGGCTCGCCGGCCGGGCCCTGGTGGAAGTGCACGGGCGGCTCGGGCCGCGCCGCCTCGGGCGGCGGCGTGGAGCGCCGCTCGCGCTCGGGGAACTGGATCTTGGTCGTGGCGGTGTTGAGCATGGTCCCTCCTGGGGAGTCGTGGAGTCGCCAGCAGCAAGCACGGTACGAGGGCGGCCGCGGCCGTCCATTGTTCGTCCGTACAAGCCTTTGCAGGGATTTCTTCGACATCGGTAGGGTGCCGCGGATGCCGAAGGTGCCGGTCGAGCTGGAGGGCGTGCCCGAGACGCTGCTGTGGACGCTGTGGTACCGGGCCGAGGAGGCGCGCAGGCCCGACACGGTGCTCGAGGATCCGCTCGCGATCGAACTCGTCGAACGGATCGACTATCCGTTCGCCGAGCGCTTCGGGCCGACCGCCGGCCTCGTCGCGCAGGGCCAGGCGCTGCGCTCGCTGTGCTTCGACCGGGAGATCCGGCGGTTCATGGGCGACCATCCCGGCGGGACGGTCGTCGCGCTCGGCGAGGGGCTCGAGACCGCGTTCCAGCGCACCGACGACGGGCAGGTCCGCTGGCTCGGCGTCGACCTGCCCGAGACCGTCGCGGTCCGCGAGTCGCTGCTCGGCGACGAGGGGCCGCGCCACCGCTCGCTCGCCCGCTCGGCAATCGACGTCTCCTGGATGGACGCGGTCGACGCGGACGCCGGCGTCCTGATCACCGCCCAGGGGCTGCTGATGTACCTCGAGGAGCCCGACGTGCACGGGCTGCTCGGGGCGTGCGCGGCGAGCTTTCCGGGTGGCGCCTTCGTCTTCGACACCGCGCCGCGGGTGTTCACCGCGCTGGCCCGCCGCGGCGCGCTGAAGACGCCAGGCGGCTTCGTCGCGCCACCGATGCCGTGGGGCATGGACGCCGGCGGCCGCCGCGTCCTGGCCCGCTCGATCCCGGGGATCGAGGCGATCGACGAGCTCCCCCTCCCCCGTGGCCGCGGCAGCGTCTGGAGCGCCCTCGCCCCGCTCTACACGAGGATCCCGGTCATCGGCGGCTGGCGCCTGACCGTCTGCCGTGCGACCTTCCAGGCCTGACCATGCCCCGCTCGGACGCGACACCCTACGTCCCGGACACCAACAGCCTGCGCGCGCTGCGCCAGGCCGCCCAGGGCTGCCGAGGCTGCCCGCTCCACGAGCCCGCGATCCAGGTGGTCTTCGGCGAGGGACCGCGGAAGGCCGCGCTGATGCTGGTCGGCGAGATGCCCGGCGATCGCGAGGATCGCGCGGGCGCGGTCTTCGTCGGACCGGCGGGACGCGAGCTCGACCGTGCGCTCGAGCAGGCTGGGATCAGCCGCTCCGACGCCTACATCACCAACGCGGTCAAGCACTTCAAGTTCCACGAGCGCGGCAAGCGCCGCATCCACGACACCCCGAAGAAGTCCGAGGTCGACGCGTGCTTCCCCTGGCTCGCGGCCGAGCTCCGGCTCGTCAGGCCTCGCGTGCTCGTGATCCTCGGCGCGACGGCGGGAAAGGCGCTGCTCGGGTCGAGCTTCCGGCTGACCGCGTCGCGAGGGCGCGAGATCGAGTCCGACCTCGCGCCGTACGTCACCGCGACGATCCACCCCGCGGCGGTCCTTCGCGCGCCCGACGACGCCGGCCGCGAGGCGGAGCGCCGTGCCTTCGCCTCCGATCTGGCCGCGGTGGCGAAGCGCTTCAGCTGAGCAGCGACGCCAGGTCGCGCTCGAACTCCGGGTAGGAGACCGCAGCCGCGTCCATGCCGTCGACCGTGACGCCTTCGCGGGAGGCGAGGCCGGCGACCGCGCCGAGCATCGCCAGGCGGTGGTCGCCGTGGGAGGCGATCGTGCCGCCGCGGAGCCCCCTGCCGCCGCGGACGGCGAAGCCGTCCTCGGTCGCCTCGATGTCGGCGCCGAGCCCGCGCAGGCCGTCGACCACGGTCGCGATCCGGTCGGTCTCCTTGACGCGCAGCTCCTGCGCGCCGCGCACGACGGTCTCCCCCTCGGCGAAGCAGCCCAGCAGCGCGACCAGCGGCAGCTCGTCGATCGCCAGCGGCACCTCGTCGGGCGCGACCGTCGTGCCGACCAGCGGCCCGTGGGCGACGTCGAGCTCGATCACCGGCTCGCTCGCGGGCGCGCCGTCGAGCCCCGGCGGCTCGAGCTCGCCGACGACGACCGCGCCCATCCGCTCGGCGATGCGCAGGAAGCCGGTCCGGGTCCAGTTCGCCGAGTGGTCGGTGAGCACGATCCGCGAGCCGGGCACGAGCACCGCGGCGGCGACGTGGAACGCTGCCGAGGAGGGATCGCCCGGCACGTGCACCGCGTCCAGCTCGAGCTCGTCCTGCTGGCCGACCGACACCGCGAGCCCGTCGCGGCGGACGTCGACGCCCGCGGCGCGCAGCATGCGCTCGGTGTGGTCGCGGCTGGGCATCGGCTCGACCACGGTCGTGCGCCCCTCGGCGAAGAGCCCGGCGAGCAGCACGCACGACTTGATCTGCGCAGACGCGACGGGCAGCTCGTAGGAGATCCCGCGCAGCGTCCGGCCGCGCACCGTGAAGGGCGCGAAGCGGTCCTCGCGCGCGTCGATCTCGCCGCCCATCGCGCGCAGCGGCGCGGCGATCCGGTCGACCGGCCGCGTGCGGATCGAGGCATCGCCGTCGAGCGTCCAGGACCCGCCGTCGACGCCCGCGAGCCGCCCGGGCAGCAGCCGCATCAACGTGCCCGCATTGCCGACGTCGATCGCCCCGTCGACGCTCGCTATCCCGCGCAGCCCCGGACCGCGCACGACCAGCGAGCCGTCGGCCGGCTCGGAGACCAGCGCGCCGAGCGCGCGCACGGCGTCGAGCGTCGACCGCGTGTCCGCCGCGTCGAGGTAGCCCGTGATCCGGACGGGCTCGTCGCCCATCGACGCCAGCAGGGCGGCGCGATGGGAGATCGACTTGTCCGGCGGGACCGCGAGCGTTCCGCGCAGCGGCCCGGAGGGCGCGAAGCGCGCCGTCGCGCTCACGCGGGCGACAGCGCCTTGCCGGCGAGCGCGGCTGCCTGCTCCACCTGGGCGGCGTAGTCGGCGAAGCCCTCCGTGTAGAGCTGCTGGGGCCCGTCGCAGATCGCCTCGTCGGGGTTCGGGTGCACCTCGACGATAATCCCGTCGGCGCCGATCGCCGCAGCGGCGAGCGAGAGCGGCAGCACGAGGTCGCGGCGTCCGGCGGCGTGGCTCGGATCGATGATCACCGGGAGGTGCGTCATCTGCTTGAGCACCGGCACGGCCATCAGGTCCAGCGTGAAGCGGTAGGCGGTCTCGAAGGTGCGGATGCCGCGCTCGCACAGCAGCACGTTGGAGTTGCCCTCCTTGAGGACGTACTCCGCCGCCATCAGCAGCTCCTCGAGCGTCGCCGAGAGGCCGCGCTTGATCATCACCGGGCAGCCCGAGCGGCCGATCTCGGCCAGCAGCGGGTAGTTCTGCATGTTGCGGGCGCCGATCTGGATCACGTCGGCCACCTCGAGCACCGGCTCGAGGTCGCGCGCGTCCATGCACTCGGTGACGATCGGCATGCCGGTCTCGGCCTTGGCCTCGGCGAGCAGACGGAGGCCTTCCTGGCCGAGGCCCTGGAAGGCGTAGGGCGACGTGCGCGGCTTGTAGGCGCCGCCGCGCAGCAGCGACGCGCCGGCCTCCTGGACGGCGTGGGCCGTCGTCATCAGCTGGTCGCGGGACTCGACCGTGCACGGGCCGGCGATCAGCGAGAAGCTCTCGCCGCCGATCCGGCGTCCGTCGATCTCGATGACGCTCGGCTCGCCGGCGCGGAACTGGTTGGAGGAGAGCTTGTAGGGCTTGAGGATCGGGACGACCTGGGCGACGCCCGGCGCGCCCTCGAGCTCGAGGCGGGCGACGTGCTCGCGGTCGCCGATCGCGCCGATCACCGTGACCTCGTCGCCGCGCGAGGGGTGCGCGCGGGCGCCGACGGCCTCGATCCGGTCGATGACGGCCTGCACCTCTGCCTCGGTGGCCGTCGGTCTCATCACGATCATCATCTGGGTGTCTCCTGGAAAGGTCTCTGACTAAGGCTAGGAACGTCCGGTGGTGCTGCGGTGGCCAACGTGTGGCCTTGGACGGCGCTCGGCCCGGAGGCCCGATCCCAGTCGGACGGCGTACGCGACGCCGGCCGAGCGCCTAGCTAAATCGCCAGGCGCGATAGGTGGAGAACCAGAAGGTGCGACGGCCGGCGCCCCGCGTGGCGGCGGCATACGAGATACGGCGGGTGATGGCGGGGCGATCGGACATGGTCGCGACTCGGGGCAGTTGTAGCAGCATCGGCAGTGCCCCGCCAGTCCTGGAGCGCTACGCGGCGGCGCCCGCGGGCGCCGTGGGCTCGGCGATCGCCAGGTCGGCCTGGCGGCGCCGGGTCGGCGCGCCGAGCGCGTAGAACAGCAGGCCGAGGCCGATCAGCGCGGCGAGCGGCACGAACTGCGAGACCTCGTAGGCGCCGCGCTGCCCCGACCAGCCGTCGGGGAGGGCGCTGTTCGGGTCGCTCGTGCCGAAGCCCGGGTGCAGGAGCGCGACGGTCGCCAGCGCCACCCACGCGGTGCACAGCAGCGAGATGATCCAAGCGCCGACGCGCCCGCCGGGCACCCTGTACGGCCGCGGCACGTGCCCGTGGGTGTAGCGCAGCTTGGCCAGCGCCGGGAACACGAGCAGGTAGGAGATCGTCGTGATGGAGATCGCCGGCCCGAGCACGGCCGTGAAGTACTTGCTCGCGGAGCCCGAGGTGAGCACAGCATGTCGAAGCGCCCGAAGTGCTTTTTGAGCTTGGACTTCTCCTCGAGCGCAGCGGTGGTCGTGTGCTCGACGAGTTCCTCGTCGATGGCAACGATGGGCCGAATGTCTCACCGTCAGCGCGCGGACGCGAACGGCGCTAACGCGCCCCTCATCTCCTCATGAGCTCGGCCTCAGCGGCGGCGCGCGCGGCGGGCGTCACGAGCGGCGCGAGCGCCGCCGCGCGCTCGGGCCGGTAGCGCTCGTAGAGCAGCAGCCAGGGGGCCGCCGGGGCCAGCGGGACCTCCGCCGCGCCGCAGCGCCAGGTGCCCTCGGCGCGGAACGGCATCGTCGCCACGGGTCCGTCGTCGGCGAGCGTCCAGGCCAGACCGCCGAGCACCTCGACCTCCGCCCCGCCGACCGACAGCTCCGCCTTCCACGGCGAGCGCCACAGCGCCGTCTGCTCGGTCGCGGTCGCGACGAGCCAGTCGCCGGCGGCCGCCTCGAGCGCCGCGCGGTCCTGCCCGCGGGCGACGAGGTCGAGGTCGCGGACCGCGACGTCGAGGCCGAGCGCGTGCAGCAGCGCGGAGCCGCCGAGCAGGAACGGCACGCCGGCGGCCTGCAACCGGACCGCGACCGCCTCGAGGGCCGCCGCGAGCTCCGGGCTCACCCGATCAGCGCGCCGAGCGCCTCGACGAAGCGCTCGTTCTCCGCCTCGGTGCCGACGGTCACCCGCAGCGCGCCCTCGCGCCCGAGCGCCGCGCCCGAGCGGACGAGCACGCCGCGCTCGGCCAAGCCGCGCAGGACGGCGGCCTCGGCCTCGGCGTCCGCGTCGGGGAGGTCGAACCAGACGAAGTTGGCCTGCGAGTCGGCGGGCTCGATCCCCAGCCCGCGCAGCCCCTCCTCGAGGCCCATGCGCTCGGCGAGGTTGCGCTCGACGCGGCGGGCGACCTCGTCGCCGTGCTCGAGCGCCTCGAGCGCCGCTGCCTGGGCGGCCGCGTTGCAGAAGAACGGCTGGCGCACCTGGTCGACCGCGGTGCGGAAGGACTCCGAGCCGCACAGTCCGTAGCCGACCCGCAGCCCGCACAACCCGTAGATCTTCGAGAACGTCCGCAGCAGCACGAGGTTCGGGTGACGCTCGAGCAGCTCGACCGACTCCTCCGGGTCCTGGAGCATGTTGAACTCGACGTAGGCCTCGTCGAGGATCACGCAGACGTGGCGCGGGACGTCGTCGACGAAGGCCGCGATGTCCTCGATCGGCAGCGCGGTCGAGGTCGGGTTGTTCGGGTTGCAGACGATCAGCAGGCGCGTCGCGGCGGTCACCTCGCGCCGCATCGCCTGGAGGTCGTGGCGGTGGTCCTCGGTCAGCCCGACCTCGATCGCGCGCGCGCCGGAGGCGGCGGCGAGGTGCGGGTAGACGCTGAACGCGGGCCACGCGTAGACGAGCTCCGCGCCCGGCTCGAGCAGCGCGTCGCCGGCGGCGAGCAGGACGTCGCAGGAGCCGTTGCCGACCGCGATGCGGTTCGCCGGCACCCCGGTGCGGTCGGCGAGCTTGCGCCGCAGCGCCGCGTTCGTCGGGTCGGGGTAGCGGTTGAGCGACCCGAGCGCCTTCGCCGCGGCCTCGCGGACGGCGGGGATCGGCGGGTAGGGCGACTCGTTGGACGCCAGCAGGGCGACGGGCCCGTCGAGCCCGTAGGCCTCGGCGGCCGGGTAGACGGGGATGCGGCGGACCTTGGCGGCGAACTCGAGGGCCATGCCTCGAAGCTTATTGCGCGCCTTCGAGGTCGAGCCGCAGCGCGCGCGCCTCGCCGAGGTAGACGTGCTGCGGGTCGACGCCGACCGGCGGATAGCAGTGCACGAGCACGCGCACGACCTGCGGCAGCGAGCCCGGCACGGGGATCTCCCGCGCGCACATCAGCGGCACCTTGCTCAGCCCCATCGCGCGCGCCGCGACGGCCGGGAACTCGGCGTCGAGATCCTCGGTCAGGGTGAAGATGCACGAGACGAGGTTGTCGGCGTCGAGCCGGTTGCGCTCGATCAGCGCCTGCATCAGCTCGGTCGTCGCGGCGAGGATCGCGGCCGGCTCGTTCGCCTCGACGGTGTTGGCGCCCCGCAGCGCGATCAGCCTCATGGGCGGGCCATTGAATCAGGCGGCGCGGCGCCGACGCGGATGCGGGCGGCTCGCCACGCGCCGCAGGCGCTCGATCTCGGCGTCGGTGAGGCGCCGCGCGGCGCCCGGTGCGAGGTCGCCGAGGCCGAGGGGGCCGAAGGCGACCCGGGTGAGCTCGGCCACGGGATGCCCGACGGCCTCGAGCATGCGCCGGACCTGGCGCTTGCGGCCCTCGTGCAGGGTCAGCTCGAGCGTGTCTCCCGCGAGCCGGCGGACCTTGGCGGGCGCCGTGCGGCCGTCATCGAGGAGCACGCCCTCGCGCAGGGCGTCGAGCTCGCGGGCGCGGACCGGCGGCCGGCGCACCCTCGCGCGGTAGATGCGCGGCACCTCGTAGGAGGGGTGCATGAGCCGGTGCGCGAGGTCGCCGTCGTCGGTGAGCAGGATCAGCCCGGTGGTCTCGGCGTCGAGGCGGCCGACCGGGTACAGCCGCCGACCGCTGCGCACGAGCTCGACGACCGTCGGGCGGCCCTGGGGGTCCGACGCCGTGGAGACGACGCCGAGCGGCTTGTTGACGGCGTAGACCGCGCGGCGGCCGTCGTGGACACGGATCGGCTCGCCGTCGACGTCGATCCCCTCGGAACCGTCGACGTCGGTCGCGGGATCGCGGACGATCCGCCCCGCGACGCGCACGCGGCCGGCGAACACCAGCTGCTCGCTGGCCCGGCGGGAGGCGACGCCGGCGTGGGCGAGGAACTTGGCGAGGCGCATGGTCTCGCGTCCACCCTACTCTGGAGGGGTGGACCTCGAACGCCTCGACGCGACCCTCGCCGCCGCCGGCGAGCCCGCCTTCCGCACCCGCCAGGTGTGGCGCTGGACGGCGACCGGCGCGCCCGGCTACGAGGCGATGACCGACCTCCCCGCCGGCCTGCGCGCCAAGCTCGCCGCCGAGATCCCCTACTCGACGCTCGAGCTCGTGCGCGAGGCCCACTCGAAGGACGGGACGGTCAAGGCGCTCTTCCACACCCACGACGGCCGCGCCGTCGAGGCGGTGCTGATGCGCTACCGCGACGGGCGCCGCTCGGTCTGCGTCTCCTCGCAGTCCGGCTGCCCGCTGACCTGCACCTTCTGCGCGACCGGCTCGATGAAGTTCGGCCGCAACCTCACCGCCTCGGAGATCCTCGACCAGGTCCTGCACTTCCGCCGCATGGAGGAGCTCGACCACCTGGTCTACATGGGCATGGGCGAGCCGATGATGAACCTCGACAACGTGCTCGCGGCGGCGCGCCGGCTGCCGGAGATCGGCATCACCCACCGCCGCACGGGCATCTCGACCGTCGGCTGGGTGCCGGGCATCAGGCGGCTGACCGAGCAGGACATGCCGATCCGCCTGGCGCTCTCGCTGCATGCGCCCGAGGACGCGCTGCGCTCCAAGATCATGCCGGTCAACGACCGCTTCGGCCTGGCCGAGGTGCTCGAGGCCTGCGAGGCGTTCTACGCGCGCCGCCGTCGGCAGGTCTTCGTCGAGTACGTGATGCTCGCCGGCGTCAACGACAACTACGCGCAGGCGGTCCAGCTCGCGAAGCTGCTCGATCCGCGGATCTACAAGCTCAACCTGATTCCCTACAACCCGACCGACGCCGCGTACGACGGTTCGGGCCGCGGGGCGATCGACGCCTTCCGCGCCGCGCTCGAGGAGCACGGCCTGCGCGCCACGGTGCGCCTCACCCGCGGCCGCGACATCGACGCGGCCTGCGGCCAGCTCGCCGCGAAGCAGCCCGTGACGGCCGCCGCGGGCTAACCCTCCGTCACGGGTCCTGCGGCGGTGCCTGCACGCTGCTCGCCGGCCCGCAGCAGCCGGTCGCGCAGCGCGCCGGCCTCCTCCGGGCTCGGGTCCCACTGCTCCGGATCGGGCAGGTCCTCGGTCGTGCGCAGCCCGAAGAGCTTCAGGAACAGCGGCGTGGTGCGGTAGAGCACGGCGCCGAACTGCGAGCGCCCGGACTCCTCGATCAACCCGCGCTCGGTCAGCGCGGCGGTCGCGGACTCCGAGGCGACGCCGCGGATCCGCGCGACCTCCGGCCGCGAGACCGGCTGTAGGTAGGCGACGATCGCCAGCGTCTCCGCCTGGGCGGGCGTGAGGGCCGAGGTCCGCGGGCGGGCGAGCAGGCGCCGGGCCGCCTCCTCGGCGTCCGGGTGCGAGGCGAGCGACCAGCCGCCGGCGACCTCGCGCAGCACCACCCCCCGGCCGTCGAGCGCGCCGGCCAGCTCGCGCAGCGCGCGGACGACGGCCTCCTCGTCGGCCTGCGCGGCGTCGGCGAGCTCGTCGACCGACACCGGCTCGGGCGAGAGGAAGAGCAGCGCCTCGAGCGTGCGGGCGAGCGGGCTCACGCGGCCTGCTCGTGGGCCGGCGCCTGGATGGCGCGCACGGTGATCGGCCCGAAGGGCTCGTCCTGGTCCCACGAGGCCTCGCCGCGCTTGTAGAGCTCGAGCAGCGCCCAGACGGTGACGGCGACCGTCACGCGATCGGCGCCCTCGACGGCCTCGTCGAAGGAGACCGCGCCGGCATGGCGGCGCAGCAGGCCGCGCAGGATCCCCAGCCGCTCGCCGACGGTGACCCGCGGCGCCCGCATGTGGCGCACGTCGATCGGCAGCGGGGTGCGCAGCAGGCCGCCGAGCGCCCGGCCCAGCACCTCGGGGTCGTAGGCGCGCTCGGCCGCGTCGAGGCTGACCCGGCGCAGCGCCGCCGGCAGCGGGGCGCTGCGGGTGAGGAACGCCTGACCGTCGGCATGCCCCTGGGTCAGCCACGCGCCCGCGCCGCGGAAGCGCAGGTAGGCGAGCATCCGCTCGACCAGCTCCTCGGCCGCCTCGGCGGGCCCGAGCTCGTCGAGCTCCTCGACGGCCTCCTCGCCGGGCAGCATCAGCCGCGACTTCAGCTCGAGCAGCGCCGCGATCAGCACCAGGAACTCGGTCGTGGCGTCGAGATCGAGCTCGCCCTGGGCCTCGAGATGGTCCACGTAGGCGAGCACGATCTCCGCCAGCTCGACCTCGAGCAGGTCGAGCTCCTCGCGCAGGACGAGCGAGAGCAGCAGGTCGAACGGCCCCGCGAAGACGTCGAGGTCGAGCTCCAGGCGATGGATCAGCGCGGGCATCGAGCCCGGGAGGCTAGGCGGCGGGGCCGACGGACCGCCCCTGCCTCGCGGCAGGGCGCTCGTCACCGGCTTCGCCTCGGGGCCCGACGCCCATCGCCTCGCGCACGTCCGCCAGCGTCTCGCGCGCCATCGCGCGCGCCTTGTCCGCGCCCGCCTCGAGGATGCCCTCGAGCTCGTCGTCGTCGGCCCGCAGCTCCGGGTAGCGCTCCTGCACGGGCGCGAGCCACTCCACCACGGCGTCGCCGACCGCGGTCTTGAAGTCGCCGTAGCGCGAGCCGGCGAACTCGCTCTCGACCTCCTCGGGCGCGAGCCCGCGGGCCGCGGCCATGATCTCGATCAGGTTCGAGATCCCCGGCTTGTCCGCGCGGCGGACGATCTCCTCACCCGAGTCGGTCGTCGCGCCGCGGATCTTCTTGCGGATGACGTCGGGCGGGTCGAGCAGCTCGACGGTGCCCTTGGGCGTGCCGCCGGTCGTCGACATCTTGCGCTCGGGCTCCTGCAGGTCGGTGACGCGCGCCCCGACGGTCGGGTAGCGGCCCTCCGGCACGACCAGCACCTCGCCGAAGCGCCGGTTGAAGTTCTCGGCCACGCGGCGCATCAGCTCGACGTGCTCGCGCTGGTCCTCGCCGACCGGCACCTCGTGCGCGCGGTACGCGAGCACGTCGGCGGCCATCAGCACCGGGTAGTAGAGGAGGCCCGCCGAGACGCGGTCGCGCTGGTGCAGCGACTTGTCGCGGAACTGGTGCATGCGGTTGAGCTCGCCCACCGAGGTGACGCTCGAGAGCAGCCAGGTCAGCTCCGTGTGCTCCTGCACGTCGGACTGGCGGAAGAGGACGCACCGCTCGGGGTCGAGGCCGGCGGCGACGAGCAGCGCGGCGAGGTCCTTGGTGGACGAGCGCAGCTCGCCCGGGTCGTAGGGCACCGTCGTCGCGTGCAGGTCGACGATGCAGTAGATCGCCGGGTCTCCGCGGTCCTGACCCGCGACGTAGCGGGTGATCGCGCCGATGTAGTTGCCGAGGTGCTTGGTGCCCGTCGGCTGGATGCCCGAGAAGATGATCACGGCCCGGGCAGCGTACCGCCCGCCCGGGCCGCGACCGCGGCTACGCCGTCCGGGGGACGAGCGCCAGCAGCGCGTTGAGGATCTGCGTCAGCTGACCCAGCGGCCCCGAGAGGCTGCCGGGGTTCAGCGCGTTGGTGATGCCGCAGAGCAGGTTGCCGAGCAGGTTGCCCGCACCGGGGACGGCGTCGATGCGCACGTTGATCTGGTTCGTGCGAACGACGAGCCCGAGCAGGTTGAGGTTGATCGGACCGAGCACCAGGTTGAGCACCTGGCAGGCGCCGGGGATGGGCGGCACCTGCGCGGTGGTCGCGCCGGAACCGACGTTGGGGTTCTTGACCGGCACGCTCGCGGCCTGCTTGAACGACTTGCCCTTCAAGGTGCCGCGGGCGACGCCGTTGGCGACGAGCTTGCCGTTCTTCTTGGAGAAGCTCTGGACCGTGAAGGTCGCGTTCTTGAGCTTCTTGCCGGTGGTGGACTTGCCCGCGAGGGGCAGCGTCTTCGCGAACGGTACGGCCGTCGTCTGGGCCTGAGCCGAGGCGGCTCCACCGATGAGCAGAGCGCAGACGAGCGAGGCCACGAGTGTGGCCAGGCGGAAGTGCTTCATGGGGCCTCCCTGGGAGGGTCGGTTGACCCTCAGGGGCTGCCCAGCGCGGTCGAACGCGCAAAAAACGGGGCGTCCAAACCCTGACCCGCGATGAGGAGTCAGTCCATCTTCTGGCGCACAACGGGGCGCTTGGCGGCGCCCGCCTCGTCGAGTCGCCGCACCGGCGTCGTGTACGGCGCCGAACGCGCGATCTCCGGGTCCTCCTCGGCCTCGCGCACGATCGCCCCGACGGCCTCGGCGAAGGCGTCGAGCGTCTCGCGCGTCTCGGTCTCGGTCGGCTCGATCAGCATCGCCTCGTCGACCAGCAGCGGGAAGTAGACGGTCGGCGGGTGGAAGCCGTGGTCGAGCAGTCGCTTGGCGACGTCGAGCGTCCGCACCCCGAGGCGCTTCTTCAGCGGCCCGCCGGTGAGCACGAACTCGTGCATGCAGCGCTCGCCGAAGGCCAGCGGGAGGTCCGCACCGGCCGTCTCGCGCAGGCGGGCGAGCAGGTAGTTGGCATTGAGCACCGCCGTCTCGGAGGCCTCCTGCAGCCCGTCGGAGCCCAGCGAGAGGATGTACGCCCACGAGCGCACGAACACGCCGTAGTTGCCTTGGAACCCGCGCAGGCGGCCGATCGACTGCGGCCGGTCGAAGTCGAGGTCGAAATACGGTTTCGCCTCGCCGGTCTCGCAAGCTCGTCCGTCCGGCGACGTTACACGCCGAACCACCTGCGGCCGCGGCAGGAACGGCTCGATCCGGTCCGAGACGGCGATCGGGCCGGCGCCCGGCCCGCCGCCGCCGTGCGGCTGGGTGAAGGTCTTGTGCAGGTTGTAGTGGACGATGTCGAAGCCCATGTCGCCCGGCCGCGCGCGGCCCATCACGGCGTTGATGTTCGCCCCGTCGTAGTAGAGCGTCGCCCCGACGCCATGGACGAGCCTGGCGATCTCCTCGATGTTCTGGTCGAAGACCCCGAGCGTGTTCGGGTTGGTGAGCATCAGGCACGCGACGTCGTCGGACAGGTTCGCCCGCAGGTCGTCGAGATCGACGCCGCCGGCCGCGTCCGTGCCGAGCTTGACCACCTCGTAGCCGCCCATCGTCACCGTCGCCGGGTTCGTGCCGTGCGCGGTGTCGGGCGTGAGCACCTTCGTGCGCGTCTCCCCGCGCGAGGCGTGGTAGGCGCGCGTGAGCAGGACGCCGGCCAGCTCGCCTTGGGAGCCCGCGGAGGGCTGCAGCGAAACGTGCGGGAGGCCGGCGATCTCGGCCAGCGCGCCCTGGAGCTCGTACATCAGTTGCAGCGCGCCCTGGGCGCGGCGCGGCGACTGCAGCGGGTGAAGGCGCGCGTGGCCGGGCAGGGCGGCGACGCGCTCGTGCAGCTTCGGGTTGTGCTTCATCGTGCACGAGCCGAGCGGATAGAAGCCCTCGTCGAGGTGGAAGTTGCGCCGCGAGATGCGCGTGTAGTGGCGCACGATCTCCGGCTCGGC
>DATBDM010000012.1:0-12049 GCA_036269915.1 Solirubrobacteraceae bacterium | reverse complement strand
GCCGACCAGCAGCAGGAGCACCACCGCGCCGGTGACGAGTCCCTCGGGGAACGGCCCGAGGTGGTTGATCCCCCAGCCGCCGCGGTCGTCGGGATGCGCGGCGTAGCGGACGTAGCGCACGATCGAGTTCAGGTCGGCGTCGCTGATGTCCTTGCGTGAGAACGCGGGCATCACGTAGGGGCCGATGCGGACCGCCTCGGCGATCTGCGTGGGCGTAGCGTCGCTCAGCGGCGGCACGCGCGCGCCGGTGACGACGCCGCCCTCGGCGACCACCTGGTGACAGCCCGCGCAGTGCTCGGTGAACAGCTTCAGGCCGTCGGCGACGCTCCCGCGCTCGGGATGCGGCGACGGCACCCCGGGGCCGGGCGTGGCGGAGAGCGAGCCGACGTACTGCTCCACCGCGCGGATCTCGCGGTCGTCGAGCTGCGGTCGCGAGCGCGTCGGCTGCGCCCCGGGGTCGCCGAGCGGCATGTAGCCCGTGCGCAGGTAGAAGTCGGTCGCCAGCGAGCCGACGCCGATCAGCGACGGGCCGGCCCCGTGCAGATCCCCCGCGCCCGGGGGCGTGGCGCCGGGCCGCACGCCCCGGCCGAGGCTGCCGTGGCAGGTCGAGCAGTTGGCGGCGAAGAGCTGGCGCCCGAGCTCGAGCGACGAGGCGGCCTTCTGGTCGGGACGGACGATCGGCGGCGGGGAGGCGGCGCGGGCCGGAGCGGCGAGCACGAGGCCGAGCAGCGCGGCGAGCAGTGCGGCGGCGCGGATCACGACTGGACGCACGGGGTCAGGAGGAGCGAACCCAGGCTGCTCATGAGGATGATCGCCGCGAACAGCGGCGTCGTGGTCATGGCCACGACCGAGAGGAAGTGCACCCGCGAGGCGGGCGGCTCCTCGCCGGCGTCGCGTGTGCGGAGGAAGGTCAGCACCGCGGCCGCGCCGCCGGCCAGCGTGATCGCCAGCGCGGTCGCGGAGACCACGATCGTCCAGGCGTGCAGGTGCACGTCCCAGCCTGAGCGGCCGGCCGCGCTGCACGTCGCCTCGGTGAGCGCGTAGCCGGTGATGTGCTGCACGGTCCAGGCGGCGGGCGGCCCGAACAGGCCGAACCACAGCAGGACCGACGTGCTGCTCGGGCGCGCGCGCGTCACGACGGGGACACCTGCGTGAGCGTCACGAGCACGGTCAGCAGCGCGACCACGACCCAGTAGAGCGCGACGGCCTGCACGGTCACGAGCCGGTACGGGTTCAGGCCGACGGCCAGCCGGACCACGACCCACAGGCTGAAGAGGATTCCCAGCGCGACGTGCAGGTGGTCGGCGGCGAGCAGCGTGAAGTAGATCGATCCGTACGCGGTCGCGCTCGGCGAGAAGCTGTCGAGGTCGTGCAGGAAGGAGACGATCTGCCAGGCGAGGTAGCCGCCCTGGACCACGAGCGCCGCCGAGACCAGGGCCATCGCCGCGCCGCGGCGTCCGCGATGAGCCGCGAGCGCGGCGAGCACCACGGGCACGGCGCTGAGCACGAGCGCGCCGGTGAGCGCCAGCGGCAGCGCGACCGACGGGGCCTCGATGCCGTCGGGCGGCCACTGCGGCGAGTTGAAGCGCAGGTAGAAATAGGTGCCGAGCAGCGAGCCGAACAGGGTGCCCTCGGTGAGGACGAAGATGAGCATGCCCCACACGCCGTTGGGCAGCGTGCGGCGGGCCCGGCCGGGGGCGACCGTCTCGCTCACGAGATCGACTCCCGCGTCTCCGGCTCGTCCCACTGCCAGGCCGCGAGCACGGCCAGCGCGAGGCCGGCGAACACGATCGCGGTGGTGAGATGGCCGAGCAGCAGCATCACGAAGACGACGGCGACGGCCGCGGCCAGCAGGATCGGCCAGGGGGAGTCCGAGGGCATGTCGAGGATCGCGTCGAGCTCGGCGTCGAGCGTCGTCGTGGCCGGCGTCTCGTGCCCGCGCTCGAGCGTCAGGCGGCCCTCGGCGAGGCGCCGCTGGTCCGCCTCGCGATCCTCGGTGTCCCACATCGCGTAGGGGCTCGAGACCGTCGGGATGACCGCGTAGTTGTAGGGCGGCGGCGGCGAGGTCGTCGACCACTCGAGCGTGTCGCCGTGCCACGGGTCGTTGCCGGCGGGCGCGCCGCGGCGGAAGCTGATCACGAGGTTGCCGAGCATCACCAGCAGTCCCGCGGCCAGCACGTAGGCGCCGAGCGTCTCGATCAGGTTCAGCGCGCTCCAGCCGAGCCCGGGCTCGTAGGTGTACTGGCGGCGGGGCATGCCGAGCAGGCCGACGATGTGCATCGGGAAGAACGTGGTCATCGTGCCGATGAAGGTCAGCCAGAACGACAGCTGCCCCGCGCGCTCGTGGTACATCCGGCCGGTGACCTTCGGGAACCAGTAGAAGATCCCGCCGAGGATCGGGAACACCGCCGCGCCGAAGATCACGAAGTGGAAGTGGGCGACGACGAAGTAGGTGTCGGTCGTCTGCTGGTCGAAGGGGATCGCGGCGAACATCACCCCGGACAGGCCGCCGATGATGAAGAGCACGATGAAGCCGATGATGTAGAGCAGCGGCGTCTTGAAGTCCGGCGTGCCCGTCACGATCGTGGTGATCCAGGCGAACAGCTGGATGCCGCTGGGGATGACGATGATCAGGCTCGCGGCGGCGAAGTAGATCGTCGTCACCGTGGGCAGGCCGGTGGCGAACATGTGGTGCACCCAGACGCCGAAGCCGAGAAAGGCGACGAGGATCTCGGCCAGCGCCACGAGCGGGAAGGCGACCATCTTGCGGTGGGCGAACGTCGGGATGATCGAGGTCGCGATCCCGAAGGCCGGGAGGATGATGATGTAGACCTCGGGGTGGCCGAAGATCCAGAACAGGTGCTGCCACAGCAGCGGTTCGCCGCCACGGGTGATCTCGTAGAAGGAGAAGCCGAGCCGGCGATCGAGCTCGAGCAGCCCGGTGGCCACCGTGAGCGGCGGCAGCGCGAAGACCAGCGCGAAGGAGACCGCGAGGAACGCGTAGCAGAACAGCGGCATCCGGTTCAGCGACATGCCCGGGGCACGCAGCTTGAACATCGTCACGATGAAGTTCGCCGCCGACAGCGTCGAGGCGATCGAGTTGAAGATGATGCCGAGGCAGTAGAAGTCGATGCCCGCGCCGGGGCTGAACTGCCGCCCGGCCAGCGGCACGTAGTTGAACCAGCCGGCGTCCGGCGCATGACCGAGGGCGAGCCCGGTGTACAGGAACAGCCCCGAGGCCACGTAGATCCAGTACGACAGGGCGTTCATGCGTGGGAAGGCCATGTCGCGCGCGCCGATCATCAGCGGCAGCAGGTAGTTCCCGAAGGCGCCGGTCGTCATCGGGATCACGAACAGGAAGATCATCGTGATCCCGTGCATCGTGAAGACCTCGTTGTAGGCCTCCGGCGAGAGCAGCCGCTGGTCCGGGCCGATCAGCTGGGTGCGCATCAGCAGCGACTCGATGCCGCCCGCGGCGAAGAAGGCCAGCGCGGTGAAGAAGTAGAGGATCCCGATCCGCTTGTGGTCGGTCGTCGTCAGCCAGCCGAAGACGCCGGGGCGCTCGGTCCACACGCGCTCGAGGCGCTCGATCCGGACCCTGCGCTGGGCGTCAAGGGCAGACATCGCTACTTGAGCCCCTCGAGGTAGGTGGCGATCTTGCGGAACTGGGCGTCGCTGAGCCCGAGCGCCGGCATGCGGTTGCCCGGTTTGACGTGCTGCGGGTCGCGGATCCAGCGCTCGAGCTCGGCCGGACGGTTCGGGATCGTCAGCGCGGCAAGCGTCGCCCGGCTCCCGACGTGCGTCAGGTCCGGGCCGATCTGGCCATGGGCCGAGGTGCCGCGGATCTGGTGGCAGCTCGCGCAGGCGTTGGCCTCGAACAGCCGCTCGCCGTCGCGCGCGCTGGCCGTTGCCGGCGCCTGCCGCGGCGTCGCCTCGTCGTGAAGCCAGGCCTTGAACCGCTGCGGCGTGTCGGCGTCGACGTACATCGCCATGTGCGCGTGCTGGAGGCCGCAGAACTCCGCGCACTGACCCCTGTAGCGGCCGGGACGGTCGGCTTCGAGCAGCACGCGGTTGGTCTGGCCGGGGATCATGTCGATCTTGCGGTTGAGCTGGGGGACCCAGAACGAGTGGATGACGTCGGCGGTCGTCGCGACGATGTTCACGCGCGTGGCCGCGGGGATGTGGATCTCGTTGGCCGTGACCGTGGTCGAGCCCGGGTAGCGGATCTCCCACCACCACTGGTGGCCGACCACGCGGATGGTCATCGCCGTCGTCCGCGGATCCGGTGCGTCGGTCGTCTTGGCGACGACGAAGTTCGCGGTGACGAACACGGCGATGTTGACCACGAGCGGGATCAGGATCCCGAACACGATCACCAGGCCCCGCGAGAGCCGCTCGCTGCCCCCGACCAGCGGCAGCCCGGGGTGCTCGCGCCGCAGCCAGCCGATCGCGAGCAGCGCGAGCGCGCCGCCCAGCACGACCCCGGCCACGCCCAGCATCCACCACCACAGCGTCGCGATCTCGCGTGCCGGACGGCTGACGGGATCGAGCATGTCCTGCTGGCCGCAGCCGCCCAGCGCGAGGCTGCCGACCAGCAGCACGCCGGCGAGGCGGCCGCTCCTCACGGCGTGACTGCGCAGGGGCAATATGCGCCGGAGCATCGCGGGCCTCGTTCCCGGACGGCACCGCCGTTGCGCACGGCGGGTCGGTGGCCTGACCAAAGCCGCCTCTTCGCTCTCATCCGTCCGCGCTCAGGCGAGGCCGGCGACGGTGGCCTGCAACGCCGCCGCCAGCACCCCGGCGCCGACGGAGAGCCAGTGCGCGTTGGCGATCGTCGAGACGACGCGCGGGCTGCCGCTCGCGGGCCGCGGGCGGGGGGCGCCGGAGGCCCGGACGTGGTGCCGACGACGGGTGCAGGCGGCTCCTGAACGAGGACATGGCGGTGGCGGTGCATGGGCGCCAGGGGTCCGCTCCGGGTCGCTCTCATCCACGCCTGCGCATCGATGCACGATCGGGATCGTACGCGGCCGCCCCTGGCCGTCGGCGTCGGGCGTGGACCTGGCGTGGAGGGTCGGGGCGAACGCCCTGGCGCCACACTGCAGTGCTCTGATACCGCCGGCCGGACGCGCGCGCACTCCGGTCTGTCAGCCCACGCACAGGCCGCGAGCGCCGAATGGACGAAGCACCACGCTGAGGTGACACGTGGCGCGCCGTGGGCTCGGGATCGGGGAGGCCGCGCGATCAGGCGTCCGGTCCCGTGCCGGAGTAGCGCGTCGCGAAGGTGCGCAGGGCATCGACGACGCGCGCGTTCACGCGCGAGCAGCCCAGTAGGCGGTCCCAAGCCGTCGCGGCGACGGCGAAGGGCATCCCCGACCGGTCGGGTGTCAGCACGAGCGGAAGATGCTCGCGTGCCGGCAACGCGCCGAGCGCGCGGCTCACCGGAGCCGGCACCCCGGGCTGGTATTGCACGACGACGAGCCCGTGTCGCAGCGCGCCGACGAGCCGCTCGCGGCTCGGCGCAGCAGCATGCACGCCCGCAGCCGCGGGGACCGACCGCGGCCCGGTCACCGCCGGGCGGGTGTGACGTAGCTGGCGGCCCTCCGGGCGCGTGAGGACGCAGCCCGAGGCGATCACCGTGGCGATCGGATCGGCTGCGCGTCGATGCGAGCGCTCGTCGGTGGCGCGGATCAGCGACAGGCCGACGGCGACGGCGACAACGCCGAGCACGGCCCAGATCAGCACGTAGCGGATCAGCGCCGTCCGGCTTGTCGGGCTCTTGCCGCTCACGGGCACGGCGCGTCCTGCCGGGAGCGCGCGGGTAGGGTCTGCACGCGATGCGAACCAGTGGCAGCGGGCCCGCCTTCATCCCGCTCTTCTGGCGGCTGTTCATCCCGAACGCCGTGGTGCTGACGGCGGCATGCGTGGTGCTCATCGTCGAGCCGGCCAACGGGCGGATTCCTGCGCTGGTCGGCGGCCTCGTCCTGCTGCTGACGGTCAACCTCGTGCTCATGCGCCGCACGCTCGATCCGCTCGCCCGGGTCATGCGCGTGATGGAGGAGATCGATCCGCTCGAGCCCGGTCGGCGCCTGCCGGTCACGCGTGCGGAGTGGGAGGTGACGGCGCTGACCGAGGCCTTCAACCGCATGCTCGAGCGTCTGGAAACCGAGCGGCGCGAGAGCGGGCAGCGCGCACTGCGTGCCCAGGAGGGCGAGCGCCGTCGCGTCGCGGCCGAGTTGCACGACGAGATCGGCCAGCAACTGACCGCGCTCGTGATGGATCTCGAGCGGTTGCGCCGGGACCTGCCGGCCGGTCCCGAGGCCGAGCTGGCGCAGGCCACGAAGGCGGCCCGCGCCACGCTTGAAGGAGTTCGCCACCTCGCGCATCGGCTGCGGCCGGAGGTCCTCGACGAGCTCGGCCTCATCCCCGCGCTGCGCAACCTCTGCGACCGGATGCAGGCCAGCTCGGGCGTGCTGATTCGCCGTGCGCTGCCGGCGACGGCGCCGGCGCTGGATGCGGACCTGGAGCTGGCCGTCTACCGAATCGCCCAGGAGAGCCTCACCAACGTCGTCCGTCACGCTCGCGCCTCGACGGCGCGCGTGGAGCTGCGGGTGGAGCCGCCCGGGCTCGAGCTGATCGTCACCGACGACGGCGCGGGGATGACGGGGGACACGGCCGGCGGGATCCGCGGCATGCGCGAGCGCGCGCTCGCCGTCGGGGCGCGGCTCGAGCTCCGCGAGTCGCCGGCGGGCGGCACCGAGGTGCTGCTGCGGGCGCCGGCCGGGTAGACCTCCGGAGCAGCGATGCCGATTCGGACCCTGATCGCCGATGACCACACGCTCGTGCGCGGCGGGCTGCGACGCGTGCTCGACGATGAGGTCGACATCGAGGTCGTGGCGGAGGCGTCCGACGGCGCCGAGGCCGTCGCGGCCGCGCTGCGAGAGGATCCCGACCTCGCCATCCTCGACATCTCGATGCCCAAGCTCACCGGCCTCCAGGCGGCGCGGCGCATGCTCGAGCAGCGGCCCGACATCCGGGTGCTGATCCTCTCGATGCACGACAACGAGGAGTTCCTCTTCGATGCGCTCCAGGCGGGCGCGTCGGGCTACGTGCTGAAGTCCTCGGCAGAGTCCGACCTCGTGCGCGCGGCGCGCGCGGCCATGCGCGGCGAGCCGTTCCTGTATCCGAAAGCGGTCGGGGCGCTCGTGCGCGACTATGTCGCGCGCGTCGAGCGCGGTGAGCTCGAGCAGTCCGGTGCACTGAGCCCGCGCGAGACGGAGATCGTGAAGCTGATCGCCGAGGGGCATACGAGCCGCGAGATCGGCGAGATCCTCTCGATCAGCGTCAACACGGTGGAGCGCCATCGCCACAACGTCCTCGAGAAGCTCCAGCTGCGTGACCGGGTGGCGCTGACCCTCTACGCGGTCCGCCGCGGCCTCGTCGAGCCCTAGCCGACTCTCCGCGAGATGACCTCGGCGCGCACGTGGTCGGGCGGGTCGGCCGGGAGCACCAGCAGCCGGCCCTGACGCCGCAGCTGACCCGCGCGGGAGAGCCGCGAGATGGCGGTCGAGACCGAGGGGCGCTGTGCCGATGCCAGCCGGGCGATCGTCTCGTGCGTGAGGCGGATGCGCAGCACGATCCCGTCCGGGGTCACGTAGCCCCAGCGGTCGGCCAGCAGCCGCAGCAGCACGAGGACGCGGTCGTCGAGGCGCCGGATCGTGGAGACGCTCAGCAGGGTGGCGAGCAGTCGCGAGCGGCGCAGCGCGCGACCGAGCAGCTCCTCGAGCAGCACCGGCCAGCGTGCGGCGGCCAACGCGAAGCGGCGATCGAGCAGGGCGATCTCGACTTGCTCGACGGCCCGCCACGACGTCTCGACCGCGATCCCGGGTGGTAGTTGCACCTCGCCCCAGGGCTGCAGTACGTCCTCCGCGCCGAGCAGCTCGGTCGACCAGCGATCGTCGATCCGGCGGCTGCGCAGGAGGACGCCGTCGAGCACGAGGTAGGCGAGCGGGTGCTCGCTCGGGACGGGGCTCGGCCGCCACGGACCGCGGTCGACGCGCTCCACGCGCACGCGCAGCTGGCGCCGGAGCGCCTCCAGCTCGGCCGGTGGCAGCCCGCGGCCGAAGTCCGGGTCGAGGTCGACGAGCGGTTCGTAGCGTCGCGCCCGGCCGCCGTCCGCGCGAAACCAGCGGTCGCGGCGCGGGGAGCGCGGGTCGCGGGACGGGGCACTCGCGTCGTCGAGCTTTGCCGGGAGGGCGGACATGGACTTCATCCTGGCCGCGCCCGCGCGGGTTTCCATGGTGGCGGGGCACCATCGGGCCGGCGGCGCGCCTCCATCCCGGCGCGCTCACCGCGCGGCGCGCGCCAGCAGCCCGGCCCCGCCGGCCGTCGCGAGCCCGGCGAGCAGCCCGCGCCGGTGCGTGGTAACCCACAACTGGATGCTCCGGGCATGGGCGCGATCGTCGTACGGGCCATGCGCGCCCGGATCGCCCGCGGGGGGCTCGAACAGGTTGTCCTGACGGTCGGGCGCCTTCTGCGCGTCGCTGAGCTGGCCGCCTACAGCGGTCCGCGCGAGGTAGCGCTCCGCCAGCCACGGCGCGACCTTGTTGCCCCAGATCGTGTAGACGGTCGGGATCCCGACGTAGACCTCGCGACGCCGGTGATGAGCGGCCCAGTGGATCGCGTCGGCGGCCACCTCGGGCTGGTAGACGGGCGGCACCGGCTGCGATCGGTTGCCGAACTTGTCCCGGCAGTGCTCGAACTGCGGCGTGTTGACGCCGGGAAGATGGACGGTCGTGAGATTGACCTTCGAGTGCATGTGACGCAGCTCGGTGCGCAGCGACTCGAAGACGCCTTGGAGCGCGTGCTTGGCTCCGCAGTAGGGGGCCTGCAGCGGGATCCCGCGGTAGGCCATCGCGGAGCCGACCTGGACGATCGTGCCGCGGTCGCGCCCTGCCATGCGGCGCAGCGCGGCGCGCATGCCCCAGACGCTCCCGTGGTAGGTGACGTCCGTCGCTCGCCGGAACTCGTCGGGCTCGACGTCCTCGAAGAAGGCGAACACGGTCGTCATCGCGACGTTGATCCAGATGTCGATCGGTCCGAGCGCCTCCTCGGTGGCCGCGGCGACCGCCTCGACGGCGTCGGGGTCTGCGACGTCGGCCGGGAAGGCCATCGCCGCGCCGCCCGCCTCGCGCACCTCGCGGGAGGCGGCGTCGAGCCCGTCGCGGTTGCGGGCGACCAGGGCGAGTTTCGCGCCGGGGCGAGCGAAGCGGCGGGCGGTCGCCCGGCCGATGCCGCTCGAGGCGCCGGTGATGACGATGACCTGTGACATGGCCGCTCGGCTACCCCGGCGCGGGCCACGACCGGCATCGGCTGTACGTGGGCGAACCGGCCGCGGGCCATCGGCCGGCCCCGGTGCAGCGGCTGAGCCCCGGGGCCGCCGGTCGGCTGCGCGTGCATACCGGTACCGAGGTTCCGCGCGCTGCCGGCGATCCCTACCTGATCGTCGCCGGGGAAAGCACCCGCGCTGTTCGCCGGCGTACCGATCCGCGCTGACCCGGCGCCGCGCGGGTAGCCGGGCGTCATGGCCACGAGCTCCGCGAGCGGTCGCCGTCCCGTGCGGACGAACGGGTACGCGCCATTGCGCGACTACGCGCCCATCGGCAACAAGCGCACCGCGGCCCTCGTGGCCCTCGACGGCTCGATCGACTGGATGCCGATCCCGACGCTCGGCGGCCCGTCGGTGTTCGCCGCCCTGCTCGACGAGGACGGCGGCGGCCGCTTCGCGCTGCGGCCGAGCGAGCCGTTCAGCGCCGGCCGCCGGTACGTCGACGGCACGAACGTCCTCGAGACGACGTTCACGACCGCGAGCGGATCGGTTCGCGTCACGGACGCCATCAGCCGGCCGATGGCGCGCGGCCTGCTCTGGAACCAGGTGATCCGCCGCGTCGACGGCCTCGCCGGCGAGGTGCCGATGCAGTGGCAGGTGCTCCCGCGCTTCGACTACGGCGCCACCGCGGTGGCACCCGAGCGGCGCGCAGGGGTCCCCGCCTTCGTCCACGGCCCCGATGTGCTCGCCGTCGAGGCCTTCGACGCCGGCGCACCGCAGCTCGCGGAAGCCGAGGTCGGCGGCCGCTTCGCCGCGAGCGAGGGCAGCCTCGCCGTGGTCGCGCTCAGCGCGTTCCACGACGAGCCGCTGACCTTCTCCTCGCGCGATCACCTGCTCGAGTGCCTCGCCTCGACGATCGCGCGCTGGCGGGAATGGCTGCAGTCATGCCGCTACGAGGGACCGTGGCCGGCCGCGGTGCGGCGCAGCGCCCTCGCGCTCGACCTGCTCGTGGACGACGAGACCGGCGCGATCGCGGCCGCGGCCACGATGGGGCTTCCGGAGCGCGTCGGTGGCTCGCGCAACTACGACTACCGCTACGGCTGGCTGCGCGACACCAACCTCACGCTGCAGGCGATGCTGCGGCTGGGCCTGCGCGACCAGGTCCACACCTCGCTGGGCTGGATGCTCCAGGCCACCCGCGCCACGCACCCGCGGCTGCGCCCGATGTACCGGCTGGACGGCTCGCCGCGGCTCCCCGACGAGTCGCTGCCGCTCGCCGGCTATCGCGACTCGCGTCCCGTCCTGCTCGGCAACGGAGCGCAGGAGCAGCTGCAGCTCGGCAACTACGGCGATCTGCTCGACATGACGCTGCACTACGTGCAGGCGGGCGGGTCGCTGGCGCCGCAGGCGCGGATCCAGCTCGCCGAGGCGACCGACTTCCTGTGCCGGATCTGGCGGCTGCCCGATGCGAGCATCTGGGAGCTGGGCGATCAGCAGCCCTACACGCAGGGCAAGCTCGCGAGCTGGCTCGCGCTCGACCGGGCGGTGCAGCTGGCCGAGCGCGGCGAGCTCCCCGCCGACCGCGCGGCGGGATGGCGGCGCGAGGCGCGCGTGATCCGCCGCTACCTCGAGACCCGCTGCTGGTCGCCGCGCGCCCGCGCCTACGTCCGGGCCGCGGGAAGCGACGAGCTGGACGCGTCGGTGCTGCTGGCCACTCGCGGCTCCTTCTTCGAGGACGAGCGCGACCGGCTGGATGGGACGATCGAGGCGATCCGCCGCGAGCTCGGCGCGGGCGGGCCGCTGCTCTACCGCTACTCCGGCATGCAGGACCAGGAGGGCGCGTTCCTCGCGTGCTCCTTCTGGCTCGTCGAGGCGCTGGTCAGCGTCGGGCGCCGCGACGAGGCGCTGCAGACGATGGAGGCGATGATCGCGCTGGCCAACGACGTGGGCCTCTACTCCGAGGAGATCGATCCCGCCTCCGGCGACTTCCTCGGCAACCTGCCGCAGGCGCTCACGCACCTGGCGCTGGTCAACGCGGCGGCACGGCTCGCCGAGGGCTAGAGGACTTCCGCGGCGGAGTCGTCGCGCCCGAGGCACTCGTGCAGCGCCGCCGCGGCCCCGTCGTCCGCCGCGTGCCCGCGGGGCTCGTCCATCGAGACCGGCGAGCGCGAGCAGGCCGCGAGCCGCGCCTCCAGCAGCCCCTCCAGCGAGCATCCGAGCTCGCGCGCGGCCTCCTCGGCGGAGGGCTCCCGTCCGTGGGCGCGAGGCGGAAGCTCCGCTCGACGCCGCTCAGTCGCAGCACCTTCTCCTGCATCGCCCGGGGGACATGGGCGGGCCAGCGCGTCGCGCGAAGATGGCGGCGGAGCTCGCCGAGGATCGTCGGGACCGCGCACCCGGCGAAGGAGCTGCCCCGCTCGGGCTCGAAGCGCTGCGCCGCCTTGACGAGGCCGACGCAGGCCACCTGCTCGAGGTCCTCGAGCGACTCGCCGCCGGGGTGCGCGTAGCGCCGCGCGAGGCTGCGGGCGAGGCCGAGGTGCCGGTGGACCAGCGCGTCGGGCGCGGGCGCCGTGGGGAGAGCGACGGGTCGTCAGGCCGACCAGGCGCTGGTGGCCTGCAGGACGGCCGCGTCGAGCGCCATCGTCCGCAAGCCCGTGATCTGCTGGTAGCCGGGATCGGCGACCATCCGGCTGAACGCCTCGCGGGAGGGATAGCGGACGAGCAGCA
>DATBDM010000011.1:0-7003 GCA_036269915.1 Solirubrobacteraceae bacterium | reverse complement strand
CGCACGTGAGGCCGCTCGCCGACGGGCTCGACCATCCCGAGGGCGTGGCCTACGACCCCGACGCCCACGTGGTCTGGGCCGGCGGCGAGGCCGGCCAGCTCTACCGCGTCGACCCCGACAGTGGCGCGTGGGCCGAGGAGGCGGCGCACGCCCCTGGCTTCGTGCTCGGGCTCGCCGTCGACGGGCACGGGCGCCTCGCGCTGTGCGCGTCGCACGACGGCTCGCTGTGCGCCTACGACGGCGAGACCGTCCGGCGGGTGCTGGGCAGCCTCGTCCAGCCCAACTACCCCGCCTTCGGCCCCGATGGCACGCTCTACGTGAGCGACTCGGGCACGTGGGCGCGCGACGACGGCGCGCTCATGCGCCTCTCGGCCGACGGCGAGGCCTCGGTACTCTCGCGCGACGTGCCCTGCTTCACCAACGGACTGGCGGTCTCCACCGACGGGCGCTGGCTGTGGGTCGTCGAGTCCTACGACCCCCGCCTCTCGCGCATCGACCTGCAGGGCGACGGGCGCGCGGAGCTCGTCCACCGCTTCGACGGCACCGTCCTCGACGGGCTGGCGCTCACGACGGACGGCGGCATGCTCGTGTCCTGCTACCGGCCCGACCGGATCTACCACCTCGACCGCGACGGGCACGTCGAGGTCCTCGCCGAGGATCCGCAGGGCACGCTGCTCGCCGCGCCGACCAACGTCTGCTTCGCCGGGCCGGAGCTCGACGTCGTGGTCGCCGCGAACCTCGGGCGCTGGCACCTGACGCGCATCGAGACCGGGCTGCGCGGCGTGCCGCCGCACCGGCCGCAGCGCTGGGCGATGGACGCATGAGCTCGCCCACCGACCGCTTCGTCCCCCGCTACTACGAGATCGAGCAGGCGCTGCGCGCGCGAGTGGCCAAGCTCGCGCCGGGCGATCCGCTGCCCTCCGACGCCGAGCTGTGCCAGGAGTTCGGCGTGAGCCGCATGACCGCCCGCAACGCGATGGCGCCGCTCGTCCAGGCCGGGATCGTGCAGCGCATCCCCGGCCGCGGGACGTTCGTCGCCCAGCAGCCGGTCCACCGCCAGGCCGGCAGCCTGATCTCGTTCTCGGACGAGATGCGCCGCCGCGGCCGCCGCCCGAGCTCGCGCCTGCTCACGCGTGGCACACGCGCGGGCACGGGCGCCGAGACGGTGTCGCTCGGGCTGCGCAGCGGCTCCGAGGTCGCCGAGCTCGTGCGCCTGCGGCTCGCCGACGAGGAGCCGATCGCCATCGAGGCGTCCGCCTTCGCGCCGTCGCTGGCCGCGGTGCTCGAGAGCGCCGACCTCGAGGGCGGCTCGCTGTTCGACACGCTGGTCGGCGCCGGCCACGTCCCCACCGCGGGCCGCGCCTCCCTGGTGGCCGAGGCCGCGACGGCCACCGACGCCCGCCACCTCCGCATCAAGCGCGGCGGTCCGCTGCTCGTCGAGCGGCGCCTGATCTTCGACCAGTCCGGGCGCCCGCTCGAGCTCACCGAGTCGCGCTACGCGGCCGACCGCTACGCGCTCGAGGTCTCGTTCGACGTCGAGCTCGGCTGAGCGGCGCGCTCAGGGCTGCAGGACCGCCTTCACCGCGCGCCCCGCGCGTGAGTCGTCGAACGCCTCGCGCCAGCGGGCGAGCGGGAGCACGGCGCTGACCAGCGGGCCGAGCGCCACCGCGCGCGGGTCGAGCAGCGCCATCGCGCGACGCCACGACGCGGGGGTCGAGGCGAACCCGCTCGTGACCGTCAGCTCGTGGAAGCAGATCAGGTCCCAGTCGACCGTGACCGGCGCGCCGCGCAGGCCGATCTGGACGATGCGCCCGCCGCGGCGCGCGGACTCGAGCGCCTGGGCGATGCCCGGCGTGCTGCCCGAGCACTCGACGACGACGTCGAAGCCGCCGGCCGGCGCCTCGCCGGCGACGATCGCGTCGAAGCCCAGCTCGCGGGCGAGGGCCAGCCGCGCCGCGTCGCGCGGGGCGCCCTGGACGGTCACGGCGCCGCCGCCGGCGCGCGCGACCTGCGCGGCGAGCAGCCCGATGGCGCCCGGGCCGAGCACGAGGACGCGGTCCCCGGCCGAGATCACCGGCGGGTCGAGCAGCGACTGACACACGCAGGCCAGCGGCTCCGAGAGCGAGCCCTCGGTCGCTCCGAGGCCGTCGGGCAGCCGGTGCAGCCCGTGGGCGGGGACGATCACCCGCGGCGCGAAGGCGCCGTCGACGTGGGTCCCGATCGACTGGCGGCGCCCGCACAGGTTCGGCCGCCCCGAGCGGCAGTGCGCGCAGCGCCCGCAGGTCGCGTAGTACGTCTCCGAGACGACGCGCACGCCGTCCCAGCCGCCGTCGACGCCCGCGCCGAGCGTCGCGACGACGCCGCAGACCTCGTGGCCCATCGTCACGGGCGGCACGCTCGGGTACTCGCCCGCCTCGATGTGGAGGTCGGTGCCGCAGACCCCGGTCGCCTCGACCCGCAGCGCGACGTAGCCCGGTCCGGGGTCGCGCTCGGGACGCTCGGCGAGGGCGACGTTCCCCGGTCCGGGGGCGAGCTTGGTCAGCCCCTCGCTCACGCGATCAGCGGCCGCAGCGTGTTGCGCGCGACGAGGAAGCCGCGCTTGACCAGCTCGGGATCGCCCTCGAAGCGGCGGTCCTCGTGCTCGATCGACACGACGCCGTCGTAGCCGACCGCGTAGAGCGCGCCGATGAAGCGGCCCCAGTCGACCTGCCCGTGGCCGCACAGCCGCGGCACCTGCCAGCCGATCCCGGTCGACATCACGCCGTGCTCGTAGAGCCCGTCGGGACGGACCTCGAGGTCCTTGCCGTGCGCGTGCAGGATGCGGTCGCCGAACTCGTGCACGGCGCGCTCGACGTCGATCTTCTGCCAGATCAGGTGCGAGGGGTCGAGGTTGAGGCCGAAGTGCGCGTCGGGGATGGCCGCGAACATCGCGCGCCAGGCGTGCGGGTTGTAGGCGAGGTTGTTGCCGCCCGGCCACTCGTCGTAGGAGAAGATCATCGGGCAGTTCTCGATCGCCACCTGCACGCCGAGCTCTCCGGCGTGGCGCACGAGCGGCGGCCACAGCTCGGCGAAGCGCTCGAGGTTCTCCGGCATCGGCCGCGTGCGGTCGTTGCCCGCGAACGTGCCGACCGTCGGGACGCCGAGCTTCGCCGCGCCCTCCATCACCTTGCGCAGGTGCGCGTGCGCGGCCTCGCGGGCATCGTCGTCGGGGTCGAGCGGGTTGGGGTAGTAGGCGAGCGCCGAGATCTCCAGGCCGCGGCGCACGAGGCCGTCGCGGATCCGCTGCGCCTCGGCGTCGGTCAGCGACTCGGCGTCGATGTGCGAGACGCCGGCGTAGCGCCGCGCGGCGCCCTCGCCCGCCGGCCAGCAGGCGACCTCCAGCGCGTCGAAGCCGTTGGCGGCGGCCCAGTCGGCGATCTGGTCGAGCGAGAGCTCGGGGAAGGCGGCGGTGAGCAGGCCCAGCTTCATGCGGTCGCCCCCTGAAGGCTCGACGTGCGGTCGACGGTGACCCAGCGTCCCTCGCGGGCGCTGGCCTGGATGGCCTCCGCGATCACGGCCTCGTCGTGGCCGTCGGCGAAGGTCGGGTAGTCCGGGCGCTCCGGCGGGCCGCCCGCGAGCACGGCGCGGTAGACGGCCCGGTAGAGCTCCCGGAAGGTCTCGGCGAAGCCCTCGAGATGGCCGGCGGGCAGCGCGGAGGCGGCGCCCGCGACGGGCGACATCAGCGCCGGATCACGCAACAGGAGCTCGTTCGCGCGCTCGCGGTGGCCGAGCCACAGCTCCTCCGGTCGCTCCGAGGTCCAGGCGAGCGAGCCCGCGCCGCCGTCGATCTCGAACGAGCAGGCGTTGCGCCGCCCGGCGCTGACCTGGGAGACCGACATGACGGCGCGCGCCCCGCCCTCCAGGCGCAGCAGCATCCCTGCGAGGTCCTCGGTCTCCATCTCGCGCGGCACGGTCTCGTCCGCGGTTGCCGAGGAGAAGGTCTCGACCGGGCCGACCGGCACCCGGCGCACGGGCACGACCGTCGCGAGGTCGGCCATCACGGCCTCCACGCGGCGGCCGGTGACGTGCTGGAGCAGGTCGATCCAGTGCGAGCCGATGTCGCCGACCGCGCGCAGCTCGCCGCCCTCGGCCGGATCCAGCCGCCAGTTCCAGTCGGTGTCGAACAGCAGCCAGTCCTGCAGGTAGCCGCCGGTGACGAGGTGCACCGGCCCGAGCGCCCCCGCGGCGACGCGCTCGCGCGCCTCCAGGCACTGGGGGTAGAAGCGGATGTTGAAGTTGACCGCGTGCACGAGCCCGCTCTCGCGGGCGAGCGCGAGGAGCTCCGCCGTCTCGGTCGCGGTCATCGCCAGCGGCTTCTCGCAGACCACGTGCTTGCCGGCCCGCAGCGCGGCGCGCGCCTGGGGCAGGTGCTGCCTGTTGGGCGAGGTGATGTGGACGACGTCGACGCGCTCGTCGGCGAGCATCGCCTCGAAGCTCTCGTAGGGCTCGGGCAGCACGGCGGTCTCGGCCTTGGCTCGCGCGCGCTCGGGCGACGAGCCGACCACCCCGTGCACCTGCACGCCGAGCCGGCGCAACGCCTCGACGTGCACGACGCCGATGAAGCCGGTGCCGACGACCGCCGCGCCCAGCTGCTGGAAAGGGGTCATGAGGGGCCTCCGGAGTCGCTGGGGGCGAAGGCGAAGGCCCGCGCCGGGTTGTCCACGAAGATCGTCTGGGCCAGCCCGTCGCCGAGCTCGCGCGCCAGCCGAGGGCGGAAGCGCGCGAACGCGTAGTCGAGCCCAGGCCCGCCGCCGTAGGCGCGCATCATGGTCGAGCGGCCGGTGTCGCCGCCGACCAGTAGCCGGTCGGCATGCCCGCGCCCGGCGAGCGCCTCGACGAACGCGAGCAGCGTCGAGTCGGGGAGGTACTTGGTGCGGCCGGGCCCGTCGAGCTGCAGCCAGGCGCCGGTCGCGGCGGTCTCCGCGTGCTCGCCCGGATCGGGATTGCGGTCGACGTGGGCGAGGATCACGGACCCCGGGTCGACGCCGTGCCCGCGCAGGCGCTCGACCAGGGCGAGGCCGTGCGTGCCGTGCTCGGTGTGCACGCCGATCGGCGCGCCCGTGCACGCGTGCGCGGCGCCCGCCGCCTCCAGCACGGTCGCCTCGAACGGCGTCACGTGGTGGTAGCTCGCGCCCGCCTTGATCAGCCCGGCACGGATGTCCGTGCCGTCCATGCCGTCCAGGATCTCGGCCGCGAAGCGCTCCGCCAGGGCGTCGGCGCCCGCGGCGCGCAGCGGATCCCCGGCCACGTAGTGCGCGTCGCGGTGCGCGCCGGTGGCCGCGACGACGTGCAGGCCGGTCGCGCGCGAGACCTCGAGCAGGCCGTGCGGGTCGCGCCCGAGCCCGAGCGGTGTCCAGTCGACCAGCGCGCGCCCGCCGGCGTCGACGAGCGTCCGCGCCTCCTCGATCGCCTTGTCGACGTCGAGGAAGTCTTCCCCCGGCTGGATCGGCGTGGTGAGGAACAGGTGCTCGTGCGCGTCGCACGGCCCGAGCCGCGCCGGGTCGACGTCCCCGGCGACGGTCCGCACGATCGCCACCCCTACCCCTTCCCGGACGTCCGCGCGTACAGCGCGGCCAGCCCGAGGATGATCGCCCCGTAGAGGATCTGGCGCACCGACTGGGCGACGTTGATCAGCGTCAGGAACGAGTCCAGGACGGTGAGGATCAGCGCGCCGAAGATCGTCCCCGAGTAGGAGCCGAAGCCGCCGAAGATCGATGTGCCGCCGATCACCACGGCCGCCACCGAGGGCAGCAGGTAGGACGTCGCCAGCCCGAGGTCGGCCGCGTTGGTGAGCCCGACGAGCAGCAGGCCGCCGATCGCCGCGCACATCCCGCAGAGCGCGTACGCCGCGATCAGCAGCTGCCACGAGCGCGTCCCCGCGAGACGCACCGCAGTCGGGTTGTCGCCGTAGGCGTAGAGCATGCGGCCGAAGCCCGAGCGCCGCAGCGCGAGTATCAGGACGACCGACAGCGCGCCCCAGAGCAGGATGCTCTTCGGGACGTCGCCGAGCAGCGAGCCCGTGGCGAGCTCGTTGACGAAGTTCGGCACCGCCGGCGCGCCGGTCACGAAGTCCTGCGCGCGCACGGTCAGGATCCCGATCACGATCGAGCCCATGCCGAGCGTCATGATCAGCGGCTGGACCCCGAAGATGCCGATCCCGATGCCGTTGAGCGTGCCGATCAGCAGGCCGACGCCGAGCGCGATCAGGATCGCCACGACGGTCCCCCGCGAGGACTGCCCGGCCATGATGTACGCCGCCGCCGTCGCCGAGAAGCCGATCGACAGGTCGATGCCGCCGGTGAGCATCACGATCGTCTGGCCGGCGGCGAGAATCGCCAGCGGCGCGGCGAGCCGCAGGATCGTCCCCGCCTGCTCGCCCGACAGGTAGCCCGGCTGTGCGATCTCGCACGCGACGAGCAGCAGCACGAGCAGCACCGCGAGCATGATCAGCGGCCGCTCGGCGAGCACGCCGCCGATCGTGCGACGCTCGCGGTCCGGCGCCTCGGGCTCCGGGGCGCGCGTCTGCGCGGCGGCGCTCACCTGCGCCTCCGCATCAGCGTCAGTCCGCCGACCATGACCACGAGCACCATCAGGCCGCCCTGGATCACCTGGCCGTAGTTGGAGTCGACGCCCCAGAACACGAGGATCGCGACCACGATCGAGACGATGAACGCGGCGACGACCGGCCCGAGCAGCCCGCCCTTGCCACCGACCAGCGCGACGCCGCCGAGCACGACCGCGGCGACCGAGTTGAGCGTGTAGAGATCGCCCGAGAGCGGGCTGCCGATGCCGGTCGTGGAGGTCAGCGCGAGCCCGCCGAGCGCGGCGAACACGCTCCCCAGCGCGTAGGCGAAGATCCGCGTGCCCGCGACCTGCACGCCGCTCAGGTAGGCCGCCTCGCGGTCGCTGCCGACCGCGTAGATCGCGAGCCCGTGGCGCGTGCGGCGCAGCGGCACCCAGATCA
>DATBDM010000010.1:0-2474 GCA_036269915.1 Solirubrobacteraceae bacterium | reverse complement strand
TCGCAGCCGATCAGGTGGCGGACCCCGGCCTCGAGCAGGATCTTCGTCACGGCGACGCCGGCCGCGCCGAGGCCGAGGACGAGCACGTGCAGGTCCTCGAGGCGCTTGCCGGTGAGCTTGACCGCGTTCAGCAGCGCGGCGAGCGTGACGACCGCGGTCCCGTGCTGGTCGTCGTGGAAGACGGGGATGTGGAGCTCGGCCTTCAGGCGCTCCTCGATCTCGAAGCAGCGCGGCGCCGAGATGTCCTCGAGGTTGATGCCGCCGAAGGTGGGCGCGATCGCCTTGACCGTGGCGATGATCGCCTCGGTGTCCTGCGTGTCGAGGCAGATCGGGAAGGCGTCGACGCCGCCGAACTCCTTGAAGAGCATCGCCTTGCCCTCCATCACCGGCATCGCCGCCTCGGGGCCGATGTCGCCGAGCCCGAGCACCGCGCTGCCGTCGGAGACGACCGCGACCGTGTTGCGCTTGATCGTGTACTGGAACGCCTTGTCGCGATCGGCGGCGATCGCGGAGCAGACCCGCGCGACGCCCGGCGTGTAGGCCATCGAGAGGTCGTCGCGCGTGCGTAGTGCGTGCTTGTTGTGCTGCTCGATCTTGCCGCCGACGTGCATGAGGAACGTGCGGTCGGTCGTGTCGACGACCTCCGCGCCGTCGACGCCGTTCACGGCGTGGACGACGTCGTCGCCGTGCGCCTCGCCGCCCGTCTCGACCGTGATGTCGCGGACGGCGTGGCCATCGGCCAGCTGCACGAGGTCGATCGTGCCGATCTGGGCACCGGCGTGGCCGATGGCGCTGGCGACCCGGCCGAGCATGCCGGGGCGGTTGGAGAGGCGCACGCGGAGGATCAGCGAGTACTGCGCCTGGGTCGGGAGGGACGGCACCCTGGCGATGCTAGCCGAGCGCCGTTGACCGTTTGAAAGCCCCGCGTTGCGAGGTACCTTGGACGAAAGGGACGTCAACCACTTCGGAGGAGCATCGGATGCCGAACATCGCCGTCACGCCCGAGCAGCTGCAGTCCGTGGGGACCCAGCTGAACTCGGGAGCCGCCAACATCGAGTCGATCCTGCAGCAACTGGCCGGCCAGGTCGCGCCGCTGCAGAGCGAATGGCAGGGCGTCGCGCAGGCGCGCTTCCAGGAGCTGTGGGCGGAGTGGCAGCGCTCTTCGCGCGGGATCCAGGAGGCCCTGCACGGCATCAGCCAGCTGACCCATCAGGCCGGCGCGCACTACGAGAGCACCGAGCAGGGCATCGCCTCCAGCTTCGGCCGCTAGCCAGGGCTCGTGTCACGGATCGACGTCGAGACCGGCGGGCTCCGCACGGCGGGCTCCAGCGCCAAGGGGGTGGGCGCCGACATCCGCGGGCTCGCGGGTGAGATCCGCGCCGCGCTCGCCGTGGTGGGCGGCGCCGCCCCGCCCGAGACCGCGTCCGCGGGGCAGGCGTTCGCGGGCGCGATGGAGACCGGTGCCCTCGCCGTCGGCGACGGCGTCGCGTCGCTGGGCGGCAACGCCCTGTCGGCCGCCGACGCCTACGAGGTTGTCGACCAGCGGGTGATGCCGACCGGGTCGGCCGGCCCATGAGCGCGCCGGCAGACCTCGACGGCCTGCCCTGGCCCGACGGCGAGCCCGGGCCGCTGCGCTCGTGCGCGTCGCGGCTGCGCAGCCTGGCCGGCGGGTTCGACGGCGCCGGGGCGCGCCTCGGCGGCGCCGTCGCGCCCGCCTGGAGCGGGTTCGCCGCCACCTCGTACTCCGGGACGCTCGGTCACGCGCAGACCGCGGTCTCCCATCTCGGCGGCTCGCTCGACGCCGCGGCCGGCGCGCTGGGGCGCCTCGCCGACACGATCGAGCACGCGCAGCACGCGGTCCGCGTCGCGGCCGGGAAGCTCCACGAGGCGCGGGCGGCCGCCGCGCGCGCCCAGCGCATCGCGCAGGCGGCGCGCGACGACGCGGATCGAGCCCACACGGCGGCGGCGTTCGCGCCGGGGCTGACGCCCGGCGACCCGCTCTCCGTCCAGGCCGACGCGGCCGAGCAGCACGCGCTCGCCACCGCGACCACCGCCGGCAGCCTCCAGCAGGACGCGGCGCGGGTGGAGCGCTGGGCGCACAAGGAGGCCGACGATGCCGTCAAGCGCGTCAAGGCGGCCGACGCCGACTGCGCCGGCGCGCTCGAGGGCACCGGCATGGCCGGTGGCCTGTCGCTCGGCGGCGGCGCCACGGCGACGGGCGCGCAGTCGGTCTGGGACTTCATCTACGACGTCGCCGGCAAGCCGCTCAACCCCTGGGATCCGGGCTACACGCCGGGGGAGAGCGCTGGAGTCTGGGGCGGCTACGCGTCCGGCGTGCTGTTCGGGACCTCGGAATGGACCAGCCGCTACGCCTCGAAGAACTGGATGCGCTACGAGCCGGGCTACTGGGCGCGCGAGCCGCGCTGGGTCGCGCCCTACACCCGCTCGACGCCCAGCGGCGGCACGACTCAGGT
>DATBDM010000009.1:0-7021 GCA_036269915.1 Solirubrobacteraceae bacterium | reverse complement strand
AAGCTGCCCGAGCTCGAGCGCCGGCTGCAGGCCGAGGAGGAGCGCCTGGCCGGGCGCCAGGGCGAGCGCCTGCTGCGCGAGGAGGTCACCGAGGACGAGATCGCCGAGATCGTGGCGCGCTGGACGGGCATCCCGCTCGCCCGGCTGGTCGAGAGCGAGCGCGAGAAGCTGCTGCGCCTCGACGAGGTGCTGCACCAGCGCGTGATCGGCCAGGATGAGGCGGTCCGCCTCGTGGCCGACGCGGTGATCCGCGCGCGCGCCGGGATCAAGGACCCGCGGCGCCCGATCGGGTCATTCATCTTCCTCGGGCCGACCGGCGTGGGGAAGACCGAGCTCTCGCGTGCGCTCGCCGAGTCGCTGTTCGACTCGGAGGACAACATCATCCGGCTCGACATGTCCGAGTACCAGGAGCGCCACACGGTCAGCCGGTTGATGGGCGCGCCTCCCGGCTACGTCGGTTTCGAGGAGGGCGGCCAGCTGACCGAGGCCGTGCGCCGCAAGCCGTACTCGGTGGTCCTGTTCGACGAGATCGAGAAGGCCCACGCGGACGTGTTCAACACGATGCTGCAGATCCTCGACGACGGCCGCCTGACCGACGCCCAGGGGCACACGGTCGACTTCCGCAACACCGTGATCATCATGACCTCGAACATCGGCTCGCTGTACCTGCTCGACGGCATCACCGACCGCGGCGAGATCGAGCCCGAGGCGCGCGACCGCGTGATGGACGAGCTACGCGGGCACTTCCGGCCGGAGTTCCTCAACCGCGTCGACGAGATCGTGCTGTTCAAGCCGCTCACGATGGAGGAGATCGAGCGCATCGTCGAGCTGCAGGTCGCGACGGTGGCTGAGCGTTTGGGCGAGCGCCGGATGACGCTCGAGCTGACCGAGCAGGCCGAGGCGCTGATCGCGCGGCACGGCTACGACCCGGTGTACGGCGCGCGGCCGCTGCGCCGCTACATCCAGCGCGAGGTCGAGACGCGGATCGGGCGTGGCCTCATCGCCGGCCAGCTCGGCGATGGCGCGCGGATCATCGTCGATGCCGAGGGCGACGAGCTCGTCGTGCACTGGGAGGATCCGGCGGATCGCCAGGAGCGGCCGGCGGAGGCGGTGGGCGCCTGACCATGTGTCAGTCCGGCGGCTCGCGCACGACCAGCACGGGGCACGTCGCGTCGCGGACGACCTCGCGCGACACGCTGCCCAGGATCGGGCCGTGACGGTGCGAGCCGACCACCAGCGCGCCGGCATCGCTCTCGCGGGCGAGACGGAGCAGCGTCTTCGCCACGCTGATCTCCGGATCCTCGGCCACGACCAGGCCCTCCGCCTCCATGCCGAGCATGCGGGCCAGGCCGGCCGCGTGCTCGGCGGCCCGCTGCGCGCCCTCGTAGATGTTCTGGTCGACCTCGAGGGCCGTGCGGATGTCCAGCGGCGCGGGGGGCAGGCCGATCGAGCTGGCGGGCAGCTCGACCAGCTCGAACGCCAGACCCGCCTTGTAGACGACGACGATCAGCGCGGGCCGGGGGCCGAGCAGCCCGGCGGCCTCCCGCAGCGCGTGCTCGGAGGCCCGGGTGCCGTCGTAGCTGATCACGATGGTCCCCGAGCGCACGCTTCAGCCATAGGGCACGGGGGCGCCCGATCAAGGGGTGGCTGAGCCGATGGAGGCGGGCGACGCGCTGGAGCAGCTCTCCTCGCAGGCGCTGCATGATCTCGCGGTGCAGCAGGCGATTCGCCGTCACGACATCGGCTTCTTCTGGCGCCTGCTCGAGCTGTTGCCGGCCGCCGAGGCCGCCGCGGGGCGCCTCGACGAGGCGGTCGCCGACATCATGACCCTGCGCGGGCACGTGGACGACCTCGTCGACGCCCGGCGCGGGGAGATCGCCGACGCGCTGCGCCCGTTCTACCTCGAGTACCTGCGCTCGAACGAGTGAGCGGCCGCGCCGTCAGGCCGGCACGAGCAGCCCGCGGAGCACGCCGATGTAGCTGAGGAGGCTGTTCGGGCTGATGAAGTGGTCGCGCACCCGCTCGCGCGCCGCCTGCCCGATCCGCGCCGCACGCTCGCGGTCGCTCAGCAGATCGGTCACCGCGGCGCCGTAGGCGGCCAGGTCGCGCGGGTCGTCGAGCAGGATTCCGCTCTCGCCGTGCACGATCTGATCCTGGATCCCGCCGATCCGCGACGCGACCATCGGCCGCGCCTTCCACATCGCCTCGGCCACCGTGAGCCCGAAGCCCTCGGCGAGGCTCTTCTGCACGACCACCTGGGCGTGGCGTTGGAGCGCGTTGACCATGACCGCGTTCTCCTGCTGGTCATCCATGGGCAGCGTGGCGAAGTGGATGCGGCGGCGCTGCGGCTCGGGCAGCGACTCGCGCAATTCGATCGCCTCGCGCAGCACCTGCGCGCCCTCCGGGTCGTCGGCCACCGCCTCGACGGCCGGGCCGGCGTAGACCAGGTGAGCGCCGGTCTCCGGCGGCACGTGCTCGGCGAAGCCGCGGATGACGCCGAGCGGGTCCTTGAGCAGGTCCCAGCGCGAGACCTGGAGCACGACGGGCGTGTCGAGCGTGAGCGGCTCGTCCTCGACCATCGTGGCCCGGCGCTCAACCCGGCCGGGCGTGCCGTCGTGGTGGCGGAAGGTGGCGGGGCGGCCGTCGCCGGCGACGATGCCCGCCGCATGCAACACCGTGACCACGGTGTCGTGGGGCAGGTCCTCGTTCTTGGGCGAGAACACGTCGATGGTCGGTGCGATCACCACGATGCGCTCGCGGTCCAGGCCCTCCCACGCGAACGACTCGCGGGAGAACACGTAGCGCTCAGCGTCGACCAGGTAGGGCGCCAGGAAGCGCCACGCCTCGCGGGCCAGCTCGTTGGGCGTGTCGAGCCCGACGTGGCAGCGCCAGATCACCATCGCGCCGGCGTCGCGCAGGGCCGAGACCAGCCCGGCGGTCTGCGGGTCATGGAGGATCACGACGTCGCCGGGCTGTACGCGCGGCGTGAGCTCGCGCGCGTTGTCGGACAGGACCTGCTCGTAGACGCGACGAGCCCGCTCGTCGAGCGGCAGGCCGTCGCCAGCGGCGCCGTGCAGGTGGTTGTGGATGCGCTTGGTCACCGCGAAGAAGCCGGCGGTGCCGTCGATGACCACCCAGCGAGCATCCACGCCTGCGCCCCGCGCGTAGGCCACGAGCGGGTTGAGCAGCTCCACCACCCCGCCGCCCTTCGCCGTGGAGTTGACGTTCCAGACGACGCGGCCCTCGAGCATCGCGCGCGCGTCGTCGAGGCTGTGCTCGAACGCCTCGAAGCGCTCCGGGAGGAGGACCTCGCGAAACCGCTCGACGCCCATCGGCGAGATCGGGATATCGGTCGGCATGCTCCTGTCATAGGCCCGCGCAAACGCATGACCACCTCGAATCGCGGGCCGAACGGCCTAGCAACCACCAGGTGGAGTCCGCGACCCTCCGGCGCTACCGGGACCGCAGCGACGCCGGGCGCCGGCTCGCCGAGCATCTGCGTGAGTACGCCGGGCGCGACGACGTGGTCGTGCTCGGGCTGCCGCGCGGCGGCGTGCCGGTGGCGCACGAGGTCGCCACGGCCCTGGACGCGCCGCTTGACGTGTTCCTCGTGCGCAAGCTCGGCGTGCCCGGGCACGAGGAGTACGCGCTCGGCGCGATCGCCACGGGCGGCGTCCGTGTCCTCGACACCGCGCTGATCGAGTCGCTCGGGCTGCCGGCCGAGTGGATCGAGGCGATCGACGCCAAGGAGCGGCGCGAGCTGCACCGCCGGGAGCGGGCCTACCGCGGCGACCGGCCACCGCCGGACCTGGCCGGCCGCACGGTGATCCTGGTCGACGACGGTCTGGCCACCGGCGCGACGATGCTGGCCGCGCTCGCCGCCGCCCGCGCCGACGAGCCCGCGCGGCTGGTGGCGGCCGCTCCGGTCGCGGACCCGCGGACCTGCGACGCGCTGCGCGGGGTCGCCGACGAGGTGGTGTGCCCGCTCACGCCCGAGCCGCTGGACGCCGTGGGCGAGTGGTACGACGACTTCGCCCAGACCACCGACGGCGAGCTGCGGGCGCTGCTCGAGACGACGCGCCGGCCGCCCGCCGCGCGGCCGCCCGAGGCGGTGCGGAAGCTGCGCGGTGATCCCACCGACTACGACGTGCTCGTCGAACGGGCGATGCGGGCGCGCTACGTGCTCATCGGTGAGGCCTCCCACGGCACGCAGGAGTTCTACCGCCGGCGCGCGGAGATCACGGAGCGCCTGGTCGTCGAGGCAGGGTTCGCCGCGGTGGCGGTCGAGGCCGACTGGCCCGACGCCTACCGGGTCAACCGCTTCGTGCGGGCGGCGAGCGACGACCGGACCGCCGACGAGGCGCTCGGCGACTTCCGGCGCTTCCCGGTGTGGATGTGGCGCAACGTCGAGGTGGCCGAGTTCGTCACGCTGCTGCGCGAGTACAACGACGCGCTCGGGCCAGGGGCGGCCAAGGTCGGCTTCTACGGCCTCGACCTCTACAGCCTCTACACGTCGATCGAGGCGGTGGTCGAGTACCTGGACCGCGTCGACCCCGCGGCGGCGCAACGGGCCCGCGAGCGCTACGCCTGCTTCGAGCAGTTCGGGCGCGACCCGCAGGTGTACGCGTACGAGGCGGGCCTGGCGGGCGCCGAGCCGTGCGAGCGCAACGCCGTGGAGCAGCTGCTCGAGCTGCGCCGGCTGGCCGACGACGCACCGCTCGAGGCCGACGCCCAGTTCTTCGCCGAGCAGAACGCGCAGCTCGTCGTCGACGCGGAGGAGTACTACCGCGCGATGTTCCGCGGCGGCGTGGCGAGCTGGAACCTGCGCGACCGCCACATGGCCCGGACGCTCGAGACGCTGTCGGGTCACCTCGAGCGCCAAGGCGGCTCGGGCAAGGTCGTCGTGTGGGCGCACAACTCGCACCTGGGCGACGAGCGGGCGACCGAGCTCGCCCAGGCCGGCCAGGTGAACCTGGGCAACCTGGTGCGGGAGCGCCACGACGGCGAGCCGCTGCTCGTCGGCTTCACCACCTACCAGGGCACGGTGACCGCCGCGTCGGACTGGGGCGGCCCGGCCGAGCGCAAGCGGGTCCGGCGCGCGCTCCCCGGCAGCTGGGAGGAGCTCTTTCACGAGCGAGAGGTCGATCGCTTCTTGCTTGACCCCGCCGGGCTGCGCGGCCGTCGGCTCGAGCGCGCGATCGGCGTGGTGTACCGCCCGGAGACCGAGCGGGTCTCGCACTACTTCCACGCGCGCATCGCCGATCAGTTCGACGCGGTGATCCACATCGACGAGAGCCACGCGCTCGAGCCGCTCGAGCGGACCAGCGAGTGGACGGCGGGCGAGCTGCCGGACACCTATCCGTCCGGCGTGTGACGAAGGAGCGACGCGATGGCGGTCAAGCTGAACAACCCGGGATACGACCACGCACAGCGGCTGGTGCGCGAGCGGCGGATCGTGCTCGACGAGCGCGACGCGTGGAGCGAGCACCAGCCGTCGGCGCAGCAGGAGAACGACTTCATTGCCGAGCACGGGTGGGCCGCGTACGGGCGCTGGCATCTCGCCGTCGACGACAAGCGGCCCAAGGAGACCAAGCGCTATTACAAGTTTCCCTACGGCGACTTCCACGACGTGCACCGCTGCGGCGTCCTCGCGGCGGAGTCGCGCGCCGGCCAGCGCAAGTACACGGACGTCGGGAGAGCCGCCGCGCACCTGCACGGCATGCTCGAGGCCCTGCGGGAGGCCGACGTCCGCTGAGCGCCCTTAGCCCGAATCCACCGATAGATCGTGGATGACTCGTGGTCGTGGGCACCGCTGATCGTCGATCGGCCGGGCACCCTCAGGGTGGTCCCTTTGGGTCCCGGCCGATCGGCGAGGAGCGCTGTCCACGGTCGCAAGGGCCTGCGAGAATCGGTGGATCCGGGCTTAGCGGGCCACGCCGGCGGTGACCGCCGCGCGGCGTAGCTTGGCCAGCGCGCGCGCCTCGATGTCGCGCACGCGGCTGACACTCACGCCCAGCTCCTCGGCGACCTCCCGGCGGCTGCGCTCGACGCCGTCCAGCCCGTAGCGCGCGTTGAGCACGCGCCGCTCGCGCGGCGAGAGCACCGACAGCAGCGACTGCAGCTCCTCGGCCTCGATGTGGTCGAGCACGCTGTCGTAGGCGTCGGTCGCGCGCGGGTCGTCCACGAGGTCGCCGAGGCTGCCGATCACGCCGCCGTCCTCGGCGGTGATCGGCTCCTGGAACGAGCGCGGCGGCCTCGCCGCGGCGAACACGCGGGCCGCCTCGTCGCGATCGACGCCCGCGCGCTGCGCGATCTCGTCGCGGGAGGGCAGGCGGTGCTGCTCGCCCATCAGCTCGTCCTCGGCGGTCTTGAGCCGCGACAGCCGCCGCAGCGCGCCGTCCGACAGCGACGCGGCGTCGCCCAGCTCCGCCAGCAGGCGGCGCATCGAGCGCTCGACCGTCGGGCGCGCGTAGGCCCACAGCGGCGTCCCGGTCGCCGGGTCGTAGTGCTGCAGCGCTTGGAGCAGCCCGGCCACGCCCTCCTGCACGAGCTCGAGCCGCTCGACATGCGGGACGACGGCGTAGTGGCGCGCCAGCGCGTCGATTCGCGGCAGGTGCGCCTCGACCACCTGGTTGAGCGCGCGCCCGTCGCCCTCCTTGGCCGCCTCGATCAGCCCGCGCGGCAGCCCCTCCGGCCGGTCGGCGAGGATGCGGATGGCGTCGTCCAGCCTGCGCTCGTGATCCACGGTCAGTCCTCCCTGGGCGACACATACGGGCGGCGCGGCGAGCTTCCCCGTCGTGCGCACGTTTCGCGGCTGTGCGTGTGCTTCCTCGTCCTAGGCGGGAGCACCCACTTTGACCGAAGATCGTGCGGGTCCGGGTACGCGGGCCGCGCCGCCACACCCAATGGAGTAGACCGGATCGCCGAGCTGTCCACCCCTGCGTCAGGGCCGGCGCGCTTCGAGCGCGTCAATCCTGGCCAGCAGCTCGCACGCGAAGACGGCGCCGGCGTAGTTGAGTCC
>DATBDM010000008.1:0-4242 GCA_036269915.1 Solirubrobacteraceae bacterium | reverse complement strand
TGGAGATCCGCGGGCCGGTCCTGACCCTGCGCTACGCGACGCCCGACGACGCCCCCGCGCTGCTCGAGCTCGCGTCCGACCCGGCGGTCACGCGCTACTTCTCGTGGGGCCCGTACACCTCGCTCGAGCAGCCGCAGGCCTACATCGCCGGCCTGCCCGAGCAGCGCGAGCGCGGCGAGCAGCTCGATCTGATCGTCGTCCATCGCGACGACGGGCCGATCGGCGTCACCGGGCTGAGCGAGCTCTCGCGCCGCGACCGCCGCGCGACCGTCGGCTCCTGGTTCGGCCATCGCTGGTGGGGGAGCGGCGCGAACTTCGAGGCCAAGGCCTTGATCGCGATGCTCGCCTTCGAGCACCTCGGCCTCGAGCGCCTCACCGCCTGGGCCGATCGCCGCAACGGTCGCATGCTGGTCTCGCTCGAGCGGATCGGCTTCCGCCGCGAGGGCACGCTGGCCGCCTGGCACCGCCACGGCGACACCGTGCACGACGTCGTCGTGTTCGGCCTCACTCGCGCCGCATGGGAGCGCGCGGAGCTCCGGCGCGTCCCCGCCGAGGTCATCGGCACGCCGCCGGCGGCTTTCATCGTCGCCTGAGCGAAACGCCCGGCGTCACATTCGTGACTGATCCCTGCGGGAGTGGGGTATTGAGGCCGCGGGACCGGGCTCCGCTCGACCGAGCCCCACATCGATCCATCGCCGTCCACAGGGGAGGACGTCGTCGTGTCGCGCGCCGCCAGCCGTGCCCGTCTCCGGTCGCTCGTCGCCATCGCGGCGGTCGCAGCGTGCGGCGCGACCCTCGGCCTCGCCGCCGGCACGGCGAGCGCCGTCACGGTGCCGCCGATCGACCCGGGCTCGATCCTGCCCGGCCTCCCGCTCGGCGGCGGCAAGGCCGGCAGCTGCCCGGGCGCCAGGCGCGTCCCGGCCGGCATGGCCCATCGCCGCGCCCGCGCCGTGATCCTGTGCGCGATCAACCGCGCCCGCAAGTCCCACGGCCTGCCGATCTGGACGCCGATCCGTTCGCTGCGCCTGGCCGCCGGCCGCCACGCCGCCGACATGGCCCGGCGCCACTACTTCGCCCACGTCAGCCTCGGCGGCAGCGGCCCGCTCGCGCGGCTGCACCGCGCCGGCTGGAGCGGCTCCGCCTACGGCGAGGCGCTGGCCTGGGGCTGCGGGGGCCGGGCGAGCCCCCGCGCGACGGTGCGCGGCTGGCTCCACAGCCCGGTGCACCGCGCGATCCTGCTCTCGCCGCTCTACGGCCAGGCCGGGATCGGCATCGCCGGTCGCGCGCCCGGCGGCTGCCGCGGGGGCACATGGGTCCTCGACGCGGCGCGCTAGCCCCCGGCTAGTCCCGCCGCGCCTCCCACGAGAACCCGCGGATCGCCAGCGTCAGCCCGACGGCGGCCCACAGCGCGAGCACGAGCAGCGCGACGCCGTGGTCGGCCAGCCCCTCGTGGTGGACCATCGCCCCCGACATCCCGTCGATCAGGTGCTTGAGCGGAAGCACCTCGGCGGCGTCGCGTAGCACCTGCGGGGCGGACTTCTCGTCGTAGAAGACGCCCGCGATCAGGATCATCGGGATGAACACCGCGTTGACGTACGCGGGCGCGGACTCGAAGTTGGGGATCGCGTGCGCGAGCGCTACGCCGAGTGCCGCGAAGCAGACGACGCCCAGCCCGACGAACACGATCAGCGCGAGCCAGTCGCTCGGCCAGGCGACGCCGAAGACGAAGTGCCCCGCGAGGATCACCAGCGCGAGTTGCAGCACGGTGTTGGCGACCGCGTTGGCGGCCACCCCGCCGAGCCACGCCGAGGTCGGCAGCGGGGTGCCGCGCAATCGCTTGAGGATCCCGCGCTCGCGCAGCAGCGTGACGTTGTAGGCCAGCGCGATGAACGTCGCCGACATCACGCTCATGCCGGCGATGCCCGGCACGATCACGTCGAGCTTGGCGCGCTCACCCGCGAAGATGGCGCCGAACAGCGCGAGCAGCAGCAGCGGCAGCAGGAAGTTGAAGAAGGCGGCGCTCGGGTTGCGCCAGAACATCTTGCGCTCGATCCGGAACTGGCGCCAGGCGGTCCCCAGCCAGCGCTCCGGACCGGCGTGCTCGGCGGGGCGGGTGCGGGCGCCCTCGAGCGCGTGCTCGCTCATGCGATCGCCTCGGCGGTCAGCTCGAGGTAGACGTCCTCGAGGCTCGGCCGGGTCACGCTGAGCTCGTCGAGCCGCTCGCCGCGCGCGAGCGCGCCGCCCGTCAGCTCGTGCAGCAGCCCGGTCGGGTCGTCGGTCTCGCGCTCGTGCGCGACGCCGGCCCCGTCGCGCCAGGCGACCCGGTAGCGCGCGGCGCCGGCCCCGAGCTCCCCGGGCGCCCCCTCGGCCAGCAAGCGTCCGTCCTTGACGATCGCGACCCGGTCGGCGAGCGCCTGGGCCTCGTCGAGGTAGTGCGTGGTCAGCAGGATGGTCTTGCCGAGCTCGCGCAGCGTGCGCACGGTGTCCCAGGCGGCGCGGCGGGCCGCCGGGTCGAAGCCGGTGGTCGGCTCGTCGAGGAAGATCAGCTCGGGGTCGCCGATCAGCGCCAGCGCGAAGTCCAGCCGCCGCGCCTGGCCGCCCGAGAGCGTGCGCGCGCGCCGGTCGGCGGCCTCCTGGAGCCCTGCCAGCGCGATCACGTCCTCGACGTCACGCGGGCGCGCGTAGAGCGACGCCCAGTGGGAGACGGTCTCGCGGACGGTCAGGTGCGGGTAGGTGCCGCTGCTCTGGAGCACGATCCCCACCCGCTCGCGCAGCGCGGGCGGGCGCTCGCCGGGGTCCTGCCCGAGCACCCGGACCGTGCCGGCGTCGCGCGTCCGGTAGCCCTCGAGGATCTCGACGGTCGTCGTCTTGCCGGCCCCGTTGGGACCGAGCAGGCCGAAGACCTCGCCCCGCTCGACGGCGAAGGACACGCCGCGCACGGCCTCGTGGTCGCCGTAGGCCTTGCGCAGGCCGTCAACCTCGATGGCGGCGCTGGTGGACACCGATCCATCATGGCATCCTGTCTCGGGCCTTCGATGGTCTGCGCCTGCATCGACATCGGGTCCAACACCACGCGCGTGCTGGTCGCCGATGCACAGCGCGGACGCCTCACCGAGGTGCTGCAGCAGCGCGCCTTCACGCGCATCGGCCGCGGCCTCGCCGCGGGCGGGAGCATCCCGCGCGCGAAGATCGACGAGGTCGTCCGGGTCGTCGACGAGCAGCGCCGGCTCGCGGAGACCGCCGGCGCCCAGGCCCTGCGGGCGGTCGCGACGGCGGCGATCCGCGGCGCCGGCAACCGCGACGAGGTCGTCGAGGCCGTCGGCGGCGGCTGCGGCCTCGAGCTCACCATCCTCGACGCCGAGGAGGAGGCACGGCTGGCCTTCCTCGGCGCGACCCACACCCATGCCGGGCTGCTCGACGGCGCGGTCGGGGTCGTCGACGTCGGCGGCGGCTCGACCGAGATCGCCGTCGGCACGGTCGACGGCGGGGTGCGCTGGTGGGGCTCGGTGCCGATCGGCTCGAGCCGGCTCACCGACGAGGAGCTGCGCTCGGACCCGCCCACCCACGTCGAGCTCGCCGCCATGGACCGGCGCGCCCGCGCGGCGCTGGGCACCCTCGACGTCCCGCCCGCGGGCTACGCGATGGGCGTCGGCGGCAGCGCGACCTCGCTGCGCCGGCTCGTCGGTCCCGTACTGGACGCGGAGAGCCTCGACCGCGCGCTCGGCGTGCTCTCGGCCGCGCCGGCCGCCGCCGTCGCCGCGCGCTTCGAGATCGAGCCCGAGCGCATCCCCCTGCTGCCCGCCGGGATCCTGCTCCTGGCCGCCGCCGCGCGGCGGCTCGGCCGCGAGCTGCACGTCGGCTGCGGCGGACTGCGCGAGGGCGTCCTGCTCGATCTGGCACGCTCCCGTTGATGGCCGAGGACATCGAGCTCGATCCGAACGAGCCGTTCGGGGTCGCCGCGGCGGGCGTCGTGCGCCGGCGGGCCGACGAGCTGTTCGCCGAGCAGGAGGGCGTGCTCGACACCGACGACATCGAGCGCGTGCACGACATGCGCGTCGCCACCCGCCGCCTGCGCGCCGCGCTGGAGATCTTCGCGGACTGCTGGGTGGGCGGGATGAAGTCCGAGCACAAGGCGGTCCTCAAGGAGGTCAAGGCGCTGGCCGACGCGCTCGGCGAGCGCCGCGACCCCGACGTCCAGGTCGAGGAGCTCGAGAAGGTCGCCGCGGGCATGCCGGCCGCGGA
>DATBDM010000007.1:0-2246 GCA_036269915.1 Solirubrobacteraceae bacterium | reverse complement strand
GCCACGGAGCCGCCCGTCGACCTGCGCCAGGGCGGCGACGATCTTCGCCCGCCGCTCGGCGACCTCCTCGTCGGTGAGCGTGCGGTCGCCGGCGCGGAACTCGAGCCGCAGCGCGAGCGAGCGCCGGCCCTCGCCGACCTGAGCGCCCTCGTAGACGTCGAAGACCTCGACGTGGTGCAGCAGCGCGCCGCCGCTCGAGCGCACGATCTCCACCACCTGCGCGGCGGGCACGTCCGCCGGCAGGTCGACGGCGACGTCCTGGCGCACGGCGGGGAACGACGTGACGTCCTCGAAGTCGAGCCCTTCGGGGGCCGCGTCGAGCACGGCGCCGAGGTCGATCTCGAAGCCGGCCACGGCGTCCTCGATCTCCCAGGCGTGCGCGACGGTCGGATGCAGCTCGCCCAGCCAGCCGACGGGGGTCGCGTCCTCGCCGATGAGCACCCGCGCGCTGCGGCCCGGGTGCAGGAACGGCTCCTGCGCGGGCTCGACGCGCCACGGGACGCGCAGCGTGTCGAGCAACGCGGCGAGCACGCCCTTGGCGACGAAGAAGTCCGCGCGCGGCGGCTCGGGATCGCGCCAGCTCGGCGGCCGCATGCGCCCGGCCAGCAGCGCACCGACGTGCTCGTGCTCGGCGGGCAGGCGGTCCAGGCCCGGGATCGTCTCGGGCCGGCGCAGCGTCCCCGCCGACGGCGAGCGGCCGTAGGCGAAGCGGTGCGGCTCGATCCCTGCGCGCGCGATGTAGATCGCGCCGCGCTCGAACAGCCGCACGTCCTCGGCGCCGCGCGCGCGGTTGCGGCGGACGTTGTCGAGCAGCGAGCCGAGCAGCGTGGTGCGCAGGAACGACTGCTCCTCGGACATCGGGTTGACGATCCGCACCGCGCGGCTGCGCGCGTCGTCGGGCCCGATGCCAAGGCGCTCGACGACGCCCGGGCCGGTGAAGCTCCAGCCGAGGATCTCGTAGAGCCCGCGGCTCGCGAGCGCGTCCTCGGCGCGGCGACGCAGGCGCTGGGTCGGCTCGAGGCGCCCGGAGACGCCGCGCCGCGAGGGCAGGGTGACCGGCAGCTTGTCGAAGCCCCAGATGCGCCCGACCTCCTCGACGAGGTCGGCCTCGCGGGTGACGTCGCCGCGGCGCCAGTGCGGCACGGTGACGTCGAGGCCGCCGGGCGCGGAACGCGCGCCGAAGCCGAGGCGCTCGAGGATCGCGCGCTGCTCGGGCGGCTCGGGGCCCGCGCCGAGCAGGTCCTTGACGGCGCCGTCGCGCAGATGGATCGAGCGGCGCGGCGGCGGCGACCAGCCGCCGGCGTCGATCATCCCGCCGACGCTGCGCGCGCCGGTGAGCCTGGACATCAGGCGGGCGGCGACGGCCTGCGCCTCGACGGTCTGCTCGGGCTGCAGCTGCTTCTCGAAGCGTCCCGAGGCCTCCGTGCGCAGGCCGAGCCGGGTCGAGGTGCGCTGGATGTTCGGCCCGTTCCAGGTCGCGGCCTCGATCAGCACGCGCGTGGTGTGGGGCCCGACCTCCGAGCGCGCGCCGCCCATGATCCCGGCGATCGAGGTCGGCCCGTGGGCGTCCTCGATCAGCACGGTCGACGAGTCGAGCGTGCGCTCGACGGCGTCGAGGGTCGTGATCGTCTCCCCGTCGCGCGCGCGCCGGACGGTCAGCTTCCCGCCGGAGACGAGGTCGGCGTCGAAGGCGTGCAGCGGCTGCCCGGTCAGCAGCATCACGTAGTTGGTGATGTCGACGACGTTGTTGATCGGCCGCTGCCCGGCGGCGCTCAGGCGCGCCTTGAGCCACGCGGGCGAGGGCCCGATCGTGACCTCGTCGAAGCGCCGCACCGTGAAGCGCGGGCACAGGTCGCGATCGCGGACCTCGACGTCGAAGCCGGGGACGCCGCCCGAGAGCGACGGCACGCCCGCCCACGGCGGGTCGGCGAGCGGTGCGCCGGTGGCGGCGTGGACCTCCCGGGCGACGCCGTAGACGCCGAGGCAATCGGGCCGGTTCGGCGTGATCTCGAGCTCGAGCACGTCGGTGGCGATCGGCAGGACGTCGGCGAGCGGCGTGCCCGGCACGAGGTCGTCCGGCAGGACCATGATCCCGTCGTGGTCGATGCCGATCGACACCTCGTCCTCGGCGAGGATCATGCCGTCGGACTCGACGCCCCGCAGCTTCGCGCGCCCCAGCCGCGTGCCGTCGGGCATGACGGCGCCGGGCCGGGCGACGGCGACGACCTGGCCGGCCGCGACGTTGG
>DATBDM010000006.1:0-16984 GCA_036269915.1 Solirubrobacteraceae bacterium | reverse complement strand
GTCCTGCACGTACTCGTCCAGCCGGTCGAAGCTCTCGTTCCAGAACCGCTCGAACCCGCCGGTCCACTCGTGAACCGGTCGCAGCCCGCGGGCGTCAAGGCCGTACAGGCGTTGCTTGCCTGCCTTGCGGTCCCGCACCAGCCCGACCTCCCGGAGCACCCGCAGGTGTTTGGACGCCCCGGGCTGGGTCATCCGCAGCTCCCGCGCCAGCTCGGTCACCGGCCGCTCACCCGCCCGCAGCAGCACCAGGATCTCCCGGCGCTGCGGCTCGGCGATCGCGTTGAAGACGTCCGACGTCGTCGCTGCTCGTGCCATGCCGTCATCATATTCCGATATAGGCATGCGTCAAGCTTCAGGGCGCTTCCACCGTTGCTTCGCGCGTCGAAGAGGCAGATGATGGGCCTCATGAGAGGTTGGGCGCGGACCGTCGTGGTGACGCTGGTCGTTGCCGTCCTGCCCGTCGCGATCGTGTGGGCGCTCTGGGGGCTCGGCATCGTGACTTCCGCGTGGGTCGCCGCACCGCTTGTCGTGGGCCTCGCGCTGCTCGCGTCGCTCGGTGGCGCCGCGTACTGGAAGCGCCGTCCCGCGACAGGCGACGTGCTGTTCGCCGACCTGCTGCTCTGGGGCTGGCTGCGCAGGGCGCGTGCGGAGCGGCGGATGGCCGACGCCGTCGAGCTGCTGCGCCGCAGCGGCTCCGACGACGAGGCCGAGAAGCTGCGGCTGCTCGGGGAGCTCGCCGACGCGCTCGACGCGAAGGACCCGTACCTGGACGGGCACTCGCACCGAGTCGCGCGCCTCAGCGCGCTGATGACCCGGCGGCTCGACGTGCCGCCCGAGGAGGCCAGGCGGATCCACACGGCGGCCGCGATCCACGACGTCGGCAAGCTCCACGTCTCCCCCGCCCTGCTGGCCAAGCCGAGCCGCCTCAGTCCCGCGGAGGCGGAGGCGGTACAGCGCCATGCCGAGGAGGGAGCGGCGATGGTCGCGTGCCTCGGCGACCCGTCGTTGTCCGACATCGTGCGCCATCACCACGAGCGCTTCGACGGCGGCGGCTACCCGGCCGGCCTGAACGGCGAGGCGATCCCGCTCGGCGCGCGCGTCGTCGCCGTGGCCGACACCTTCGACGCGATCACGTCCGCCCGCCCCTACCGCCCGGCGGAGACGCACAAGCGCGCGCTGGACGTGCTCGCCGCCGAGGCCGGCAGGCAGCTCGACCCCGTCGTCGTGCGCGTGTTCCTGCGTGAGTACACGGGCCGACGCGGCCTGGCGCTCTGGGCGCTGCTGACGCTGCCGATCGCGAAGGCGCGTCGGCACCCGCTTCCCGCCGGTGTCATCGCCGCCGGCGTCGTCCTCGGCAGCGCGACCGCGATCGCCGTGCTGGTGATCGGCGGACAGGGTCCCCCGCGGACGCCGCAGGCAGCGGCAGCGACAAACCGGCCCGTCGTGGCCGCGACGACCGCGCGCCCCCGCGCGAGGGCGAAACGCGCTCCGGCCGCCGCACGAGCCGCGCGCCGGCCCGCGCTCGTCGCTGTCGTGGCCAAGCGCGCCGCCTTCACGTCCGGGGGCGGAGCGAAGTCGCCGGCCGGCCGGCACAGCGCGCCGGGCGCGGGCCGGACGGCCAAGCCCCGCGTCGCGGCACCGCCTGGCGCGAGGCGGACGCCGCAGCCGGCGACGCCACGCCCGCAGAAGCCGCGGCCTTCGGTGCCCGGCCCGGCGGCCCCGCCACTCCCGCGCCCGACGCCGACGCTGGCGCCCCCGGTTGCATCGGCCCCCGCGACGACACGGCCGCCAGCGCCCAGCACCACGCCTGCGTCGCCCGTCTCGACCTCGGCCCCGCCGCCGGCGACGCCCACTTCTGCCGACAGCTGCAAGCAGGGCGCCTGGGGCGCGGCCGGCTACCGCAACCAGGGCCAGTGCGTCTCGGCCCAGCACGGGCCGTGACGCGCGAAACGGAACGCCCCGCTCCCGCCGCTTTCCGCGTTCTGGAGTGAGCGTTCCCGCGCTCGCTAGTCGAGGTTGGCTGCCTGGTCCCGATAGGCGGAGATCAACTCGCTCCACCGCGTCTTCATGTCACAGCGCTCGGCTCCCGCGAGATGGGCGGCGAGATCTTCGGCGTGGATCTGCCATCCCGCCCCGTAGGCGGCGAGATGCTCGACGGGCAGTCCCCGCTCCTCGATTGCCAGGACGGTCTTGTCGCCGTCGGCGGTGAGCGTGGCCTCGATGACCTGCTCGTCCGCTTCGCCCGTCGCCTGGGTCGTCACCAGCAGCCGCCGCGGAGGCTCGCAGGCGACCACCCGGCCCTTGCCCTCCCATCCGCTCGTGAAGCGTGCGCTGAACTCACCACCGAGGCGGAGATCGCCATCCACCTCGGCGATCCAGCGGGCGAGACGGCGCGGCTCTGTGAGCCCAGACCAGAGGTCCTCGATATCGGTGTCGTAGCGGTCCTCGAGGCGCACGATCCCCGTGCCGTCGGCCGATCGCAGGCTGCCGAGTACCCGACTCCCGGACTGCGCGTCGCTCGTCATCCGGTGCTCCTTCGTTCGCGTTTGCCTCGGGACACCTCGGTGTGCAGGGCGTCCAGTCGCTGCTCCCAGAGGGCCCGGTAACGGCCGAGCCATGCGTCGATCTCGGCGAGCGGATCGGGGCGGAGGCTGTAGATCCGCCGCTGCGCCTCCAGGCGGACGTCGACGAGACCGGCCTCCCGCAGCACGCGCAGGTGCCGCGACACGCCTGGGCGAGCGATCGGCAGCAGCGCCGCCAGCTCCCCCGCGCTCGCCGGACCGTCGGCCAGGGTCTCCAGCATCGTCCGCCGGCTCTCGTCGGCGACGGCCCGCAGTGCAGCTTCCATGAGTTGGAGGTAACCAGGTGGTTACGTAACTGTCAAGTTACCTAAGGGGATGGGCCGGATCAGTGATTGCATGTCGAGAAGCTGAGGCCGGCTCCGCTCACCAGGTGAAGGGCCTCGACATGCGCGGCCCACGACACCAGGAGACCACGATGCCGAAGTACCTGCTTCTCAAGCACTACCGCGGCGGCCCGGAGCCGCACCACCCGTTCCCCCCGATGGACCAGTGGGCGCCCGAGGACGTCGAGGCGCACATGGCCTTCCTGCGGCACGTCAGCGCGGTGCTGGAGGAGAACGGCGAGCTCGTCGGGGTGCAGGCGCTGACGCCGGCGCAGACGTGGGTGCGCTACGGCGGCCCGGACGCCTCGCCGGTCACCACCGACGGCCCGCTGCCCGAGACGAGCGACCTCGTGGCGGGCTGGTACATGGTCGACGTCGAGTCCTACGAGCGCGCGGTCGAGATCGCGGCCTACATCTCCTCCGAGCCCGGCCCGGGCGGGGGGCCGCTGCACGAGTGGATCGACGTCCGGGAGATCATGTCCGGGTCGCGCTCGGACGACTGACCCGGCGTGATCGACGAGCCGACGCGACGGCTGGACGAGGGCGCGCTGCGCGCTCTCGTCCCGCGGGTACTCGCGGGCCTGGTCCGGCGGGGTGAGGACTTCGACGCCGCCGAGGACGCGCTGCAGGAGGCCTTGTTGGAGGCCTTGCGGGTGTGGCCCGAGCACCCGCCGCGCGACCCGGGCGCGTGGCTGGCTGCGGTCGCGACGCGGCGGCTCGTCGACGCCCGCCGCAGCGAGGCGGCCCGCCGGCGCCGCGAGGAGGCCGAGCACGCCGAGCCGCGGCCCGGGCCCGCTGCCACCGAGGAGGGCGACGACACGCTCTTTTTGCTCTTCTGCTGCTGTCACCCCGACCTCGCGCCGGCCTCCCAGCTCGCGCTGACCCTGCGCGCCGTCGGCGGCCTCACCACCCGCGAGATCGCCGACGCCTTCTACGTGCCGGAGGCGACGATGGCGCAGCGGATCAGCCGGGCCAAGCGCACATTGGCCGGCCCGCCCGCCCGCCGCCTGGACCAGCCCGGCGACCTCGCCGTCGTGCTGCGCGTGCTCTACCTCATCTACACGGCCGGGCACGCCGGCCGGGTCGACCTGGCCGGTGAGGCGATCCGGCTCGCGCGCCAGCTCACCCTCGCCACCGAGGAGCCGGAGGCGCGCGGGCTGCTCGCGCTGATGCTCCTCAACCACGCCCGCCTCCCGGCGCGGCTCGACGCAGAGGGTCGCATCGTCACGCTCGACCGCCAGGACCGCGGCCTCTGGGACACCCGCGAGATCGCCGAGGGCGTGCGCGTCCTGCAGTCGGCGCTGGCCGTCCAACGCCCCGGGCGCTACCAGATCGAGGCCGCGATCGCCGCCCTGCACGACGACGCGGCGAGCGGCGAGGAGACCGACTGGCCGCAGATCCTCGCCTGGTACGACGACCTCGTCGCGCTCACCGACGACCCGGTGCGCCAGGACCCCGCCGCGGTGCTCGGCCGCGCGGTCGCGGTCGGTCACGTGCTCGGCGCCGCCGCCGGGCTGCGCGAGACGGACCGGCTGCGCGACGCGATCGGCGAGCGGCACCGCTGGCACGCCGTCCGCGGCCACCTGCATGAGCTGGGCGGCGACCTGTCCGCCGCCGCCGCGGCCTACGCCGACGCCGCCGGCCGGGCCACGAACGTCACCGAGCGCGACCACCTGGTCCGCCAGGCGGCACGCGCGCGAGCCGCTTCCTTACCATCGCGCCCATGACGGTCGAGCGCATGGACCACGTCGGCATCGTGGTCGACGACCTCGCGGCCGCGATCGACTTCTTCCTCGAGCTCGGGCTCGAGCTGCAGGGCCGGTTCTCGGTCGACGGCCCCTGGGTGGATCGCATCGTGGGGCTCGAGGGCGTACGGAACGACGCTGCGATGTTGCAGACCCCGGATGGCCACGGGCGACTCGAGCTGATCCAGTTCCACTCGCCGCCGGCGCAGATCGGCGACCGCGACGCGCCCGCCAACACCCCGGGTCTGCGCCACATCACCTTCGCCGTCGACGACGTCAACGACGTCCTCGCCCGGCTGCAAGCCCGCGGCGCGGAGCTCGTCGGCGAGCTGGTGCGCTATGGCGACAGCTATTGGCTCTGCTACGTCCGCGGCCCGGAGGGGATCATCGTCGAGCTGGCGGAGAGGATCGGCTGACCGTCCTCGTGCCCGACGCCGTCGTCTTCGACCTCGATGGGGTCCTGCTGGACTCCGAGCAGCGCTGGAACCAGGCCAAGGAGGCCCTTGTCCGGGACGCCGGCGGGCAGTGGCGCGACGAGGCGCCCACGGTGATGATGGGCATGAGCTCGCACGAGTGGTCGGCGTACCTGCGCGACGACCTCGGCGTGCCGATGACAGCGCAGGCCATCGACCGCGAGGTCGTGCGCCGGATGGAGGACGGCTACCGGGAGGGCCTCCCGCTCCTGCCCGGCGCCGTCGACGCCGTGCGCACCCTGGCCGCGCGCTGGCCCCTCGCGCTTGCCTCCTCCTCCAATCGCGAGATCATCGACCTCGCGCTCGACCTCGCCGGCCTCGCCGACCTGTTCCGGGTCACGGTCTCCTCCGAGGAGGTCGCGCGCGGCAAGCCGGCGCCCGACGTCTATCTCGACGCGGCGCGACGGCTCGGCGTCGACCCTGCGCGCGCCGTGGCGATCGAGGACTCGAGCAACGGCATCCGCTCCGCGGTCGCCGCCGGGATGGGCGTCATCGCCGTCCCGAACCCGCACTATCCGCCGGCCGCCGACGCTGTGGCGCTGGCGGCCGTGACCGTGCCGACGGTCGGCGACGTGACGCCGAAGCTGGTCGAGCGGGCGGCGGGCGGCCGCTGACGCAGCGGACTGCAGCGTCGGCGAGCCCGGCGTCGTCGTCGCGCTCCCGCCGGGGAACTACGCGGCGAGGGGGCGATCGTGGGCGTCGGGCGCCATGACCGTGACCGGCTCGACGCGCCGGATCGCCTCGTCGAGGACGGCGAGCGCGTCTGCGCGGCGGACGACGTCGCCGCGCCTGATGGCGCGGGCCATCGTGTAGTCGCTGACCCACCGGACGGCGAGCTGCGCGCCCGTCGCGGGCCGATACCAGCGGCGCGGCGCGGTGAAGCGGCGCTCGTCACCGGACAGCGCCTGCGCCACGGCGACGACGATCGCCGCGTAGCGCGTCTCCGGCTCGGGGGAGCGGACGTCGCAACGGCGCGCCGAGTACGTGCCCTCGGCCGCGGCGAACAGGTGGCCGCACGTGCAGTGCGACCAGTCGTGGAAGCTGAACGGCCCCGCGACGAGCGATGCGCGGGCCCGGTGCAGCACGTCGAGTGTCTCGGTGGCGTCGTGCGTGTCCATCGTCCTGATGCTCGGGCTACGCCGAACGGTACCGCAGAACGGCCATCGATCATCCTCTGCCGCGGCCGACCTCCTGCACCATCCAGCCGTTGCCGTCGGGATCGGTGAAGGCGAGGAAGGAGGCGAACGGCGCGCGCTCCGGGTCGACGCCCGGCGTCTGGCCCTGTGGGCCGAAGTGGAAGGGCTCGCCAACCGCGACGCCGCGGCTCGCGAGCAGCGCTTGCGCGGCCACGATGTCGTCGACGACGAGGTGCATGCCGCGATAGGAGCCCGGCTCCGCCGAGGAGATCCCGGTGCCGAAGGAGACCGAGGCCGACGAGCCCGGCGGCGTGACCTGCACGACCCGGAAGCGCTCCCCGGCCCGGTGGTCGACGTCCACGTTCCAGCCCAGCGTCTCGCCGTAGAACGCCTTCGCCCGGTCGACGTCGGCGACCGGCAGGATCGTGAGCTCGTAGCGGAACGGCATCGCCGTCTCCGCCCCCGCGACGCCGGCGCCGACGCGCCCCCAACCGTCGAACGGCGCGGGACGGCCCTCGCCCTGGACCCAGTAGTCGACGTGCTCGACCACCTGCCCGTCCGCGTCGAAGCGCAGCACCGTGGCGCCGGCGAGGGTGACCGTCTCGAAGGCCTCCTCCCAGCTCGCCCACCACTCGACCGCGGCGCGGCCGTCCGAGGCGATCGGGTCTCCGAAGCGGCACTCGATGTCCGACTCGGAGGCGAGCTCGCGGCGCAGGTAGCCCCGTGCGCCGCCGGGCTCCGCGTCGCGCAGCGGATGCGAGCGGTACGTCGCATCGTCCGCGTAGAGGGCGTCGATGTCCTCGATGCGCTTGGCCGGCCACGCGCGCTCCCATGTGCGTGCCCAGCGCTCGGCCGCCGTTCGCGTGTCCATCGCGCCGACCCTACTGGGGAGCTCCCCCCGTCCTCGGGGGCGTAGACTCGGATCGTGGGCGCACCGACGATCACGGCCATGCTCGTCGACGGCCCGCTGACCGGGCGGCGCGTCGATGCGGAGGTGGTCCAAGGGCGGCCGCCGGCCACCGTCGACGTGCCCGCCGACGACGGCACCACATGCCGGTACTGCCTCGCCGAGTGGAGCCAGGGCGGTCCCTCCGCCGTCTACAGCTTCCTGTACAGGGTCTAGGTCCGCTCGACAGGGGTAAAGTATTTCGCAGCACCCGCACGCCGGCTTTCGCCTCCCTCTTGCGCGCGGTCATCCGACGGGAAGCGAGCCGGGAGCGCACCACCGTGACGCCGTCCCCCCGTCCGAACCAGACGCCGCAGTCGCCGCGACGCAAGTCGCTGGCCGAGCATGCTCAGGCGTGCGAGGAGGACCAGCGCCGCCTCAAGCAAGAGGCAGCCGCGCGTCGCGAGGCCGCGCAGGCCAAGCAGCGCCCAAGTGTGAAGGGGTGAGCCTGGCGGCGTCGGCCCGGCGCCCGGGACGGACGCTCTCCCGCCGGCGCCGGACGGTACTCACCGTCTCGATCGCGGTCGCCTTCACGATCGCGCTCGTCGTCGTGCTCATCGGGCGCCGCCACGAGTTCGTAGCGGCCGTCGAGACCGCGCCGCTGTGGATGCTCGCGCTCACCGCCGCGCTGCAGGCGCTCGCGCTCGTCTCACGCAGCGAGGCCTGGCTCGTGTGCGTGAGCGCCGCGGGCGGGACCGTGAGCCGCCGCCGCCTCTACCGCGCCTCGAGCATGGGCAGCCTCGCGAGCGTCCTCTCGAGCCAGCTGGCGGCGGCCGCGCGCATCGCCGTCCTGCGCCGCACGAACGCCGAGGACTCGCCCCGCGTCCCGGCGCTGATCGCGGCCGAGACGCCGATCCTCGCCACCGAGGCCGGGCTCGCGGCGCTGACGTCGTTCACGCTCGTCGGCCCGCTCGGGCTGCCGCTGTGGCTGCCGTTCGCCTGCATCCTCATCACCGGCGGGATCCTGCTCGCGCTGCGCCGCCTCGCCGGCCGCCGCCGGCAGGGCTTCTGCTCGGGCCTCGCCGTCCTGCGCAGCACGCGCGGACGGGCGCGCGTCATCGCGTTCGTGCTCGTCGCCGTGTTCGCGCAGATCCTGCGCAACTGGCTGATGCTGCGCACGCTCGGCGTCGACGCCTCGATCTTCGACGCGATCGCCGTGCTGATCGCGATGGTCACGTTCAGCCAGCTGCCCATCGGCCCCAGCGTCGGGGCCGCCGCCGTGGTCATGATCCTCGGGGCGAACGGGCTTGCCATCACCGCCACGGCCGGGCTGCTGCTGACCGTCACCGGCACCGTCGGGGCGCTCGGCTTCGCCGCGTGGGCCGGGGTCGACCACGTCGTGCGCTTCCGCCGCGCGCCGGCATTGACCTAGGTCACGACACTCGTGCCGCCGCGGCGCGCGCGTCCGTCAGACTTGCGCGCCGTGCCTGATGCCCTCCCCCTCCAGGTCGAGCGCCTCGGCCGCCGCTACGGCCGGCTCGTCGGCCTCGACCGACTCGACCTCGAGCTGCGCGCAGGCGAGTGCGTCGCGCTGATCGGCGCCAACGGCAGCGGCAAGTCGACCGCCGTGCGCACGATCGCGGGGCTGCTCGAGCCCAGCGAGGGGACCGTGCGCATCGACGGGCACGACCCGCACGCCGAGCCCGACGCCGAGCTCGCCCGCGCGGCGCTCGCACTCGTGCCCGACGCCCCGCTGCTCTACGACGACCTCACCGTCCGCCAGCACCTCGAGCTCGTCGCGCTCGCGCACGGCGTCGCCGGTGACGGCGCCGAGGACCGGATCACGGCGCTGCTCGACCGGCTCGGGCTCACCGCGCGCGCCGACTTCCTCCCCGCCGAGCTCTCGCGCGGGATGCGCCAGAAGACCGGGCTGGCGTGCGCGCTCGTGCGCCCCGCGCGGCTGCTGGTGCTCGACGAGCCGGTGGTCGGGCTCGACCCACCGTCGCAGGCGCTGCTCGCGGAGTTGCTGCTCGAGGCCAAGCGCGCGGGCACCGCGGTGCTGCTCACCACGCATCAGATGCGCTTCGCGGACGGCGTCGCCGACCGCGCCCTGATGCTCGACGAGGGCAAGGTGCTCGACCGCGGCGCCTGGCGCGACGTCCGCCTGCGCGCCGAGCGGCGCGGCTGGGTGCCCGAGGGTGAGTAGCGCACTCGCCGTCGCGGGTCGCAAGCGCACCCGCGTGGGCGCGATCCGCACCTGGTGGCGCGGCGCGCATCCGTCGCCGGGGCTGCTCAAGCGGCTCGAGCCCGTCTACTACGTCCTCATCACCCTGGGCATCGGCGGCCCGTTCGTGTACGGGACCGCGAGCGCGGCGCTCGCCGACGTCGCGACCCCGCGGGCGATCGCCGTGTGGGGTCCGTCGGTGGCGCTCGTCGCGCTGCTGGGCGTCGTGCGCTGGGGCGCCGTGCAGGGCCCGGTGGTCTTCTCGGTGCCGGACGTGGCGCAGCTGCTCGGCGCGCCGCTGCGGCGCGCGGAGCTCGCGCTCGGCCGGCTGCTCCGCGGGATCGCGCTCGGCGCGGCGGGCGCGGCGGTGCTCGCCGGCATCGTGCTGATCGGGCGGCTGAGCGACGGCCGCTCGATCGCCGTCGCGCGCGCGGTGGGCTTCGTCGCCGCCATCGCGCTGCTCGGGATCCTCGGCGTCGCGGGCGCCTCGCTCGTCCAGGGCTCGCGCCGCTGGGATCGGGTGACGCGGCTCGCCGTGTGGCCGGTGCTCGCCGCGGGCGTCGGGCTCGTGGTCCTCGCAGGCTCGGGAACAGCGGGTGAGCACGTCGCGCTGTGGTGCGGGCCGTGGGGCTGGGCGATCCAGCCCGCGACCAGGATCGCCGGAGCATGGCCGGTCGCGCTCGCCCTGCTGGCGGCGCTGGCGGCCGCGGCCATGGCGCTGGCGCTGCGGCGCCGCGGCGTCTCGTCCACGGAGCGCCACATGGTCCGCGCCGACGCCCGCGGCGGCGCCGTCGCGGCGCTGTACTCGATGAACGCCCGCTACGCGCGGCGCAGCCTCACGAGCGTCAACGCCGGTCCGGCCGCCATACCGCGCGCCCGGCTGCGGGCGCCGCGCTCGGAGCGATGGGCGATCGCCTGGCGCGACGCCGTCGCCGCGCTTGCCGTTCCCCAGCGGCTCGGCGAGGCGCTCGCGCTCGCCGCCGGCGGGACGCTCGTCACGCTGCTCAACGCCCGCCACCCGGTCGCCGTCGGGCTCGGGGCGCTGGCCGTCTACGCGGGCGCCGCGCGGTTGCTCGAGCCGCTGCGCGCGGAGACCGACAAGCCGGGGCGCGCGCGGGTGCTGCTGATCGCGCCGATGGGCCGCGTGCTGGGCGAGCACGCGCTCGTCCCCGCCGTGGTCGTGCTCGCCGGTGTGCTCGCCTCCGTCGCCGGCTGCGCCATCGCCGGCGCGCTGCCCGCGCACGGGGGCGCCGTGGCGCTGCTCGCCGTGCTCGCCACGCCCTCGATCGTGCTCTGCGCGGCGCTCAGCTCCCGCCGCGGCGGCCGGCTGCCGGAGAGCGTGCTCTCGGTGACCTACGTCGACACGACCGGCAGCTCGATGCTGATCGTGCTGCTCTGGATCGTCGCGTTCCCGGTGCTGGCCATCGCCCTCGGCGCCATCCCCGTCACCGTCGCCGCCCACCACGGGACGTCGGCGCTCCCCACGCTCGCGATCGTGCTCGCGTGCGCCCCGTTCGCCCTGCTCGCGGGCCTGCGCTGGGAGCGCTTCGCGCCCTAGCCACCAGGGCCAGGGCGCGAAGTCGAGACTAGGCGGGCTGGATGTTCTGGTTGATCCGGAACAGGTTCGCCGGGTCGTAGATCGCCTTGATGCGGGCGAGGCGGTCGTAGTTGCCCCGGTAGGAGGCCCGGACCCGTTCCTGGCCCTCGTCCATCATCATGTTCACGTAGGCGCCGCCGGCCGAGTACGGGCGCAGCGCCTCGTTGTAGTCGATGCTCCAGCTGCGGATGGCGGGCACGTTCGCCGGCTCGTGGTCGACGCCCGCGAACACCGAGCCCCAGGTCGCGTCGCGGTAGCTGAACGCGGTGTCCGAGGCACCCACGTCGTGGGCGGCGCCGTCGATCGGGTACATGTGCATCGTCGACTGCAGCGTCGGCATGTCGGCGCCGAAGCGGGCGTGGACGTCGACGGCCTCGTCGGGGATCTCGTTGACGAAGTCCGCGCGCCAGTACCACTGGTCGCCCGGCGGGTAGAGCCCGTCGAACGCGCTCTGCAGCACCGGATGGGGCATCGCCGCCACGCCGTGCATGAGCGGCTCGGGCACCGCGTCGAGCAGCGGCGCCATGGCGGCGGCCGCGTCCTCCTCGCCGCCGGTGTAGCACCACACGACGCCGCACACGCGGCGCATGTGGATCGCCTCGGGGAACGGCGGCGCGGGCGGCACGGTGTGGAACGCGAAGAACCCGTTGAGCTCCCGCGGGGCCGCCGGCAGGAACTCCCGGTAGGCCGACAGGACCTCGGCGCCCATCTCGACCGGCCAGAAGGTCGGGCCGCCGACCACCGTGTTGACCTCGTGCAGGCGGAACTCGAACGTGGTCACCACGCCGAAGTTGCCGCCGCCGCCGCGGATCGCCCAGAACAGGTCCGGATGCTCGTCCGCGCTCGCGCGGACGCGCTCGCCGTTGGCGAGCACCATCTCGGCAGCGAGCAGGTTGTCGATCGCGAGGCCGAAGCGGCGGGTCAGGTGCCCGAGGCCGCCGCCGAGCGTGAGTCCGCCGACGCCGGTGGTGGAGATGATGCCGCTCGGCGTGGCGAGCCCGTGCTCGTTGGTCGCCCGGTCGACCTCGCCCCAGGTGCAGCCTCCGCCCACGCGCACGACGCGCGCGTCGGCGTCGACCTCGATGCTCCGGAGGAGGCCGAGGTCGAGCACGACGCCGTCGTCGCAGGTGCCGAGCCCGGCGCCGTTGTGACCGCCGCCGCGCACGGCGAGCGGCAGCTCGTGCTCGCGGGCGAAGCCGACAACCCTCGCGGCGTCCTCGGCGCGGGCCGGCCGCGCGATCAGCGCCGGGCGCTTGTCGATCATCGCGTTGTAGACCGCCCGCGCCTGCTCGTAGTCGGCGTCGTCGGGCGCGATCAGCCGGCCCTCGAAGCCCGCGAGCTCGCGGCGCGCGGCCTCGGCCGGGGACATGACGGTGCTCATGCCGTCTCCTTTGTCGTGGTCGGCCGACCGTACGGGGCGCGCGCAGCGGCGTCATGACGCAGGCTGACCTTCTTGGCGGGTTGCGCTCGCGCGCCGGCGATGGTCAGATCTGATCATCGCCGTCCACGCCCTCCCCGGTCCGCTCCGCCTCCCTCCGACCTTCCCGCTCGCCGGCCGGACGGCCGAGCTCGAGACGCTGCGCGCTCTGCTGCCGCGCGCGGAGGGCGAAGGACGCCGGGTCGTCCTGATCGGCGGCGAGCCGGGCGCCGGCAAGAGCCGGGTGGTGCGTGAGTTCGCCGGCGAGACGGCAGCGGCAGGCGCGATCGTGCTCTACGGGGCCTGCGACGCGGTGGTGCGGACGCCCTACGGGCCGTTCGTCGATGCCCTCGGCCACCTCGCCCGGGTTCTCGAGCCCAGTCGGCTGCGCGCGGCCGCCGGGGTCGCCGGCGGCGAGCTGACGCGCCTGCTGCCGGACCTGACCGCCCGGGTCGGGGAGCTGACCCGGCCCGCGGCCGCCGACCCGGACACCGGCCGGCACCGGCTCCACACCGCCGTGACCGACGTCCTCGCCGGCGTCGGCCGCGACCAGCCGGTGCTGCTCGTGATCGAGGACCTACACTGGGCCGACGCGCCGACGCTGCTGCTGCTGCGTCACCTGGCGCGGACCGCCGGCGACGCCCGCCTGCTGCTGCTCGCCACCTTCCGCGACACGGCGGCGGACATGCCCGAAACGCTGACGGAGGCCCTCGCGGACCTGCGGCGCTCCGAGGACATCGTGCGCCTGCGCCTGGGCGCGCTCTCCGACGCGGAGGTCGGGGACTTCGTGCGCGGCGCCGCCCGCGGCGAGCGCGGACCCCCGGAGCTCTCGCGGGCGATCTCCGAGCTCACCGGCGGCAACGCGTTCCTGGTCTGCGAGCTGTGGCGCGAGCTGCTCGAGACCGGCCTCGTCAGGACGGACGGCGGCCGGCTCGAGCTGACCGGCCCGCTCGCCGGTCTCGGCACGCCGCAGAGCGTGCGCGAGGTCGTCAGCCAGCGGCTCGGGCGGCTCGAGCCCCGGACCGGGGACGTGCTCGAGCTGATGGCCACGGCAGGCCCCGAGTTCGAGCTCGACGTGCTCCGCCGGGCCGCCGGACTCGGCGAGTCGGAGCTGATCGCGGTCCTCGACGACGCCGTCCGCAGCGGCATCATCGAGGAGCTGCCGGCACACCGGCTCGCCTACCGGTTCACGCACGAGCTGGTCCGCCGTGCGCTCTACGACCGGCTCTCGAGCCTGCGGCGCGCGGAGCTGCACCTCCGGGTCGGCGAGGCGCTCGAGGCCACAGGCCGGCGCACGGGCCGCACGCTCGCCGACCTGGCGCACCACTTCGCCGCGGCGGCGCCGCTCGGCGGCACCGGGCGCGGCGTCGAGTACAACCGGCTGGCCGCGCGGGCGGCGAGCGCCGGGCTGGCCTTCGAGGAGGCCGCCGCACGCCTGCGCACCGCGCTGGAGCTCGGCATCGACGATCCCGCGGAGCGCGCCGAGGCCTACCTCGAGCTGGGCGCGGCGAGCCATCGCGCCGGCCGTGCGCTGGACGCGCTCGCCTCGTTCTCCGACACCGCCGCGATCGCCCGCGAGCTCGGCGACGGCACGCTCCTCGCGCGGGCGGCGATCGGCTACGAGGACGCGTGCTGGCGGCCGGGGATCGAGGAGGGCGCCGCCGAGCGGCTGGAGGAGGCGATCGGGGCGCTCGGCGAGGGCAGCCCGGCGCTGCGCGTGCGGCTGCTGAGCGGGCTCGCCCGTGCGCTCGGCTACCGCGGCGAGAACGAGCGGGCCGCGCTCGTCCGCACCAACGCGATCGCGATGGCGCGCGGCCTGGACGACCACGCGGGGCTCGCGGCCACGCTGGTGCGCTCGTACTGGTCGCGCGGGACCAGCTCGCTCCAGGAGATCCTCGCGATGCTCAGCGAGGGCCGCGACCTGGGCGCCGAGCTCGACGACACCGAGATCCTCGCGGAGGGGATGGCCTGGCGGGTCCCGATCTTCGTCGCCCTGTGCGATCTGGACGCGGCCCGTCGCGAGGTGACGGCGCTGCTCGCAACGGCGGAGCGGACCGCCCAGCCCTTCATGCTGCACATCGCCGAGCACTACGGCTCCGCGATGGCGCTGTGCGACGGCCGGATCGCCGAGGCCGAGGCCCGCGCGCGGCGCTCCAACGAGGCGAGCAGGCTGCTCATCGGCCGCGACGCCGCCGCGGTGCACGGCATCCAGATGTTCGGCATCCGCCGCGAGCAGGGCCGCCTCGCCGAGCTCGCACCGGTGATCCGGATCCTCGCCGCGAACCCGGAGCGCGTCGGCCCGTGGCGGCCGGGGCTCGCCTCGGTCCTCGTCGAACTGGGCATGCGGCGCGAGGCGCAGCGCGAGCTCGCCCGCGTCGCCGACGAGGGGCTCGAGCGCTTCCGCGAGTCGCTGTGGCTCGCCGCGCTGACCTACCTCACCGACGCCTGCGCGGCACTGGGCGACGAGCGGATGGCGGCCATCCTCTATCCCGAGCTCGAGCCGCTCGGCGGCGAGAACGTGATGATCGGCCACCTCGTCGCGTGCCATGGCGCCGCCGACCGCTACCTCGGGATGCTCGCCCGCACGCTCGGCGAATGGGACCGCGCGCAGGCCCACCTCGAGCGGGCCATGGAGCTCAACCGGCAGATGGGCGCCGCCACCTGGGTCGCGCACACCGCCTACGAGCACGCCCGGCTGGAGCTCGCGCGCCCGGGCGGCGACCGCGCCGCCGCCGCGGCACTGCTCGCCGAATCGGCGTCGCTCGCCGAGCGCATGGGCCTGACGGCGCTGCTCGGCAGGGCGCGTGCGTCGGGGTCCCCCGCGGCCGTCGCGGGCGCGCCCGACGGCCTGTCTCCGCGCGAGGTGCAGATCCTCGCCCTGGTCGCGCGCGGCCTGAGCAACCGGGAGATCGGCCGCACGGTGTTCATCAGCGAGCACACCGCCGCCAACCACGTCCGCAGCATCCTGCGCAAGACGCGCTCCGCGAACCGCACCGAGGCGACCGCCTACGCCTATCGCCAGGGCCTCGTGCACGCCTGACCTCGCGTCGGTACGATCGGCGGACCATGCCGCTGTTCGTCATCGAGCGCACCTTCGCCGAGCAGCTCGAGCTCACGGGCGACGACGTCCGCCTGATCGACGAGATCAACGCGGGCGAGGGAGTGCACTGGCTCTTCTCGTTCCTGAGCGCCGACCGGCGCCGCACGTACTGCCTCTACGAGGCGCCGTCCTCGGACGCGGTCCTCGCCGCCGCGCGGCGCGCCGACCTGCCGTCCGACGCGGTGGTCGAGGTCAACCCGGCCTCACTCGAGCTCTCGGACCGGTTGCGCGACTGGGCCGGCTCGCAGGTCCCGTCCTCATAGCAGCGAGACGGCGATCGCGGTCATCACGACCGCCACGAGCGCATCGAGCCCGCGCCAGGCGGCGGGCCGCGCGAACAGCGGGCGCAGCAGGCGGGCGCCGTGTCCGAGCGTGGTGAACCAGACGACGCTGCCGAGCGCCGCGCCCGCGGCGAAGAGCCAGCGCTGCCCGCCGTGGGCGCCGGCGACGCTCCCCAGCAGCACGACCGTGTCGAGGTAGACGTGCGGGTTCAGCCAGGTGAGGGCGAGCGTGGTCGCGAGCGTCGCGCCGCGGCCTGCCTGCTCCGCGCCCGAGCGCGCCGGCGTCAGCGCCCCGGGCCGGAGCGCCCGCCGCGCGGCCAGCGCGGCGTAGCCGAGCAGGAACAACGCGCCGCCGGCGCGGACGGCGTCGCCGAGCGTCGGCGCATGCGCGAGCACCGCGCCCGCGCCCGCGACGCCGGCCGCGATCAACAGCGCGTCGGACAGCGCGCACGCCGCGACGACGAGCCCGACGTGCTCGCCGCGCAGCCCCTGGCGCAGCACGAACGCGTTCTGGGCGCCGATGGCGACGATCAGCGAGAGCCCGAATCCGAAGCCGCCGAGGAGCACCAGCACGGGCCCCACTGTGGCGGCTGTTGGGCGGAAGTTCGATTCAGGATCCTGCAGATGCCTTAGCGTTGCTGTCGATGCAGGTCGACCTCGAACAGCTCCGGGCGCTGAGCGCCGCGGTCTCGGCGGGCACCCTCGAGGCCGCGGCGCGCGAGCTGCACGTCACCCCGTCGGCGGTCAGCCAGCGGCTGCGCGCGCTCGAGACCGCGACCGGCCGGGTGCTGCTCGTGCGCTCCAAGCCGGTGCGCCCGACGAGCTCCGGCGAGGCGGTCCTGCGGCTCGCCCACCAGGTGGAGCTGCTCGTCGCCGACTGCGCGCGCGAGCTGGGCGCCGGCGCCGCGGCGCCGGCCCTCGGCGTCGGGGTCAACGCCGACTCGCTCGCCACCTGGGTCCTCCCCGCGCTCGCGCCGCTCGGCGGCGAGCTCGCGCTGCAGCTGCGCCGCGAGGACGAGTCGAACACCGCCTCGCTGCTGCGCGAGGGCGCCGTCGTCGCCGCGGTCACCACCGACCCGGTGGCCGTCGCCGGCTGCAGCGTCACCGCCCTCGGCGCCATGCGCTACCGGCCGATGGCCGCGCCGGAGTTCGCGGCCCGCTGGTTCCCGGGCGGCGCCACGGCGGAGGCGCTCGCCGAAGCGCCGATGGTCATCTTCGAC
>DATBDM010000005.1:0-2720 GCA_036269915.1 Solirubrobacteraceae bacterium | reverse complement strand
AGGACTCCCCATGAACCTCGGCACCGCAGCGCTCCGCGGCATCGTCGGACCGCTCTTCATCGGGCACGGGACGCAGAAGCTGTTCGGCTGGTTCGACGGCCCCGGGCTGGACGCCACGGCCGGCGGCTTCGAGCAGATGGGCCTGCGCCCGGGTCGCCGCCACGCCATCGCCGGCGGCGCAGCGGAGGCGCTCGGCGGCGCGCTGCTCACCCTCGGCGCGCTGACCCCGCTGGCCGGGAGCCTGATCACCGGCGCGATGGTCACCGCGATCCGCAAGGTGCACGCGCCCAACGGCCCGTGGGTCACCAAGGGCGGCTGGGAGTACAACGCGGTGTTGATCGGCGCGGTCGCCGCGCTGGTCGAGCACGGGCCCGGCAGCCCGTCGGTCGACGACAAGCTGTTTCCGAGCCTGCGCGGTCCGTTCTGGACGGCGCTCGCGGTCGGCTCCGGCGTGGCCGGCTCCTACCTCGTGACCGAGAAGTTCAACGCCCCGGCGCCGGAGGCCGCGCCGGAGACGGCCGCGGGCGAGCCCGCGTCGCCCAACGGCGTGACGCAGCCCGAGACGGCGGGCGCCGGCGCGTAGTGGCCGAGCTCATCGGATCCCCGTCGCGCGTCGAGGCGGCGGGGACCAAGCCGAAGCTGATCGACGAGTACGTCGGCCGGGTCAACACGAGGGAGGGGCGCGTGAGCGTCGCCCACATGCGCTCGCCCGAGGCGTGGGTCGAGCCCGGGCAGCGTCCCGAGTTCGACGAGTACACCGTGGTGCTCGACGGCTGCCTGCGCGTCGAGGCCGAGAGCGGCGAGCCGCTCGACGTGCGACCCGGTCAGGCCGTGCTCGCGCGCGCCGGGGAGTGGGTCCGCTACTCGACCCCTGAGGCGGGCGGGGCCGCCTACGTCGCCGTCTGCCTGCCCGCCTTCGCGCCGGACACCGTGCATCGCGACGACGGGTAGGGGATCGGACCGGGCGGTCAAGCGCGCCCGGTGACCGGCCGATATCCGCAGTGAGCATGTCCGTCCCGCCGCCCACCTCGACGACGCCCGCCTCGCGCACGTACGAGCTCGCGTTCGAGAGCGCGCGTGGCTGGCGCCGGCGTGGCGGGGACGAGGACGTGCTGCGGCTGAGCCCGACGGGCGCGGTCATCGAGCACGCCCGCACGCTGCAGGCGCCGCTGCGGCTCCCGCTCGGCCAGCTGCGCCTCGGTCTGGTCGACCCAGGCCCGGCGCGCACCGACAGCGGCGGCCGCTTCGCGGTGCTCAAGCGCCTCAGCGCGACGGCGATCGTGCCGCGCGAGGAAGGCGTCGAGGGCTGGCTGTGGACGAGCCAGGGCGGCACCGGGCTGACCGTGCTCGGCGACCCCGAGGACGCGCCGAACGCCGCGCTGCTGCTCACCGCCCCGCTCGGCGAGGACGCGATCGTCGCCGCCTTCGACCCCGAGACCGCCGCCGACATCGCCGCGCACTCGCCGCTCGGCGCGCCTGCCGTGCACGGCCTGCTCTTCCGCGTCGCCGACACCGTGATGGCCGAGAACGCCTTCCGCTCCTACGGGATCCTGCGCCCGCTCACGGACCGCGAGGTGCCGCCGACGCTGCGGCGCTCGCTGCCCGGCGACCGCGCCGCCGACCCGACGCTGCGCGGCACCGGCGACCCGCGCGCCGTCACGTCGGTCGCTCCGCCCGGCATGGGCTAGCCTCGGGGCGGTGACCCCTCCGCCCGACGAGCCCTACGACCCCCAGCGCTGCACCGCCTGCCGCGGCACCGGTCGCGTGATCTCCAACCTCGGTGGCGAGCGCCATGAGGTCGCCTGTCCGTGGTGCGACGGCAGCGGGCGCTTCATCCCGGGCCACGACGCCCAGGAGGGCGCACCGGCCGACGTCAGCTCGAGCGCGTGATGCGGATGGCGCCGATCCGGCGCCCCGAGTCCAGCAGCAGCACCGGGTAGCTGCCCGCCGTGTCGGCGTAGATCTCCACCTGCGCGGGGGAGTCCGGATCGACCGGCTCCGAGACGGCGAGGTCGTCGATCACCACCGTGTCCGGCGTGCTGCCGGACACGTCGAGCTCGATCGTGTCTCCCGTGCGCGCGTCGACGGTGCGCGGGCGCCCCGTCTCCGACAGGCGCGCGGAGACGGTGCGCGGCGCGGACGCCGGCCGGGGCTCGACCGCCTCGGGCGTGGGCGTCGGGCCGGTCGTCGCGGGATTGCGCTGCACGGGGCGCGGGGGAGGCGTGAGGCTCGCCGCGAGAGCGGTGAGGCCCATGAGCACGAGCACCAGGACGAGGATCCGCCGACCGAACACCCGGGAAGCGTAGAACTGCGTCCAGTATCGCCTCAAGCAGGCTTAAGTCCGAACCGGCGCGTGCCGATACCCGGTGTGCCAGCCGAGGTGTGAACGGCAAATCGCTCGTGAGGGTGAGACGCAAAGCCACGGAGCTCCGGATGAGCCAGCCGGGCTACCACCGACGGAGGTGGGAAGCGACCGCGGACCTGGCAAGCAGTTCACAGGCCCAACGATCCCTTCAGGAGGGAACCACCTCAATGCTCCACAAGCTCCGCACGCGCGCCCAGGACGAGAAGGGCTTCACCCTGATCGAGCTCCTGGTCGTCATCCTGATCATCGGCATCCTCGCCGCGATCGCCCTGCCGGCCTTCCTCGGCCAGCGCTCGAAGGCGCAGGACTCCGCCGCGAAGTCCGATGCCCGCAACATGGTCTCCCAGATGGAGTC
>DATBDM010000004.1:0-5488 GCA_036269915.1 Solirubrobacteraceae bacterium | reverse complement strand
CGACGCCGTCCGCGGCGTCGCCTAGGGTTCTCGTTCCATGTCGCCGACGGCCACGCTCACCGAGCACCGCCCGCTTCTCGGGCACCATCCCGTCGGCGCCTCGACGGGCTACCTGCACGCCGATCGCGGCGACTGGGAGCGGCTGGTCGAGCAGGCCTGCGAGGTCTCGCCGTTCGCAGCCGAGCTCGCCGCGCTGTCGGAGTCCGAGCTGCCCGGCCTGGTCGCGCACCTCGCGGGCGAGGACTGGCTGCCGTTTCACTACGTCAGCGTGCACGCACCGTCCAAGGGCCGCGTGATGCCCGAGCGCGAGCTGGTGTCACTGCTCGCCGGCCTGCCCTGCGACGTCGACGCGATCGTCGTCCATCCCGACGTGATCGAGGACCCGGCGAACTACCGCCGCCTCGGCCGCCGGCTCGTACTCGAGAACATGGACTCGCGCAAGCCCGACGGCCGCACCGCGGACGAGCTCGCCCCGCTGTTCGGGCTGCTGCCCGAGGCCGGCCTGTGCCTCGATGTCGCCCACGCCGGCGACGTCGATCCGACGCTGCGGGAAGGGCACGCGCTGCTGGATCGCTACGCGTCGCGGCTGCGTCACCTGCACGTCTCCTCGCTCGACGGCGCCGGCCACCACGTGCCGCTGCGACCATCCGACGAGGCCGCGTTCACGCCGCTGCTGCGCCGCTGCCGCGACGTGCCGTGGATCCTCGAAGCACCCCTCGCACGCTGAGTCTCTAGGGTCTCGCGGCGATGGCCGCCGCGGCGACCCCGATCGAGCTGCTCGCCGCACACGGCGCCGACGGCTTCCCGCACCTGCTCGCCGCGCGTGAGCGGACCGAGGCCGAGCTCGCGGAGCTGCGGAGCCGGCTCGCCGGGCTCGAGCGCGACGAGGACGTCGCCGTGGTGCTGTTCGGCTCCTGGGGGCGGCGCGAGCTGACCGAGCACTCCGACGACGACTGGCTGCTGCTGGTCGACGGGCCGCGCCGCGAGCACACCGCGCCGGGCCTCGACGCGCTGCGCGAGCGCCTCGGCGGCGGCGCGCGCGAGCCGGGGGAGGCCGGCATCTTCGGCGGGACGGCGTTCGGCGACGACCTCGTCGACCACATCGGCCTCGACGAGGACGACAACCGCAACCTGACCCAGCGGATGCTGCTGATGCTCGAGTCGGTGCCGATCCTGGGCGAGGACGCCTACCGCTCCTGCTGGACGCGCGTGCTCGACCGCTACCTCGCGGAGGAGCGCGAGGCGCGCCGGCCGCCGCGCTTCTTCCTCAATGACGTGATCCGCTACTGGCGCACGATCGCCGTCGACTTCGCGGGCAAGCAGCGCGACTCCGACGAGAAGTGGGGGCTGCGCAACGCGAAGCTGCGCACCTCCCGCAAGGTCCTCTTCGCCGGCGGCCTCGTCCCGATCGTGCGCTGTCACTCGCTGCCGCGCGAGCAGGTCCGCCCGTTCCTGATCGACCAGCTCTCGCGGCCGGCGACGGACCGGCTCGCCGACGCCTTCCTCGCCACCGGGCTACAGGATGCCGGCGTGCGCTGCCTGAGCGCGTACGACCGCTGGCTGGGGCTGCTCGGCGACGCCGAGGTGCGTGCGGAGCTGGCGTCGCTCGACCGCCGCTCCGCGCGCCGCTCGGAGACCTTCGTCGACGTCCGCCGACTCGCCGCGGACCTCCAGAACGGCCTGCTCGCGCTGCTCTTCGAGACGCAGCTCGCGCCGGCCGTCCGGGAGTACGCGATCTTCTAGGCGGGGGCCGCCGAGGTCGGCGCCCCATGCCCGTGGCCGTGCAGCACGCTCCGGGTGGTCCACGCGAGGGCGCAGAGGGCGATCCCGCGCACGACCAGCGAGATACCGATCAGCAGCGCGAGCGTGGCCACGCCGATGTTCGGGCTGGACACGATCACGATGCCCGCGATCACCTCGAGCACGGCGATCCCGATGTACAGCCAGCGCTGGTCGGCGTCGTCGAAGGCACGGACGAAGTGCACGATGCCGATCGTGATCAGCCACAGGCCGACCAGCAGCGCGATCGCGACCACGCCCTGGATCGGATGGCGGATGAGGAGCACGCCGGCGATCGCGCTGATCGCGCCGAGCAGCGCGAGCAGGCCGCGGCTCGGGGTCGCGCCCATGATCGCGCGCACGATCTCGAAGATCCCGTCGATCACGAAGTAGATCCCGGTCACCACCGCGAGGGTGACCAGGCTGATGCCGGGCTCGACGAGCACGATCACGCCCGCCGCGATGCTGAGCAGCCCCACCAGTCCGAAGATCCACCAGATCACCCGGGCGTCCTTATGGGCTTGTGCGTCGAAGCTTGCCATCGGTACCTCCTCCAAGCGGGGCTTAGGCCGATGCTCTCGCTCGACAAGGCGTGGGTCAATCCCCCGGAATGGGTGATCCGGCGGCGATCGCCATCGCCTACCGTCGCGAGCATGGGCGGCGTCGGCCTCCTCGCGCTGACGGCAGCGCTCAACCCGTCGCTCCTGGCGGCCGTCACGATCATGCTCGCCCTGCCGAGCCCGCGGCGGCTGCTTGCCGGCTACCTGCTCGGGGCGGGGATCACGAGCATCACCTGCGGTCTCGTCCTGGTCTTCGCACTGCCGGGGACGAGCACGGAGGGCACGGCCAGGCACACCGTCAGCCCGGCGGTCGACCTCGTCCTCGGGACCCTGCTGCTGCTCGTCGTCGCCGCCTTCGCCAGCCAGGCCGAGCGCAGACGGGCCTGGGCGGAGCGGCGGCGGGCCCGGTCCAAGGACAAGGCGCCGCCGCGCTGGAAGCGGACGCTGAGCCGCGGATCGGCCCGCGACACGTTCATCGTCGGCGTCCTGCTGAGCTTCCCCGGCGCGTCGTACATCGCGGGCATGACGCTGCTGAGCAAGCAGGACGTCTCCGACGCCGTCGTCGTGCTGGTCGTGCTGGCGTTCAACGCGATCGCGCTGATCCTGCTCGAGCTCCCGCTGCTCGGCTACCTGCTGCGGCCCGAGTCGACCGCCGCCACGGTCGACCGCTTCTCCGCGTGGGTGACCCGAACCGGCCCGCGGATCGTCGTCATCGGCGGCACGTTCATCGGCTGCACGCTGATCCTGCGGGGTCTGCTGAGCCTCTGACGTCGCCGGGTCAGACCAGCGCCTCCTCGCGCTCGAGCGCCGCCTCCACCTCGGCCGGCTCGACGAAGTCTCGCGCGCGGATGAGCACGAGCGAGGCGACACCCGCCACGCACGCGATCCCGGCGCCGACGAGCAGGATCTCGTCCAGGCCGCCGGCGAGGTCGGCATGGCCGGCGAAGATCGAGCCGAGCGCCGCGACGCCGGTCGCGGTGCCGACCTGCCGGAACGTGGTGTTGATGCCCGAGGCCATGCCCGCGCGCGCCGGCTCGACGACGCCGATCGCGGTTGCCGCCAGCGGCACGTTCACGAGCCCGGCGCCGATCCCGGCGACGATCATCCCGGGGAGGAAGTGCGTCCACGCCGAGGTGGCGTCCACCCCGCGCATCAGCACCAGCCCGGCGGCGACCAGGCCGAAGCCCGGTGCGATGAGCGCGCGGATCGGCACGCGATCGCTGAGGCGTCCCGCGATGCCCGACGCGACGAAGATCGCGACGGTGAGCGGCAGGAAGCGCACTCCGGTCTGCGCGGCCGAGAGGCCGAGCGACTGCTGGAAGTAGAGGATCAGGTAGGTGAGCAGCGAGAACAGCGAGCCGTTGATGCCCAGGGCGGCGATCAGACCGCCGTCGAACGACGGCTTGCGCAGCAGGGCGAGATCGAACATCGCGTGCGGCTGGAGTCGCTCGGCGACGACGAACGCGCACAGCAGCACGACGGCGGCGGTCAGCGAGGCGACGACGGTGGTCGACCCCCAGCCGTCCGGCGTGCTGCGGATCAGCCCGAAGGTCAGCGCGGCCAGCCCGGTGCTGAAGGTCGCGAATCCGGCGATGTCAGGCCGCTGCGCGAACGGGTTGCGCGACTCGTCGACCCTCCGCAGCGTCACGAGCAGCGCAGCGATCCCGATCGGAAGGTTCACGAAGAAGATCCACCGCCACGAGATGCCGGACGTCAGCAGGCCGCCGACGACCGGGCCGACGGCCACGGCGACGCCCGTGATCGCGCCGAGCAGCCCGAAGGCCACGGCGCGGTCGCGGCCCTGGAACGCCTGTGCGATCAGCGCGAGCGAGGTGGCGAACATGATCGCGCCGCCGACGCCCTGGCCAGCGCGGGCGATGATCAGCGACAGCGGTCCGGTCGCCAGTCCACAGGCCAGCGAGCCGGCCGTGAACACGGCCAGCCCGGATGCGAACAGCCGCCGCCGGCCGAGCCGGTCGGCGAGCGCTCCCGCGGTCAGCAGGAACGCCGCCAGCGTCAGCGCGTACGCGTCGATCGTCCACTGCAGGTCCGACAACGACGCTCCGAACGCGCGCCGGATGTCCGGCAGCGCGACATTCACGACGGTGAGGTCGAGCAGGAGCATGAACACCCCCGTGCCCACTGCGACCAACGTCCACCATCTGCGTGCCATCACGGCCTCCCGGATTTCGAGTTCGGCTCTTCTCCCATGACGACGCCGCGCGGCGTCGAGGTGTGACAGGTCACATCCGGGCGCGCCCGGTCGTCATGGAGGTGTGGACCGACGCGAGAGAGCCAACGTGGACGACGACCTGATCGCGACCCAGTTCGAGCGGCAGCGCCCGCGGTTGCACGCCGTGGCCTACCGGATGCTCGGCTCGGCGACCGACGCCGAGGACGCGGTCCAGGAGGCCTGGCTGCGACTGAGCCGCTCGGACGCCGGCGGCATCGAGAACCTGGCGGGCTGGCTGACGACCGTCGTCGGCCGCGTCGCGCTCGACATGCTCAAGGCGCGCAACCGGCGCCGGGAGGACTCCGTGGGCAGCTGGCTGCCTGAGCCGGTCGTCGCCGCGGAGCCGGGGGACGGGGATCCGCAGCGGGAGGCGGAGCTCGCCGACTCGGTCGGCCTCGCGCTGCTCGTGGTGCTCGAGGCGCTCGGCCCGAGGGAGCGCCTCGCCTTCGTGCTGCACGACATGTTCGCCGTGCCGTTCGGCGAGATCGCGGCGATCCTCGAGACGAGTCCCGACGCGGTCCGCCAGATGGCCAGCCGCGCGCGCCGCCGGGTCCGCGGCGCCCCGGTCGTCGACGCCGACCTGGCCCGCCAGCGCGAGCTCGTCGACGCGTTCCTCGCCGCCGCCCGCGAGGGCGACTTCGAGGGCCTTGTCGCCGTGTTGCACCCCGACGTGGTCTTCCGCCAGGACGTCGGCGACGGGCGTCCCGCCCGCGCGCCGATCCTCGGCGCCGAGGCTGTCGCCCGTGTCGCGCTCGAGCAGGGCCGGCGGTTCGCCGCCCTCGCGCGTCCCGCGCTCGTCAACGGCGCCGCGGGCATCGTCGTCAGTGCGCAGGATCGCGTGCTCGGAGTCTGCGGCGTCACGGTCAGCGGCGACCGCATCGCGGAGCTCGACCTCGTCATCGACCCCGCGAAGCTG
>DATBDM010000003.1:0-3783 GCA_036269915.1 Solirubrobacteraceae bacterium | reverse complement strand
GATCTCCGACGAGGGCCGGCTGCTCGAGTGGTCGCCGCGCTGGGCCAAGAACCTCGCCTGCGGCTTCGCCCGCATCGAGGGCCGCCCGGTCGGCGTGATCGCCAACCAGCCGCGCTACCTCGGCGGCGTGCTCGACGCCGAGTCGGGCAGCAAGGGCGCGCGCTTCGTGCGTACCTGCAACGCCTTCGGCCTGCCACTCGTCGTGCTGGTCGACACGCCCGGCTTCATGCCCGGCACGCGCCAGGAGCGCGACGGCGTCATCCGCCACGGCGCGAAGCTCGTGCACGCGTTCGCCGAGGCGACCGTGCCGAAGGTGACCGTCGTGCTGCGCAAGGCGTTCGGCGGCGCGCTGATCGCGATGAACTCGCGCGACCTCGGGGCGGACTACGTGTTCGCCTGGCCGCAGGCGCAGCTCGGCGTGATGGGCGCCAAGCAGGCGGTCACGATCGTCAACCGGCGCGACATCGCGGCGGCGGACGACCCGGTCGCCGCGCGCGACGAGTTCGCCGCGACCTACGCCGGCGAGCACCTGAGCGCCGACATCGCCGCGGCCGAGGGCCACGTCGACGAGGTCATCGAGCCTGCCGACACGCGCCGGCGCCTCTGCGAGGCCCTGTTCACCCTGGACGCCGCCGCCCTGCCGGGGCCTGGCGTGCGCAACATCCCCCTGTGAGGAGGTCCATGGACTTCTCCGCACCGTTCGAATCCCTCGAGGCCGGCCAGGCCTTCACCACCCGCGGGCGCACCGTCACCGAGGCCGACGTCGTCGGCTTCGCGGCGCTGACCGGCGACTGGCATCCCCAGCACGCCGACGCGACCTGGGCGGCGCAGTCGCCGTTCGGGGAGCGGATCGCCCACGGGATGCTCGTCGTCTCGATCGCCGCCGGCCTCGTGCCCTTCGATCCCGAGCGCGTCGTCGCGCTGCGCCGCGTCTCCGACGCGACGTTCAAGCGCCCGGTCCGGTTCGGCGACACGATCCGCGTCCAGGGCCGCGTCGCCGAGACCTCAGACGTCGGCGAGGACGCCGGCCTGGTCGCGTTCGCCTGGAGCGTCGTCAACCAGGACGAGCGCGTCGTCTGCCGCGCGCGCGTCGAGGTGCTGTGGCGCCGCGAGGCCCAGACCGGCACCGCCGAGCCCGCCTCCGACTTCGTCGCCCTTCCCCTGTGATGCTCGCCGGCAAGAAGCTCGTCATCACCGGGGTCATCACCAAGGACTCGATCGCCTTCGAGGTCGCGCGCCAGGCCCAGGCGATGGGCGCTGAGGTGGTGCTGACCGGCTTCGGCCGGCCCAAGCGCCTGACCGAGCGCACCGCCAAGCGCCTCGACGGCCCGCCCGACGTGCTCGAGCTCGACGTCAACCGCCCCGAGGACCTCACCGCGCTCGCCGACGAGCTGCGCGAGCGCTGGGGCCGGGTCGACGGCGTCCTGCACGCGATCGCCTTCGCGCCCGAGGACGCGCTCGGCGGAAACTTCCTCGAGACGCCGCCCGAGAGCGCGATCGCCGCGTTCCAGACCAGCGCGTTCTCGCTCAAGGCGCTCGCCGTCGCGCTCGCCGACCTCTACCCGCCCGAGGGTGCGAGCATCGTCGGCCTCGACTTCGACGCGACCGTCGCCTGGCCGGTCTACGACTGGATGGGCGTCGCCAAGGCCGCGCTCGAGGCGACCTCGCGCTACCTCGCCCGCGACCTCGGGCCGCGCGGCGTCCGCGTGAACCTCATCTCCGCCGGCCCGCTCGGCACGATCGCCGCGCGCGGCATCCCCGGCTTCAACGACCTCGCGACGGCCTGGGAGCGCCAGGCGCCGCTGGGCTGGGACACGAGCGACCCGGCGCCCGTCGGTGGCGCGGTCTGCTTCCTGCTCTCCGACCTCGCTCGCGCGATCACCGGCGAGATCCTGCACGTCGACGGCGGCTTCCACGCGATGGGCACCGCGCTCGACCCGGGCGCCGCGGCCGCCGACGCGTCGCCGAACGGGCAGGTCACCGCCGCGGTGGAGGGCGCGTCGTGAGCCAGCCGGCCGTCCTGCTGACCGGCGCCACCGGCTTCCTCGGCATGGAGGTGCTCGCCCGCCTGCTCGAGCGCGGCGATCGCGACGTCGTCTGCCTGATCCGGGCGGAGAACGACGGCGCGGCCGCGGGCCGGCTCGACGAGGTGCTGAACATGCTCTGGGACGACCCGGAGTCCCACCGCGACCGCGTCCGCGCGGTCGCCGGCGACGTCACCGTGCCGAACCTCGGGCTGCGGCCGGGGGCGCGCACCGAGCTGGCCGAGGAGATCGGCGCGATCCTGCACTGCGCGGCGTCGATCACCTTCGACCTCCCGCTCGAGGAGGCGCGCCTGATCAACGTCGAGGGCACGCGCGAGGTGATCGGGTTCGCGCGCGAGGCGAAGTCGATCGGGCGCCTGGAGCGCTTCGTCCACGTGTCGACCGCCTACGTCGGCGGGCGCCAGCCAGGGGTCTTCCGCGAGCGCCAGCTCGACGTCGGCCAGGACTTCCGCAACACCTACGAGCAGACGAAGTGGGAGGCCGAGCATGTGCTCGCCGCCGCCGACGACCTCGCTCCCGCCGTCGCGCGGCCGAGCATCGTCATGGGCGACGCACGGTCGGGCTGGACGCCGGCGTTCAACGTCCTCTACTGGCCGCTGCGCGCGTTCTCGCGCGGGCTGTTCGACCACGTCCCGGCGCTGCCCGACGGCCGCGTCGACGTCGTCACCGTCGACTACGTCGCCGCCGCGCTCGTCGAGCTGCTCGACCGGCAGGAGGCCGGGGTCTTCAACCTCGTCTCGGGTACGGAAGCGGTCACGGTGCGCGACCTCCTGCACCTCGGCAGCGAGCGCTTCGGCCGCGAGGCGCCGCGACTGGTCCCGCCGAGCGAGGCCGGGACGGAGTTCACGGACGGTCCCGCATCCGTGTTCCTGCCCTACTTCGAGGTCGAGACCGTGTTCGACGCCGCGCGCGCGAACGCGCTGCTGGGGTCGACGGGAATCAGCCCCGCGCGGCTGCAGGACTGCTTCGGCGCGCTGCTGGACTACGCCGACGCGGCGGGCTGGGGCAAGACGCCGATGACGCGCGAGGCGGCCGCCCGGCGCGCCACCGAGACGCCCGCGGCCGCCTAGCCGCGCCCGATGGACGAGCTCGCGCGCTGGAAGCAAGACTGATCGGCGACGACGTCATGATCGGTCCGTACGCGCAGATCCTCGGCGGCGTCCATGTCGGCGATGGGGCGACGATCGGCGCGCTGACCCTCGTCAACCGCGACGTCCCGGCCGGCGCGACGGTGGGTGGGGTCCCGATGCGCATCCTCGGCCCATCGACCTGAGCGCCGCCGCCCGCTCAACCGGTTGGGGTCAGCGGCCGATCACATGGGACAGACCCGCGGCCACGGACGGCCGCGTGATGCTCAAGGAGAGCTCGGTTGTCCCATCGCGCGCCACGGATGGCGCTCACGCTGCTCATCGCCCTGCTCGCGCTCGCCGCGACCGCGCCCGCCCGCGCCGCCGCCGTTGCGACGCCCGCACTCGGCTGGCAGTACGGCCCGATGGACCTGAGCTCCGCATGGTCGCCGCCGGCGGGCGCGCCGGTGATCGTCGCCGTGCTGAACACGGGCGTCGATCTCACGCACGCCGACCTCGCGGGGGCGGCGTGGACCAACGCCGGGGAGATCCCCGGCAACGGGATCGACGACGACCACGACGGCTTCGTCGACGACCTCCACGGCTGGGACTTCGTGGCCGGCGACGCCGACCCGGCCGACGAGAACGGCCACGGCACCCATGTCGCGGGC
>DATBDM010000002.1:0-1917 GCA_036269915.1 Solirubrobacteraceae bacterium | reverse complement strand
CGCGTGCCCCGCCGTTCTCGCACCTGGGTCCTCGTCGCCCTGCTGCCGATCCTGCTCGTCGCCGGGATCTGGCTCGGAGGCCATCCCGGCGATCTCCCCGCCCCGGTCCGCGACACGCTCGTTGCCGACTCGCAGGGCCGCCTCTACGACGAAGCGGTGGGGCTCATCGAGCGCGACTACTACCGCCCGGTGAACGAGCACGCGCTGCTCGACACCTCGCTCGACTCGGCGGTCGCCTCGCTGCACGACCGCTTCTCGAACTACTTCTCGCCGAAGGACTACCAGGACTTCTCGGACTCCACCGACGGCGCGTTCACCGGCGTCGGCATGACCGTGGAGAAGGACCCCGCGGGCCTGAAGATCATCTCCGTGTTCGCGAACTCGCCCGCCAAGCGCGGCGGCCTGCGGCCCGGCGACACCATCACCGAGGTCAACGGGCACTCGCTCCAGGGCTCGTCCTCGGACGAGGCGACCACGCGGATCAAGGGGCCGGAGGGCTCGAGCGTCACGCTGACCCTCCGTCACGACGGCGCCGAGCGGACCGTGAACCTCCAGCGCCAGCGCGTCGAGATCCCGGTCGTGCAGTCCTCGATGAAGCGCGCGGGCGGCCAGAAGGTCGCCTACGTGCGGCTGTCGAGCTTCACCTCGGGTGCGCACGCGGCGGTCGGCGGCGCCGTCCGGCGGCTGCTCGGCCAGGGCGCCAAGGGCGTGGTGCTCGATCTGCGCGACAACGGCGGCGGCCTGCTCAACGAGGCGGTGCTGATCTCCTCGATCTTCATCCCCGACGGGACGATCGTCTCGACACGCGGCCGCGCCCGGCCCGAGCACACCTATGACGCGACCGGCGGCGCGATCCCGGGAAAGATCCCGGTCACCGTGCTCGTGAACCGGCAGACCGCGTCGGCGTCGGAGATCGTCACCGGCTCGCTGCAGGATCGCCACCGCGCGAGCGTCGTGGGCACGCGCACGTTCGGCAAGGGCGTCTTCCAGGAGGTCGAGCGGCTCTCCAACGGCGGCGCGCTCGACATCACCGTCGGCGAGTACTTCCTGCCCAGCGGGCGCAACCTCGGCGGCGGCGGCGTCAAGCCCGGCTCCGGCATCACGCCGGACGTGCAGGCGCCCGACAACCCCAGGACGCGGCGCGACGAGACGCTCCAGGCCGGCCTGAAGGCGCTGGCCCGGGCCGGCGCATGAACGAGGGCACCGCGGTGGCGGTGCTCGAGAAGCGCGGCCGCTTCGTCACCGCGACGGGGTTCTTCTCCCACGGGCGGCGCATCACCATCGACAAGCCGCGACCGGGGCACGGCAGGCCCGGCGACCTCGTCCTGATCCGGCTCACGGGGCCGCGCGGCGGGCACGGCAAGATCGTGCGCCGGATCGGGCGCCCGGACGTCGCCCGCGACGTGATCGAGGCGCTGATGCTCGACCGCGGCCTGCGGCGGCGCTTCGACCCAGTGGTCGAGCGCACGGCCCGCGAGGCCGCCGAGACGGTCGGCGAGCGCGAGCGCGGCGCGGGGCGGCGCGCCGACCTGCGCGACCTCGTGACCTTCACGATCGACCCGCCGACCGCCAAGGACTTCGACGACGCGATCTCGGCCGAGGATCTGCCCGACGGCGCGGTGCGGGTCTGGGTCCATATCGCCGACGTCGCCGCACACGTGAAGCCCGGCTCGCCGGTCGACCGCGAGGCCTACCGGCGCGGCACCTCGGTGTACGTGCCCGGCGCGGTCGAGCCGATGCTGCCCGAGGCGCTGTCGAATCGCGCCTGCTCGCTCGTCCCGGGCGAGGACCGGCTCGCGGTCACCGTGGAGCTGGAGTTCGACGGCGCGAAGGTGCGCCGGACCGCCTTCCACCGGTCGCTGATCCGCTCCGACGTCCGGCTCGACTACCCGCGCGTCGACCGCATCTTCTCCGGCG
>DATBDM010000001.1:0-5866 GCA_036269915.1 Solirubrobacteraceae bacterium | reverse complement strand
TCGGGATAGAGCGCGAGGACGCGCAGGCTGCCCTCAGCCACGGAGGATCACCACCTCCGAGCCGACGTGGTCGTCGGTCTCCGCGACGTGCTCGGCGGGCTCGGCGCGCAGGCCGGCGGCGACGCCCTCGGCCGTCAGCTCGTCGGCGGTCAGCGCGGCGAGCTCGATCCGGTCGTCCTGCACCGCGCGCGAGCCGTCGGGCGCGACGAGGTGGCGCTCGCGCTCGATCGTCCACGTCTCCGGGCCGAGCCGGATCGCCAGCGGCTGGGACACGAACCGCCAGCCGCCGGACTCGCCGACGTCCGGGGCCGGCAGCGCGCCCGGACCCTCGAAGGCTTCCGGCGTCTCGGCCAGCGCGAGCGCGACGAGGCCGCCCGGGGCGAGCACGCGCCGCGCGGCCGCGAAGAACCCGGCCCGCGCCGCCGCGTCGGGGAGTAGCTGGATCGTCTGCATCGGGACCGCGATCAGGCCGAACGCCGCGCCGGGGATCGCGAAGTCGCGCGCGTCGGCGCGCACGGCGTCGACCGCGAGCCCGGCGTCCCGCGCGCGGCGTGCCAGCTCGGCCAGCAGCTCGGCGTCGAGGTCGAGCGCGGTGACGCGCTCCCCGGCGCGCGCGAGGTCGAGCGCGACGCGCCCGGTGCCTGCGCCGACGTCGAGCACCGGACCGCCGGTCGCGCGCGCGAGCCCTCGCCACAGCGGCAGGTCGGCGGTGTAGGTCCCGCACTCGACGTCGTGCCACATCACCGCGGGGGAGATCGGAGGCGTCCGCACGGTCACCGCCAGTACGCCTCGACCTGGCCGCGGCGGGTGAGCAGGTCGCGCAGCTCCAGCAGCGCGGTGTACGTCGGGACGGCGTAGAGAGCTCCGTCCCCGTCGGCCAGCGCGGCGTCCAGCCCGGCCTCGACGTCCTCGACGACGGCGAGCCGCTCGGCGGGCACGCCCGCGTACTTCAGCCGCAGGGCGAGCTCCGCCGCGCGCGTGCCCGAGCAGGTCATCCGCCGCACATGCGGCGCGATGACCTCCCAGTCGGCGTCCCAGACCCACGAGATGTCGCGTCCGTCGGCGATGCGGTCGTTGAGCACGCCGAAGAGGTCGAGCCGCTCGCCCTCGAGCGCGAGCGTGCGCAGCACCTCGTTGGCGCCGGCCGGGTTCTTGACGAGCAGGATCGACGTCGGCCGCCCGCCGAGGTCGAGCGTCTCGGCGCGCCCGAACGCGGGCTCGACCGCCGCGAGCCCGGCAGCGACGTCGTCGAGGCCGGCGCCGAGCGACAGGGTCAGCGCGGCGGCGCCGAGCGCGTTGTAGACGTTGTAGAGCCCGGGCAGCGGCAGCTCGATGCGCCGCTCGCCGCCCTCGGCGTGCAGGGTGAACGCGCAGGCGGTGATCCCGCGCAGCTCGACGTCGGTCGCCCGCACGGAGGGCTCGGGCCGGTGCTGGCCGCAGTTGGGGCAGCGGTAGTGGCCGAGGTGGGCGAGGTAGGCGGCGTCGTAGACGTAGGCGTGGCCGCAGCGGCGGCAGTGCTTGGAGTCCGACGCGTGCTGGAGCTCGGGGAGCGCGAGCGCGTCGTCGTCGACGCCGTAGTAGACCGGCAGCGTCATCCGGCCGAGATCCGCGATCACCGGGTCGTCGGCGTTGAGCACGAGCGTGCCGGCCGGGTCGCGTGCGGCCACGATGCCGGCCCAGCGGTCGGCGATCGTCTCGAGCTCGCCGTAGCGGTCGAGCTGGTCGCGGAAGAGGTTGCCGAGCAGCATCGCGCGCGGGTCGAGCTCCTCGACGACGGCGCCGAGCCAGAACTCGTCGACCTCGAAGAGCCCGAGGTCGCCGTCGAGCTCGCGGCCGCCGCGTCGCGCCGCCCCGGCCAGCGCGGCGGCGACGCCGCCCGCCATGTTCGCCCCGGCGCGGTTGTGGACGAGCGTCGCGCCGGTGCGCCGCATGATCGCCGAGACCATCGCCGCCGTCGTCGTCTTGCCGTTCGTGGCGGAGATGACCACCGAGCCGCGCTCCAGCCGCGCGGCGAGCCGGCCGATCGCGTGCGGTTCCACGCGGGTGAGGATCTTGCCGGGCAGCGAGGTCCCGCCGCGCCCGGCGCGGCGCAGCACCGCGCCGGTGGCGCGGGCGGCGAGCAGGCCGCCGGCGAGCTTGGCGCTCATGGCGCGAGCACCCGCAGCGCGCCGGGCCTGACCTGCACCGTCGCCGGCAGCTCGGCGATCGGGTCGCCGTCCGCGTAGGCCGTGTACGGGCGGTCCGCGGAGAACGTCACGCTGCGCCCGCGCAGGATGTGGAACCCCGGTTCGGAGGTGTGGGTGCCCTTGAACACGCGTCCGAGGTTGAGCAGGAAGCGGTGCCGCGGCCGGTGCTCGGAGAGCACGACGTCGAGCAGCCCGTCCTCCATCGAGGCGTCCGGCACGAGCCACATCCCGCCTCCGAAGACACCGGAGTTCGCCACCGCCACGGAGTATCCCGAGAACGTGTGGCGCGCGCCGTCCACGGTGACCTCCCAGTCCGCGGGGCGCCACGTGCGCAGCACGCGCAGCGTTCCGTAGAGGTAGACGAGGTTCCCGAGGGGCAGCCGCGTCGAGTTGGCGATGTCCTGGACGTCGGAGTCAAGGCCCGCGGAGAGGATCCCGACGTAGCAGCGGCCATCGGCCTCGGCGACGTCGACGCGGCGCTCGGCGCCGTTGGCGATCAGCTCGCAGGCGGCCACCGGGTCGGCGCCGATGCCGAGCTTGCGCGCGAAGTCGTTGCCGCGGCCGCCGGGGAGCACGGCCAGCACGCCCTCGGAGCCCTGCAGCTCGCCCGCGACGGCGCCGGTGAGCCCGTCGCCGCCCATCGCCGCCGCGATCTCGCCCTCGTCGCGCGCGCGGCGGGCGAGCTCGCGCGCGTGGTCGATCGACGTCGTGCGGTCGACGCGGAAGGCGATGCCGTGCCCGCGCAGCGCGGCCTCGACGGCGGGTAGCAGCCGCGCGGCGCGGCCGCCGCCGGCGCTCGGGTTGACGATCAGGCGGACTGGGCGCTCCATGCGAGCCGAGGAGGCTAGACGGCCGCCCGGCTAGGCGAGGACGAGCGCGCCGAGCGAGTCGGCGACGCGCAGCGCGTCGTCGCCGCTCGGGCGCAGCGCGCCGCCGGTGAGCACCAGCGCCGCGTCCAGCCCGGCCGCGCGGGCGCCGGCGACGTCGACCTCGACCCGGTCGCCGACGGCGAGCACCGGCGCCGGCAGGCCGTCGAGCGCCGCGGCGTACATCGCCGGCTCGGGCTTGCCGACCACGACGTCGGCGCTGCGCCCGGTGGCCGCCTCGACGGCGGCGAGGACGGCGCCGGACCCGGGCCACGGGCCGTCGGGCATCGGGAAGGTGGCGTCGCGCGTCGCGCCGATCAGCTCGGCGCCGCGCAGCACGGCCTGGGTGGCGGTGCGCAGCTCGCCGTAGTCGAGCTCCTCGTGCTCGGCGACGACGACCACGTCGGCGCGCGAGGCGAACGGCGTGCGGTTGACGATCCGCAGCCCGGCGGCGGCGACGTGGTCGACGAGCGCCCGCGCGCCGATCACGAACGCGGTGCCGCCGTCGCGCTCGGCGAGCTGCCGCTGCAGCGCCGCGCCGACGCTGACGACCTCCCCGACGTTGGCCCGGAACCCGAGCCGCCACAGCTTGCGCACGACCTCCTCGGGGCTGTGACGGACGTCGTTGGTGAGGAAGCGGACGGCCATCCCCGCCTCGCGCAGCGCGTCGATCGCGGCGCCCGCGCCGTCGCACGGCTCGTCGCCGACCCACACGGTGCCGTCGAGGTCGAGCAGCACGGCGGCGTAACGTGAGAGCGCAGGGGAGAGGGCCACGGGGCGCATTATCATCGCCGCGCATGCCGCGCCCGCCCTTGCCGCTCCTCCTCGCCTGCGCCGCGGCCGTCGGCCTGGCCGGATGCGGCGGCTCCTCGGACGACTCCGGCGGCTCGGCGACACCCGCGAAGACGGCGCCCGCGGGCCTGCCCGCCGGCTGCAAGCAGGTCGCCCAGCCGCGGCCCAAGCCCGCCCAGAAGCTCCCCAGGCCCAAGCTCACGCTGTCGCCCTCGAAGACCTACGTGGCGACGATCGCGACGAGCTGCGGCAGCTTCGACATCACCCTCGACGTCAAGGACTCGCCGAAGACGAGCGCGTCGTTCGCGTCGCTGGCGGGCAAGCGCTTCTACGACGGCACGAGCTTCCACCGCATCGTGCCGGGCTTCGTGATCCAGGGCGGGGACCCGAAGGGCGACGGCAGCGGCGGCCCCGGCTACAAGGTCGTCGAGGCGCCGCCGCGCAACGTGAAGTACACGCCGGGCGTGGTGGCGATGGCCAAGACGCAGTTCGAGGCGTCCGGCACCTCGGGCAGCCAGTTTTTCGTCGTCACCGGCACGAAGTACCAGTTCGCCCCCGAGTACGCCCTGCTCGGCAAGGTCTCGGGCGGGCAGGCGACGGTCGACCGCATCGCGGCCGTCCACGCCAATCCGCGGAGCGGAACGCCGGTCAGCCCGGTCGTGATCGACTCGGTCCGCGTCGCGCCGAGGTAGCCGCCCGTCAGGCGGGCCCGAGGCCGAGCAGGACGAGCCCGACCCCGAACACCAGCGCGAGCTCGGCCGCGAGGGTCACCAGCAGCCAGAGGATCGCGTCGGGCAGGCTCTCGCGCCGCGCCAGCCAGGCGGAGACGGCGGCCGGCACGACGAGCGCGGCCGCCGCGGCGACCGTGGACCAGTCGCGGGCCTCGAGGACGAGGAGCGCGGCGGCGGCGCCGAGCAGGGGCAGCAGGACCCGGAGGGCCCACACCGTCCAGCTTCGGCGCCGCTGCCGCCGGTCCGCCGCACGCTGCCGCGCCATGGCACGCTCGTGCACCCGCGTCTCCGCGCCCTCCACGGCCTCCCAGCCTCGTGTGGACGGACCATCCATCGCTGCGGGTGGTTTCGACGGCGGGGCGCGGCGCCCTGCGTGCTACTTCGAGCGGCGCGCGGCCCGGCCGGTGCCCATCGCGCTCGTCCGCTGCTCGGCCGCCTTCGCGCGCGCGGCGTTCTGGCGACGGCGGCCGTAGAACGCGAGCACGCCGATGACGATCGCGACGAGGACCAGGCCCCAGAAGACCGAGATGATCGGGTTGAGGCCGCCGAACGGCAGCGCGACGAGCTGGACGATGCCCCAGCCGAGCGCGAGCAGCAGCACGACGATCGCGAGCAGGAGGAAGATGCCGCCGATCCGCCGCGGCAGGCCGGCGCTCTGCGGCGGGGCGATCAGGCCCATCAGACGCAGCATCAGCAGCTGGCGGTTGGACGGCGCCTCCTGACCGAGCCGTTCGGCGGCGGCGCGGAGGTCGTCCGGCCGGCGCTCGGCGAGCGCCAGCGACGCCTCGGCCATGCGCCGCAGCTGCAGGCGCTCCTGCGGGCGGGCGGCCGCGATCGCGGCGCGGAAGTGCTCGCGCGAGCGCTCTGCGTCCATCCGCTCGGCGGCGCGCGCCCCGAGGATGGCCTGCGCGGCGGCGCGGAAGCGGGTCTCGGCGAGGAGCTCCTCGTCCGAGCGGTTCTCGAGCTGCTGCATCGCGCCGAGGGCGGACTTCTGCTCGAGGCGGATCTGACGCTGCTTGGGCGGCATGGTTGAAGTCCAGTCTAGATGCGGCGGCGGAAACCGGTGCCCTCCGGCGCCGGGTCGAGCGGGCTCTGCGGCAGCCCGGGCTCGGGGTCGAGCGCGTCGTAGCCGCCGGGGGCGATGTCGTTGGGCCCGTCGGGGTGGAACAGCGCCGCGAGTAGCTGGATCTGGCCGCGTCCGGCGCCGAGCTCGTACTGCCCGCCGCCATACGCGCCCATGCCCCGCTCGGCGCAGAAGTCGTAGGCCTCGAAGAGCGCCTTGACGCTGCCG